>CAYLNH010000048.1:0-33617 GCA_964384625.1 uncultured Lentisphaerales bacterium
ACGCGACTCTTGAAAGTCTCTCAAAATGTGAAGTTATTTCCGCGCGGACCCTTGGTACCGGGGCGCGCGCCGCATTCACCGGAATCGCGGCGTGGCCGCGGATGGCCGCGGGCACAAGCCCGCTCCTACAACAGATTGGACTCGATGTAGTCGACCGCGTTCTGAAAGATTTTCAGGCCCAGTCCTTTCTCAGGGAGGACGGCGTTCAACTTCTGCCGGGTCCAGTGCGGGTGGTTGTACGGCGACATGTAGGCTTCAGGATGGGGCATCAGCCCGAAGACCCGGCCGGTCGGATCGCAGATGCCGGCGATGGCGTTGGTCGAGCCGTTCGGGTTATGCGGAAATTCATCGGTCGGCTCGCCGGAAATCGGGTCGGCATAGCGAACCGCCACCTGGTTGTTGGCTTCAATGCGGTCCAGGACTTCCTGGTTGAGAGTGACGAACTTGCCCTCGCCATGACGGATCGGCAACGGCAGCAGATCGACGCCTCTGGTAAACACGCACGGCGATTCCGGGTTGCCCTTGAGCATGACCCAGTCGTCGCGAAAGACGCCCTGGTCGTTCTGGGCCAAGGCCGACTGCACGGCGAAATACTCCTGATCCAGCGCCGGCACCAGGCCCATGCGGGCCAGTGTCTGGAAGCCGTTGCAGATGCCGATGACGAGTTTGCCGTCGGCAATGAACTGTCGCAGTTCCGCCCCCAGGTGGTGCTTGACGCGGCTGGCGAAAACGGTGCCGGCGCCGAGGTGGTCGCCGAAGGAGAAGCCGCCGATAAAGGCGAGCGCGTGATACTCATGCAGCCGGTTCAGGTCCTGCTGCAGATCCGTCAAATGGATTTGATCGGCCTCAGCGCCGCAGGCTTCGAAGGCAACCGCGGTTTCGACTTCGCAGTTCAGGCCGAGACCCGTAATAACAAGTGCTTTAGCGGTCATATTGATTGGCAGGGGTCAGGGTTGACATTTCACTGCTGCCGGTCGGCAGCCACAGGGCCTCTCTGGCCCGTCTCGGGGTTCAGTCGTCCGGTATCGCAGAACAACTCACTACTCACAATCTGCTTTCTACTCCTACTCGTAGGCCAGGCCGGATTTGAACGCCTGCAGCATATCGTCGACGGCCAGTTCGGCGACGACGGCATCGCCGCGCTTCAACGTCAGGCAGTTCTGTCTGACGGTTCTTCCGACGCAGGCGCAGGGCTGGCCGGCCATCATCGTCTCGAATTCCTCCCGCCGATCAACGGCCACGGTTACCACGAAACGCGAGTTCGATTCGCTGAAGAGCAGCGCCGCCAGATCCAGGCCGTCGGCGCCGGGGATTTCGGCGAGGTCGACGACCATGCCGAGCCGGCCGGCCAGACATTTGCGGGCGAAGGCAACGGCCAGGCCGCCCGCCGCCGGGGTATGGATGGAATGACAGATCTCCGCTGCCGTCGCCCTGGAGACGGCGTCGTACAGCGACAGCGCCTGCTTTGGATTCACCGTCGGCACCTTGTTGCCGATGGCGCCCAGCATGGCGTAGTACTCGCCGCCACCGAGTTCAGCGGCCGTTTCGCCAAGCACATAGACCAGATCCTTGACCCGCTTAACATCGAGCGTCACGGCCTTGCTGACATCGTCCATCCTGGCGATGGTCGAGAACAGCAGGGTCGGCGGGATCGAGATCTTCCGGCCGCCGCGGGTGCTGTCGTTCTTCATGCTGTCTTTGCCGGAGATGCAGGGGACATTGTAGGCGGTCGTCATATCGTACAACGCCTTGTTGGCGCGCACGAGCTGGGCCAGCTTGTATTGGCCGTCCGGGGTTTTCTCGCTCTCCACCGGATCGGGCCAGCAGAAGTTGTCGAGGCCGGCGATATGGCCGAGCCTGCCGCCGACGGCGATGGTCCGGCGCACGGCCAGATCGATCACCGACGCAGCCATGTGATAGGTGTCGATATCCGAATATCGCGGCAGGATGGCGGCAGTGGTGATCACGCCTTCCCGGCTCAGCGGTTCGATCATGAAGACGCAGGCGTCGGACTGCACATCGTTCTCGACGCCGACATAGGGTTTGACGACATTAAGTCCCTTGACCTCGTGGTCGTACCGG
The DNA here is from genome assembly GCA_964384625.1 of uncultured Lentisphaerales bacterium. Classification (GTDB taxonomy): domain Bacteria; phylum Verrucomicrobiota; class Lentisphaeria; order JABSQK01; family JABSQK01; genus CAYLNH01. The sequence goes on from CAYLNH010000048.1 coordinate 2,083, forward strand.
CGGGCCTTGCTCTCGTTGGAGCAGAGGTTGAGCCTGCCGAGGAGGTCCTTGATGGCGGCCGCCGGATCGTCGAGATCCGCCTCGGGTTCCTCGTGCTGCGGCGGCACCCAGTGGGCCTTCAGCGCCATCCGCGGGCAGCCTTCGTGGAAGAAATCGATATCCAGGTAGGCGATGGTCTTGCCGTTGTACCCCACATGGATCTTGCCGGAATCGTTGAATTCCCCCATGACGGTGACTTCGACTTCGCGCCGTTCGGCGAGCGCCTTGAACTCCTCGATCTTGTCGGTGGGCACGGCGTAGGACATCCGTTCCTGCGCTTCCGACAGCAAGATCTCCCACGGCTGCAGACCGGCATATTTGAGGGGGGCCTTGCCGACATCGAGAAAGACGCCGCCGCACTCACTCGCCATCTCGCCGACGCTGGAGGAAAGGCCGCCGGCGCCGTTGTCGGTAATGAAGCGGTACAACCCCTTGTCGCGGGCTTCCATGGTAAAATCGTAGAGTTTCTTCTGGGTGATCGGGTCGCCGATCTGCACGGCCTGGACAGGGGAGTCGGTATGGAGTTCTTCACTGGAAAACGTTGCCCCGTGGATGCCGTCCTTGCCGATCCGGCCGCCGGCCATGACCACCAGGTCGCCGGTCTCGATGGACTTCTCGTAGCCCTTTCTGCCGTTGGCTGTTTTCGGCAGGGTCCCGACGGTGCCGCAGAAGACCAGCGGCTTGCCCAGGTAGCGTTCATCAAAGAACTCCCAGCCGTAGACGTAGGGAATGCCGCTCTGGTTGCCGCCTTCGATAACGCCGTCATGGACGCCGTCGCGGATGATCCGGGGGTGCAGCAGCCCTTCCGGCACGTCGGCCGGGTCGGTATAGGGCGAGGCCAGACAATAGCCCCAGACGTTGGCCAGCATATTGGCGCCCTGCCCCGTTCCCATCGGGTCGCGGTTGACGCCGACGATGCCGGTCATGGCGCCGCCGTAGGGATCGAGGGCGGACGGGCTGTTGTGGGTTTCCACCTTATAGACCAGGTCGACCTTGTCGTTGAACGCGATGACGCCGGCGTTGTCTTTGAACACCGACAACAGCCAGTCCACGCGCCGGGCGATCTCCGCGGTACTCTTCTTGATACAGCTCTTGTAAAGACTGGTGATTGTCTCGGTCGTTGCCGTTTCGTCGTCGACATAGTCGATAACCGCGTCGAAGATCTTATGTTTACAGTGTTCGGACCAGGTCTGGGCCAGGGCTTCGAGTTCCACATCGGTGGGGGCCGGTCCCAGTCCCTGCTGTTGGCGATCCGGGTCGTTGCCGTGCTGCCGGAAGTAGGCCTGGATGGTCTTCATCTCCTCAAGACTCAACGCCAGGATCCCGGCTTCACTGATGCGGATCAGCTCGGCATCGGGCACTTCCAGATCGAAGGTTTTGACTTCGACCTCTTCCGTGGCGCTGAAGCGCGGGGTATTGGCCGGAATCCGGCCGGTCCGGCAGGCCTCGCGGTCATGAATGCGAATGCTGTTGATCAGCGGGTTGGCCAACAGGCTGACCGCGATCCGCCGCACCTGATCGGCGGCGAGGTCGGCGTCAATCAGATATTCGACGCTGCTGAAGACGTCTTCCTCGCCTTCGAGTCGCCGGCCGACCATATCGCGGATGATGGCCTTGGACGTCCGCCCGACGTTGTCGGTGACGCCCGGCAGGAAGCCGACCTCGATCAGCCAGTCGCAGTCGGCGTCGCACTGGTTCAGGCGATACTGCTGGATGACCGGATTGTTGATTTCGTCGGCGATCGCAGTGATCTGTTCGGGTTTGAGATCGGCGCTGATGGTATAGACATCGCGGGTCCGGACCGCGTCGAGGGAGAGTTCGAGAAATTGTGCGGCCCGGCTGCGAACCGAGTTGGCACGGGGGTCGGGGGACCCTGGTAACGGCGAGATTTCCAGGCGGTAATCCATGCTTGCTCCGTGGGCGTAAGACGGTGTTCAGAAGTCCGCACGGCGGACGGAAAGGGCTAAGATACCATGGCGCCCTCGGATTCAAATCGCTTTAGGCGAAAACGATTGAAAATCCCCCGGTTCCATCATATAATTAGGGGTACGGAGAGCCTTGGATTTCGCTTGGGTTCAACCGATACGAGGTCTGATTGACAACCGCGGCGTAGGAGGCCGGTTCCAGGGTTGGAACCGGGAACTGGGCGGGGACCAGAAGCCGCGCCAAGCTGGGAAGCAGGAGCATGTCGGATTCAACACCCGAGGGCAGGAATGATAAGAAGCGCGTTCTCAAGAAGTTGGACGTGCAGATTCCATTGGGCGGGGAGGAGACAAGCAATGACCCGCCGCCGGGCCCGCCGTTGACCACGCCGCCGCCCGCGGCTGAGAGCGCCCCGGCGCCGACCCCGAAGAACAATATCCCGCCGCCCAGCGATGCCGCCGTCGAGATTCCTCCCGGCCAGACCAACGTCCGCGAAATCAGCCAGGAAGAACTGGAGCGCCTGCCGGCAGACGTGCAGTTCAAACTGATCACCCAGAAGTCGGCGGCCTCCACGCACGGCGCCAGGGCGACGGCGGCGCCCCCGGCAACCCAGCCTGCCGCGGCCAAACCGGAACCCGCGGCGGCAACCCCCGAACCGCCGTCCGCCAAACCGGAACCGGCGCCGGCAGCCCCCGAAGCGAAAGCAGCCCCCCCGCCGGCCGCGCCCGCGGCCGAGACCCCCAAACCGGCGGCAGCACCCGACGCCGAGGCGCCGGCGGCAGCGCCGCCCCCGCCCGACAAGGAAGACCAGACCAAGGTCGATCCGAATCCGGAAGCCCCCGACCCCGACCTCGGCGACGACATCCCCCGCATGATCGCCGATCGCTATGAAGTCATGCGCGTTATCGGCCGCGGCGGCATGGGGGTCGTACTGTTAGCGCGCGACACCCGACTCCAACGCCACGTCGCCATCAAACGGTTGGTCTTCAAGTCGCAGAACATGAAGATCGTCCAGCGGCGATTCCTGCGGGAGGCCCAGACAATCGCGTCCCTCGGGCATGTGAACATTGTCAACGTCTACGATATCGGCCAGGACGACCAGGTCGGCTACATCACGATGGAATACGTCGCCGGCCCGGCCATCGAGAAGACGGAAGAACGTTTCGACCCGGCCATGCCGGTAAACCTGGATCAGTACATCAAGATCAAGGGACCGATGGACCCGGAGATGGCGAAGGAGATCATGGTCAAGCTGTGCAGCGCCATGGACTACGCCCATCGCCACGGCACCCTGCACCGCGACATCAAACCCTCCAACGTCATGCTCACCGAAGATATGGAGCCGAAACTGGCGGACTTCGGCCTGGCCCGGCCGATCGACATCAGCAAGACCGAAGAGATTACCCTCGAAGGTACCATGCTGGGGACGCCGGAATACTCCGCACCGGAGCAGTGGGGGGACATCAAGGCGGTCAGCATCGCCGCCGACATCTATGCCCTGGGCGGCGTCTTCTGGTTCGTGCTCTCCGGCCGCATCCCGCGGTTTTTCCGCGAATCCGATGTGCCGCAGCCCTACAGCCGGATCATCGCCAAGGCGCTGAGCCAGAAACCCAGCGACCGCTATGCCACCGCCAAGGAGTTCGCCAACGCCATCCGCAACGCCGGCGCCGACGAAGACGGGGCCGACGAGGCCGACGTCGACGCCGGCCAGGAAAGCCCATCGACTTCGGAACATACATCGGACGTCATCCCGGACGGCTGGCAATGCCCGGAATGCGAACGTTACAGTCCGATGGGCGCGAACTTCTGCGTGCATTGCGGCGCCAGCGGCATGCAGACCTGCAAGCTCTGCGGCGCCGACATCAAGGTCGGCGTCCAGTTCTGCCCGAATTGCGGCGAGGACATTCAACTGGCGGAGGAATCCGCCAGTATCCTGCTCTCGGCGAAGAACCACGCCAGTTTCCTGGAGTTCGAGAAAGCCCTGGCCGTGATCAAGCCGCTGACCAAGAAGAATCAGGAAGCCAAGGACCTGGCCAAGGAATGGCATGAGATCGTCCTGCAGCGCCGCAACCTGGTGATGGAGTTGGACTCCGCGCTGCGCGTCTTCAACATCCCCAAGGCCGTCGACATGGCCAAGCAGTTGAAGGAACTGGTTCCGGAGGAATGCCTGTCGGAGAACCCCGACTTCGACACTGTGGTCAAGCATTCCGAGTTGATCACGGCCCTGCGCAAAATGCTGGTGGAATCCGCCACCCGTTCACACGAGGAACATAATCTCGAGAAATTCGCCAGCAGCATTACCGCGCTCAACCAGATTTTCGGCGAAGAGGTCTGCGGCGCGATCAACTCGCAGTTGATGGATATCCTGGCGGCGCTGGACAAGATGCTCACTGAAGCCGGCCTGGCAACCGGCATGAACTGCCATTCCCGCGCCCTGGAGATTATCAATACCGTGCCGCCCTGGAAAGGCGGCGAACTCGGAGACCGCCGCGTGCGGCTCTTCAACACCTGTAAACAGCAGGTTGAGGAACGCGAACGCGCCATTGACGAGATCGAGGCCTCGATCCGGGACAAGGAATACTCGCGCGCGCTGAGTATGATCCGGAAGATGTCGAAATTCCGGTTGCCGGCGGACTACAGCGAGATGAACCCGGCCCAGGAGGACCTGACCGCGCATGAGCGCATTATGAAGATCGACAAGGTCCTGATCAATACGATTGACGACAACATCCACGACTGGATCAAACGCAACCAGTGGGACGACATCCGTAACTCCCTGTTGATCCTGAAGGAAGGCGAGTCCCGCAAATGGCGCGACCTGCTGGACCGGCTCAAGCGCGCCACCAACAAGGAGATCGTCAACCGTTACAATACGGCCGCGGAACTGGAGCGCGCCGGCAAGATCTCCAAAGCGTCCCGCGCCTGGGATGACTTCATGTGCATCCCGCCGGAGCTGGCGCCGCCGCACCTGCTCCAGGAGGCGCATGAATTCGTCCAGCGGAAGCAGGCCTACACATTGACCCGCTCGAAATCAACGCTGCGCAACGGCACCCTGCTGCTGTTGGTCCCGTGGATCTGGGCCGCCGTCCAGATCTGGCTGCGCGGGCTGGCGCCCATTGTTACCGGCGAGGGCGACGGCGGGTTCGGCTCGCTGTTCCTGGCCGGTGTCCAACTCCTGCTGTTTGTCATCCTGGCGATCGTCGGACAAACCAAAGTGCTGACGCGCATGCAGGAGCGCGAGCACGCCTATCCGGCGCCGCCGCGGATGCTCTTTCTGGCAGTGCTGGCCTGCATTTCGCCGCTGGCGATGGTGATCTACCAGCCCTTCTATGATTTTGTCTACAGCGAAGGCCATGTCGGCGGCCTGCTGCACCCGTATCTGCTGGGCTTTGTGATCTTCTTCATTTTCGATCTCGCCCGCGGTTTTCACTGGCGTTTTCCGGCCTGCTTCGGGCTGACGATCTCCTGGTTTGTTGCCGGCCTGCTGCCTCTGGCGTTCTATTCGACGCGCGTGGAGATCGACGTGCGCGAGGCCCGCGGCATGTGGCTCTGGCCCTTGCTGGCCATTGTGCAGACAATCGTTTTCGCCGCGATCCAGATTGCCGATCATAAGCTCCGGCAACATCAGGGGTACACCGGGAAAGAAGGGTTGGCGCCGGCGCCGCCGGTCGACGATGCCGCCGACGAAGAGCCGGCGGCGGCCGCCGCCGACGATGCCTGACGTGATGTAGAGGAACACTGCCGCATGAAACTAATGACCCACCGGAATCGCTCTCGCCTCCGCGCCTGGAGCGCCCTGCTCGTGTTCGGGGCAATACTCTGTTCGGTTCCCGAAGCCCTGCTTGAACCCCGGGTCCTGGCGCAGATCGATATTCCGCTGCCGGGCGAGAAACCAGAACCCGCAGAACCGGAAAAAGAAGAGCCGGCGGCGGTACCCAAGATCATGGAACAGCGCACGCCGTTCAAAGACTCGCCGCTCCCCGATCTCAAGGGCAAGAACGACCGCTTCCTCGTCGTCGACCTGCACCAGGAATTCAACCAACCGCTCCTCTATCTGTTCCGTCGCGCCCAGCGACAGATCAAGCGGGACAAAAGCATCCGCGCCATGATCATCAGCATGGACACCCCCGGCGGCCGCGTTGACGTTCTGCAGGAGATCATCGGCATTATCAACGAGATCGACGTGCCGGTCTATCTCTATGTCGTCGGCGACGCCATCAGCGCCGGCGCCCTGCTCAGCTTTTCGACGCAGGGGATCTACATGACCGCCAACAGCCAGATCGGCGATGCCGCCCCGATCTTCATGGGCCCCGGCGGCGTCCAGAAGATGGGCGCCGTCGAGCGGGAAAAGATACAGTCGTACCTGCGATCCATGGTACGGACGATGGCGCAGAACAACGGCTACCGCCAGGAAGTCGGCGTTGCCATGATCGACGCGGAGTTTGAGCTGCAGTATGGGGAGAAGCTGATCTGCGCCGGCGGCAAACAGGGCGAGCTGTTGACGATGACCGCCCGGGAAGCCGCCGAGATCATGCCGGACGGCAAGCCGCTGCACGCCCATGCCGTGGTCAAGGACATGCGCGAACTGCTGCAGATCAAGGGCCTGGACCAGGCCGAAATGCTGGAGGTCAAAGTCGGGATTGCCGACAAGATCGCGCGGTTTCTGACAATGCTCGCGCCGCTGTTCATCGTCCTGGCGATCATCGGCATCTACATCGAGCTCAACACGCCGGGGTTCGGCGTTCCGGGGCTGTTCGGAGTTGCCTGTCTGGCGGCGGCGTTCTTCGGCCATCACATTGCCGGGCTGGCCGGCTGGGGCGAGCTCATCCTGATCCTCCTCGGCCTGGTGCTGCTGGGCCTGGAGATTTTTGTCATCCCCGGCTTCGGCGTCTGCGGCATCACGGGCATCGGCTGCATTCTGGGCGGTCTGGTCTGGATGATGGTGCCGCGCCTGCCGCGGTCCGTGCCGGGTCTGGACCCGCTTGTCGATCGCATTGACTTCTACCTGCAGCGCGCCCTGCTGAATCTGGTCGTGATGATCGTACTGGCGGCCGTGGCGTTTTTCCTGCTGCGCAAATGGCTGCCCAAGACCGTGATGTTCCGCAAGCTGGTCCTGGATCACGCCGAGACCAGGGAGGCCGGCTACAGCGGCTCGAACGAATCGAAGAACATCGGTCTGGTCGGCGCCGCGGGCATTGCCGCCACCGACCTGCGGCCGTCGGGCATCGCCACGATCGAAAACCGGCGCGTCGATGTGGTCAGTCTGGGGGAGTATATTCATCAGGGGGAGAGAATCCGTGTGAAGGCGGTTAAGGGTGCCCGGGTTGTGGTCGTCAAAGTAAAGGAAAGCGAACCCGAACCCCAAGCTGAAACCGATGCCGATCCGCAAGACTGAGTCCGTCCCGAAACCGGCGCCCCGGCGCCCGCCGTCGGTCCGCCCGGCGGTGCCGGACTTCCCGCCGCCACGTTGTGCCCTTGTCGTTCTGTTGCTCTGGCTGACGACAGTCCACCTGCTCGCCGGGCCGGCGTTGAAAGCGCTCGAACGCAAGTCCGCCATCTACCAGAAGATCGCCGCCCGCGGCAACGCCGCCACCGTCGGCATCTACTGCCAGACCACCGAGTACTTCCGCTACTACGGCACGGGCGCCCTGATCAGTGCCGACGGCTATATCCTGACGTCCACCACAGTTGTTCCCCAGGGCGCCGTGAAGATCCGGATCCACCTTACCAACCATCGGGTACTGGACGCGACCATTGTCGAGATCAACGAGAAGCTGGAAAGCACGCTGCTCAAAGCCGACGGCCGCGCGCTGCCCTTCATGCCGGTGGCGGCGAAACTGCCGGTCATCGGCGAGAACGCCTACACCTTCGGGAATCCGCACAACATGATCCGCCTCGGCGCCCACGCCTCGTTCAGCGTCGGCAACATCAGCGGGCTCTATCCCGTCAAGAGCATCGACACCCAGAGTTCCTATGCCGGGCTGGCCATCGAGACCGACGCCGCCATCAACCCCGGTCAGGACGGCGGGCCGCTGCTGAACAGCCGCGGGCAGCTGGTCGGCGTCATCTCGCTCAGCTACTCGCCGTGCCGCTGGCAGGGCGTGGCGATCCCGATCACCGAACTGCGCCGGGAACTCAAGGCCCTGCGAAGCGGCAACGTGACACTGTCCGAAACGCCGCTGATCGAACCGCTGGCCGAGAACAGCCCCATGGCGCGCGGCCTGGCCGGCTATGCCCGCGGCTTCAGCCGCGCTCTCATCCCCCTGCTCGTCGACCGCACCCATCCGCCGGAGGACATGCCCCGAAGGCGCGTCCAGGCCTTCCTCGACACCGTCAACGGATTCGACCGCATGACCACCGACGAGCAACAGGAGTTGGTCAACAAATTCTATCAGGCCGACGCCGTTCTGGCAACGAACCAGCATGTACGCCGGCCGCCTGGCTGCGTCACCGGGGTGGTCATCTCCGCCGACGGCTACATCCTCACCAGTCAGTTCAATCTCGCTGCCGACCGGATCTGGATCCATCGGCAGGACGGCCTGCGCCAACTCAAGTTCGCCGTCGACGTCGACCAGATGACCGCATTCGACAAAAGCAAGTATCGCCTGGCGACGAACCGGGTGAAACGGATCCGGGCACGACTGCCGAACGGCAAGCTGGTGCCGGCCCGCATTGTCGCCCGCCACCGTCCGCTGGGGCTTGCCTTGCTGAAGGTCGAAGCCCGGGCCCTGCCTGCCGTCCGCCTTGAAGATCTGGTCGCCAAGCCGACGGAAGGCAGTGCCTGCGGCGTCCTCGGCGTCGCCGAAGGACCGGTCGGCTATACGCTGAACAGCGGCATGGTCAGCGCCGCGGATCGCGCCCGGGCCCAGCGGTTTCAGTTTGACGCCCCGATCAACTACGGCAATTCCGGCGGCCTTATTCTCGACCGCCGCGGCCGCATTCTGGGCCTCGCCCTCAACCCGATGACGCCCGGCCCGACCATGGGGCGCATTTTCTCTGCCGACGAAATTCTGCAGTGGCAGGTGGCCCCGAATTCCGGCGTCAGCTTTGCGGCCCGCGGCGATCAACTTCTGAAGGCGCTCCCGGCGATGAAGCGCGGGAAAAGCACGGACCGTCTGCACGGCGCCTTCGTCGGTTTCGCGCCGGAGACGAAGAGTCTGCTGGCCGACGAAGTCGTCCTCAGCTATGTGGTCGCCGATTCCCCGGCCGGCCGCGCCGGCCTCCGCCGGGGCGATATCATCACGAAATTCAACGGCCGCCCGGTAACCGCCTGGAAACACATCCTCGCCGAAGTCGATCAACTCAGCCCCGGCGACGTTGTCGACGTCGAACTGCTGCGCCGCGGCCGCACCCGCTTCCTCGAGATCAACGATCAACGCATCGATTCCAAGGAGGACCTGGAACGGTTGTTCGACTCGTTGGCCGACGGCGACGAGGTCAAGGGCCGTTTCATCGACAAGACCAACCAACGGCTGACCGTCAAGGTCAAGCTGGGAGAACGCAAATGAGGGGAGCCGTCGCTCAACTTGCAGTTGTCTTCGCCCTGCTGACCGGCGTTCTCCCGGCCCGCGCCTACACCAGCAACCCGAAGGCGGAAAAGGAGCTCCAGCAGCTGCTCAAGCGCCTCCGCCCCGCGTTTGTGTTCTTCAGTCAGGGCAGCGGCGTGGTCATCTCCGCCGACGGCCTGGTCCTGACCAACTCCCATGTCCTGATCAAGCCGGGGACCACCTTTCGCGTCCGGCTCGGGAACGGCAAATCGTATGTCGCCGAGCTGCTGGGGCGCGACCGTTTCGGCGACCTCGCTCTGCTGAAACTGCGGGACGCGGCCAATCTCAAGTTCCTGCCGCTGGGCGACGCCGACTCCGTGAAGGCCGGCCAGCTCTGCATCGCTCTGGGCAACCCGTTTGCCATCGGCCTGGTCGACCAGACGCCGACGGCCACCCTCGGCGTCGTCTCCGGGCTGCACCAACTGCACGGCCGCTACACCGACGCCATCGTCACCGACGTCCCCATCAACCCGGGCAATTCCGGCGGGCCGTTGATCAATCTGTCGGGCGAGGTGATCGGCATCAACGGCAAGATCGAGCCCAAGCTGGGGCTGCGCTCGAACACCGGCCTGGCCTACGCCATCCCGTCCAACCAGATCAAGCTCTTCCTGCCCGCACTCAAAGCCGCGAAAGGCGGCGACGTCTATCACGGCTGGCTCTTCGGCCTGGTATACGACAACGACGATGACTTCGACGGCGTCGGTGCCCGGGTCACACGGGTTCTGGAAAACAGCGATGCCGCCGCCGCCGGCTTTCAGGCCGGCGACGTCATCACCGCCGTCAACGGCTACGACGTCTGGAGTCCGCAGCGGTTCTTCGGCATTCTCGGCACCTATCCCGGCGAATCCCGCATTGAAGCAACCGTCGAACGGCAGGGAAAACCGATCAAGATCGCGTTTACCCTGAAGACCTTCCGACTGGGGAAGTTGTTCTTCACCCTCCGCGAGCCGCAAGCCGGCGACAAATTTCTGCGGGTCGACAAGGTGGAGCCGGATTCACCCGCCTGGCGCGCAGGAATTCGTGACGGCGACGAGATCACCGTCATCTTCGGTCGTTCCCTGGCGAAGCACAACCTTGCCATGCAGTTTCTGATTCTGCAGAACCTGATGGTTCAGATCCGGCCCGGCACCAAGATCATCCTCAAGATCCGTCGCACAAACGAAGGCAGCACCAGCGAGAAGATCATCGTCTACAACGCCGGCTGATCAGACGCTCCGGACCGCAGCTGCTCTTCACTGAACAGCGTTCCGAAACGTATCACAAGCATACCTGCTTGTGCTGCGGACCTGAGCAGGGATGCTTGTGATACAATCGGAGCTTGCACTTGTTCAGCCTTGTCGGAGTCAGAAGCTCATTGGTGCGCTGACCTCTTTCCCCTGCCCCATCGCGTCCGTGGCCGGCTACTCCTCGTCGCGTTCGCGGCGCTTTTTGTCCGAGTATTCCTTCAATGCCCCCATCCCGATATCGATGAGGCTGTCCGTCAGTTTCTTGCGCGCTTCTTTCTTGTCGCCGTCCCGGTGCAGCAACTCATTCAGCGCGCCCTGCAGGTCATCGGCACTCCGCGCGTGCTGGAGATACTTGCCGGTATCCTTGTTGTAGCGCGCAACCACTTCGATCAGGAACGGAGCGTAGGTCTTCGAATCGGAAGCGTACCCGCGATAGGCAACCGGAGGCAGTTCGAAATAGCCGTCGTCCCGGGCTTTCATCTGGAGATCATCGATTTTCGCCGCCCGTCTGGCTGAGATCGTCGGCTTGACGTTCAGAATGGTAAACCACTTGCCGCCGATCGCGATCCGGCCGTGAAGACGCAAACGCAGATCCTCCGATAGAAATCGGGCGTGCTTGATGTCGACGGCGCCGCCCTTGATAACCAGTTCTCCGGGGCCGCGGTCGAACTTGAGCTTCTCCAGCGGGTAGTCGCCCTTTTTCAGCGCCACCTGCAAAGCCGTGCCGAAAACGTCGGCGAACCGTTTATTCCGGTCGTCGATGAACAGGATTTTCGCGCCGATCACCGCCGCCAGTTGCTTCGAATTCAGGTCGCGGTCCGCCGGCAGCGCCCCCTTGACGCGGGTGACCGCGATATCTTCGAGTTCGTAGTTGATCCGGGCATCGAGAGTGCGCAGGACATCCCTGGCGGCCGTGCCCTGGCCCGCGAACTTGCCGTCAATCGTCTTGATCGCGGCATGCAGCTCCGCCGGCATGAAGTCCAGGAGCTCTTCCATGGCCTTCAGGATCGGGGCGCCGGGGATGTCGGCGCCCTTGAAGGTCCCTTCATAGCCCATGTCCCGAATCCGGTTCAAACGGCAGCTCCCGGCAACCGACAAACTGCCGCCGTTGATCCCCGTGGAGCATTTGCTGAGCGTCAGCCGGTTATCCTTCAGCACACCGTTCAAACTGAAATCGTGCAGGCGGACATCGCGGTAGCGGACCTCGGCCACGCCGATCTCCAGATCAATCCATTGCCGCTTCAGAAAATTGGCCAGACGGGACTCCTCGGCGACCTCGACGAGCGGTTTTTCAAGACGGTCCGCCGCGACCTCTCCGGCAGTGCGCGCGGCTTTCGCCGGCGCCGCCTTGATCCAGACAGCTTCCGCCGCCGACAAGTCAACGGCTTCGTCCGCGGTCAGGGTCAGGTTCGACCGGCGACCTTTCAACTGGCCGTCAACCCGGCCTTTCAAGACCAGGCCAAGCAGCTGTTTCTGTTGGTTGTCGAGAACGGCGGCGCTGATGTTGCTGACGTCGATCATGCCGCGGTCCTTGCCGGCGACGTGATAGACGCCGTTGAGCAAGGCGATGGCGGTACAGGGGCGCTGCAGGCGGCCGCGCCGGCGCACGGCCAAGTCGAAGTTCTCCAGCCGGGCCTCGCCTTCCGCTTTGAGTTCCTTGCCTTCCTGCATGGCTTTCAGGCTCACGAGAACGGAGCCGGCCAGTTGCTCGAGTCCCTGCCGGGCCGGCACGATCGGCCGGTAAGCGGCCAGGTCGGGGACATTCAGCCGGCACTGCAGTTCAGACTTGCCGCCCGCTTCACTGGCGTTGACACTGCCGTGGATTTTGGCCTCGCCATAGACCTTCTGACGGCGGCCGGTCACTTTGACGGCCACATCGTTGACCGTCAGGATCTTGGCTTCGTTGTAGTCCACGTCCACATTGAAGTCGGCATCGAGCGGTTCCGGCAAGGAGCCCTTGCCGGCAGCATATTCAAAACCGTCGAGGGTCGCCGAGCATTCGACGGCAACGCGTTTGCCGTTGCCCTGGGTGGTCACGAGGACGCCCGATCCCATGCCGGCAAGCCGTTTCACCCCGAGATTCGCCGGCAGCAATGCCTGCAGCCGCGTCAGGTCCAGTTTCTCCATCGTCGCTTCCAGTCGGCACGTGGTCTGCGCCTCGAGCCGGGTGTCGAAATTGCCTGCGGCAGCGAAAGTGACCAACTGATCGCGGCCCTTGCCGGCCACCTGCAGGCGGGCCTCCTTCAGTTGCAGCAGGTGATGATCCTTGTAGCTGCCGTCCACAACAAAGTTCAACGACACCGCATGCGGCAACCGGGGCTGATCCTTGACGGCCACGCGGCAGTTTTCAAAAGCCAGGTCGGCCCTGGCCGTGAGTACGCGATCGAAATCCTCGGCTTCGAGACTGACGGCGGCCTTCAGCCAGCCTTCCAGTTCTTCCAGTCCGAGAGTCGCCGGCAGCAGCCCATGGATCTCCCGGAGATCCAACAGCCGCAGGACCGCCTTGGCCTTCGCGTTCCGCGGCGCCAGATCAACACCGCCGGAAAAATCGACCCGCACGAGGTCCTTGGGTTTCACGCCCGTGCGCCGCAGGGCGAAGAACGTGTCGCCGACGTCGATATTGCCGGCCATCCGCCTGGCGTCGTCCGTTGCCCGCAAGCCGTGACAACGAACCTTAAACTGCTGCCGGACCTCGAGATTGCGATAGTCGGTGCCGTGGATTCTGGCGCGGATGTGATCCAGGACGATCGCCCCGGTCAAGGCCGCGCTGAACTCCTTGCCGCTGCCTTTGATGTCGACCGCCAGTTCCTCGGTGTGCAGTCGCCAGTCACTGATTCGGACGTCTTCGTGCTGCGGCAGGATCGGCCGCAGGAACTCGTGCTTGATCTCGGCGGCAATGCCGATGCGCGCGGACGTTCGTTCGGGATTGCGGATATCCACCGTTACCGGGTTGCTCAACGCCACTTCCAGCAGTTGTGATTCGGGTGCGTTCAGCCGCACGGAAAGCTCTTCCAGGTGCAGGACCAGATCGGCCCGGCTCAGAGCCACCCGATGTTTCGAGGTCAGATTCAGCGGTTCCAGCCGGCGGTGGCGTTCGCCGCGCTTGCGGGCGGTAAATCCGGTAAGGGCCAGATCCCCGTCGAGTTCCGCCCCCCGGCCTTGTTCCTGGAAGCGGAGCATAGCCTTGTAAGACAGTGATTCCATGCCGAGATCGAGGGTCGGCGTCTTCTCTTCGAACAAGCCCAGGAGGCTGTCGTTCGGCATGAGAAACCGGAGCTCCAGGGTGGCCGCGCCGTTTTTCGAAACCGTGCCGGCAACATGAAATTCGGCCTCGACAGTGCCGTCGTGGGACTCCTTGACGACGAAGTCGGAGATTTCGAACGTGTCGCCCTCCCGCGTCAACCTGCCGGAGCCACTGATCTGTCGACCGTTGACATTGAGCCGGCCGAGTTGCCCCCGCAGCTCCGCGACAACAAGTTGCATTTCGCCCCCTGCCGGCAGGAGGTCCCGGTCCAAATCGCCGTCGAGGCTGAATTCTGCTCTGCCGATGCGGGCCTGGTTTGAGCCCTGGAGGATTTCACCGGTGGCGTCGGCGGTAAACGTCAACGGCTTGCCGGGACCGAGTTCCGGCAGCTTCGCGTGAACATCTTCCAGGATCACCGCCAGCTCATCCCGGCCCGGACCGGCGGCGGTTCGGCGGTACTCAACGGTGCAGTCAGACAACTCGACGTCGCGAATCCAGAGATCCGGCGGGGACGCCGCCGCAGCAGCCGGCGCCGTGTCGGTTTTCGCGGCTTTGGCTGTTGTCGCCGGCGCCTTCGGGTTGCTTCCCAACTGCGCTCTGAGCTCGGCGATTTTCGCATCGGTCAAGGTGATTTTCAGCTGATCGACGTAGACCTGCGTCAGGTGCAGGCGGCCGGCCAACAGGGGGCCCAGTTTGTAATGGATCCGGACCGTCCCGCCCGAAACCCACTCTTTGCCGTCGGCGCCAACGGTCAGCCCCCGCAATTCAACTCCTTTGAACAGCGAGAACGAGATGTCCTCGGCATCCACCGGATCGCCGATCTTCTCTTCGATCCGGGGAAACACGTGCCGGCGGATGAAGCCCGCGCGGTTGACGTAGACGAAGGCGGCCACCACCAGTACTACCAGGAAGATGACCACGATCGTAATCCCCCGGACGATTGAGCTGCTGCGATTGCCCATCACTGTTTGCCGGTCTCCGCGTCCTTGTTGATCTCAGGTTTCTCGTGCTTGATTAAGGTGGCGTAGAATCGGCCGACAACAACCTCGCTGGCGATTTTTACCGGAACGCGATCCTGGTCGTCGCTGATCCACAACTGCAGCTTGGCGTTCTTACTCTTCTTGAAGACACCGCGCAGATCCTTCAGGTCGGGCTCTACCAGGTACGCGTTGTATTCCTTGCCGTTGGCTTTGACTTTCTCGCGCTTGACAATGTCGGCGCCGCTGTCGACACAGCGTTTACCGTCGGACACGCGCACCTCGATGCGCTTGCGACCGGCATAGTCGAGGGCCCGGACATAATAGAACATGGCCAGCGAATCCAGGGCGTTGGGTTTGACCGGACGCAGGCCGCGGTCGACGCCGGTCTTCATGTACTTCACTTTGTTCTTGTCCCAGTAGAAATCGAGGAGGACCCATTTCTTGCCCTTGCCGTCAAGCTGGCGGGACACATAGCGCAGCGACCGGCGCAGGTCCTTGGACACATAAGAATGAATGTAGGTGCGGACCTTGTAGATCTTGTCGGCGTAGTCGTTGGTCACCGCCTCCATGACGAAATGCCAGGCGTCCTGACCGCGGATCGTCGCGTCCTTGTCGACATAGACGCGCAGTTCGCCGACCGGAATCTTGTTCCAGACGATCTTGTAGGTCAGGCGTTCGCCGGGCGCGAAGGCCGGGGTCAACTTAGGCAGCTTCTTCTTTTTCGGGTCGGGGGCAGCCGGCTTGCCTTTCGCCGCCGGTTTCGCGGCCGCGGGATCCGCACCGAACATGGGGGTACAGGAGAGAGCCAGCACAATCGCAATCAGAACGGACTTCATGGCGCGTTCCTTTCAGCTTGCCGGCGGGGCCAATGGCCTGGCCGGCCGGCGTGGTGCGAAGTTGCAGGCTGTTTCCGGAACGACAGCCCCGTCAAGGTTGTTTGTTCACGCGGTTGCGTTCAACCTTGTCGGGCGGGCATTTCTGCCGTTCCCACAACTTGGCGTATTTGTTGAATACATAGTGGCTGTTGTTGACGGCAATGATGAAGCCGGGCATCCCGTCGAGGAACCCGCGCTTCAGAACGTACTCCCGCAGGAAGCGGAAGATGGGATTGCCGATCATGTGCACAAGTGAGGCTTTGCCGCCTTCCCTGTCCATGTCTTCGGACGCCGTCGTGGAGTATTTATTCAGGGTCTGCAGTTGTGCCGAGACGTCGGCATAGGTGTAGTGATAGTAGTAGTGGCGGAATTCGCTGACATTGCTTTCCACTTCGACCTTGGCATGCAGGGCCCCCTTCCAGGAGCCGTGACGGCGGTTGTACAGCCGGATCTCGCGATCCGGCACCCAGCCGCCGTGCAGAATCCAGCGGTCCATGAAAAAGGTCCGCCGCTGCGCCTGAAAGCCGTGGATCTGCCGGTCGTCTTCGAGTTTGACGTTCTCTTCCAGGACCTTGATCATTTCGTCCGCCAGCGCCGCCGACACTTCCTCGTCCGCATCAATAAACAGCACCCAGTCGTGGGTGCATTGTTCCTGCGCGAACTGGTACTGGTCACGAAAGCCCGGCCAGGCCCGCTGAATCACCGTGTCGGTGTGTTGCCGAACCAGCTCCAGCGTGCCGTCGGTACTGTAGGAATCGACCACCACAATCTCGTCGGCAAACGCGACGCTCTGCAGGGCGCGATCAATCGTGGACTCGTTGTTATAGGTCAGGACGTATGCCGAAATGGGCACGGTCATGGGAGCAATCCTCTGAAGCAGTTCAACTGCAGACACCCGGGGAAACAGCACCGGGATACTCCACGGAGTAATCGGTGTTCCCCGCCGTATCTCATCAACGGCGGCCTACCAGAACTGCCACCACTTCTTCTGCATCAACTGCTGGTTCGCCGTATCGACACGCGCCGCCATCGACTTGAGCAGCAGGATGGCGAGCTCGGGGTTCTGGCGCAGGAACGTCAGGAGGTCCTCGATCACGTACAGCTTGCTCGGCTGAACAACGGAGACCGTCGCGCCGCGGGATTTCCCCAGCAGCGCCGACATCTCACCGAGAATCGCGCCTTCTTCCGTGATCCGGTTGATCTCCTTGCCGTCAATACTGACGCAGACCTCGCCCTCGCTGAGGATATACACGCTGGTGCCCGGCGAGCCCTCCTCGATCAGCACCTCGTTGGCGTCGAACTCGTGCTCCTGCACATTCATCAGAACCAGTTGCGGAATAATCATCCCTCGATCTCCTTATCTGTGGCAGTTGTCGTCATAAAAGCCGGTCGTCGCGGTCGATCCGGTCGGCCAGCCGGTCGATCAGGGCGGCCATGGACTGGTCGAACACGACGTGGCAGCGTTCGTCTTTCTCAGCAGCCAGGCAGAGGATCATCTCCTGCCCGGCCACCCCCAGGAAGAAGCCGCACTCCCACCCCTGGCCCTGCAGGGACCTGACCTCGTCGCGACAATGCGCCGGCAGGTTCGGGAGGACCCTGGCCAATCTGGTCTTCGCAGCGTCCTTCATGATTCAGCAATTCCTGCGGCCGGCAACAAGCACCGGCCATGCAGTAATATGCAAGCTGCGAGGCCGATTGCAACGCCGTCCGCGAGACGTCATCCAGCCCTCCCGCACGCCGGCCCGACCGGCGTTACCCGGCTTTGGTGACCACGTCGAGCGGGGCGTCGCCGCGGCGGACATGCAGGTCGCGCTGCGGGAACGGGATCTCGACGTCGTGGTCGCGAAAGACGCGGTCGATCTGGCGGTGCAGTTGGTCGAGCACTTGCGGCTTGTGGCGGCTGTCCCGGATCCAGGTGTACAATTCGAAGTTCAGGGAGGAATCGCCGAACGCCGTGAACAGCACCTGCGGCTCCGGCTTTTCCAGGATCTCCTCACAAGCTTTTGCTGCCTGCTGCAGACAGTCCGTTACCAGATCGATATCCGAACCGTACGCCACGCCCACCGGCAGCTTGATCCGGATCTTCGGATCGCCGTAGGACCAGTTGATCAGGTTGTTCTCCAGCAACTTCGAATTCGGGATGATGATCGATATGTTGTCGACCGAGTTGACCACCGTCGTCCGCAGGTTGATCTGGACGACGTCGCCCCAGATATCATCCACCGTAATGCGGTCGCCGATCTTCACCGGTCGTTCAAACAGCAGCATGATGCCGCTGACGAAGTTGTTGACCAGGTTCTGAAAACCGAAACCGATACCGACGCCGAGGAAGGCAACCAGCGCCGTCAACCCGGCCAAGGGCACGTTCATGGACGTCAGCGCGACATAGACGCCGCCGATCAGGATGCAGTAGTGGATCACCCGCAGCAAGGCGAAGGAAAGACCCGGGTCCAGTTTGAAACGCGGGAACATGCGCTTCTGCAGGATGATCCGGACCACCTTCGACAGGATGACCGCGAGGATCATCACGACGATGGCGATCACGATGTGGCTGAGCGTGACTTTGTGTTCCTGCAGATGAAACAAGGGGACCTCGTAAACAAAATCCCATACCTGTTTCAGGGTCTCCTGCCATTTTTCCATGAGGCCGTTTCCTTTCCAGATTCGATTCGCCAGGCAATCCCTCCTTATCCCATCCATTCCTCATCGCCGCCGCTTCAAGTCGAAAATATGCCGCCCGCTTCGACAATTCCGGGCGGCTGCGGGCGGGATTGGTCAGCGGCCGGGCTTGGCGTCACGGCTGCGTCCCGACGCCGGCGACGCCGGGACGCAGCGGGATTGGCGGACGGCCGGAGGACTACCGGTAACAGCGGACGTCGTCGATGGCGCTGATGGCCGTTCGACGGCCGCCGAAGACCACCGTGGCGCTCTGCAGCAGGGCCTTGCCGGTGCCGTCGCAGATGTTCATGCCTTTGACAGCGAGGCTGCCGGCGGCCTTGCCGTCGACCTTGAAGGTAAGCTTATTATCGTTCCAGGCCAGCTCGAACTCGTGCCAGCCGGGAGTCAACGCCGGGCCCGTGACCGGGGTGCCGATCTTCTTGCGGCCGGCGACCAGGCCGATGGTCACCACGCCGCCTTTGCCGGCGGTCACCTGCACCGTCGGCACAATCGGTTTCACCGGCTTACGGACGCGGCCCATGGCGGTTGCCACGATGGCGCCGTGCGGTTTGTTCTTGACCTTGGCAAGGAAGCGGATACGCCCCCGTTTCTCAGTCACATTCAGGTGCGGCCAGATGGAGACGCCCTGCCCTGTGGCCAGCACTTTGCCGGTCTTGCCGGCGACCAGGGAGAGTTTGCCGCCGTGCTTGCCGCCGGGGATAAAGGCAGCGTTGCCGGTCGCCAGTTCCGCCAGGACCCCCTTGTCGAACGTCGCCTTGAAGGACTCGTCCCCGGCGCCGGCCGGGCGCTCAATCACGTGGACCGCGACATAGTCGCGCTTGAGCACGGGGACTGTGAAGCCCGCGGCCGTCAGTTTGACGTCGGCGCCGGTTTCGCCGTCAACGGCGAAGGAGCGGTTCCGGTCCAGGCCGAGTCTGGCGAAGTCCACGGCGACGTTGACCGGTTTGTCCTCGCGGGAGATATTGACGACCCAGGCGAGGAAGCGGTTGCCGACTTTATGGATTGACACCATGCAGTCGGAGGTCTTGGTAGTCACCGGGTTTTCGGGTTTCCAATAGCCGATAAACTCGACATCGGGGCGGTAGAACTGGCCTTCCTGTGCCATGATATTCCACTCGCGCACCTGTTCGGGGATGATATCATGCGCCTGCACCCAGCCGACAAACTGATGGGTATGCTTGGGTTCGTAGACGGTGGCGTGCCGTTGCGACTGACACATCATCGTCATGGCGCCGCCGGCACACCCGGCACTGCCGATGGCCCGCATGCGGCCGGCCGGGAGGACTTCGATGTAGTCGAACTTCTCATCCGTCGGCTCGACGTTCTCGCCTTCGAAAAAGATACCGCCGTACCAGGAATGATAGGCCGCGCCGGACGAGATATGCTGCCACAGGTTCGGCGCCGGCCGGCCGTTGGCGTCGAACATGTAACGCATGCGTTTGAAGTAGTTGCGCAGCCCGATGTAGTTGTACGCGGGCTGCAGCCGGCCGTCCGGCCGGTAATAGGCGTTGCCGGTGATGAAGTTCTTCTCGAGGGCAAGGTAGTTTTCATCAATATACAGCCCGCGGAAGCCGGACTTCTGCACCCACTGCTGGTAGTGGTAGACACGGAAGTCGTTGGGCCCCTTACTCGCGGTGCAGTTGGCATTGCTGCGATTGCCGGGGGTTGCGCCCCAGTCCACACTGTAACTGTCGAACTTATGGCCCAGGTAATCCTGGTACCGACCGACTGAGTGCGCGATGGAGCCGACCATCGGGCGGTGTCGGATTTCGGTCGGCGGACCAAAGCGATCGAAAAACTTCCTGGACTTCTCGAAGCTCCAGGCGAATGGGCTGCAGTAGTACGGCCAGAGTACCGCCCAGTTGGCGCCGTTTCCGGACCAGAAATAGGTGTTCCTGGCGTTCGGCAGGGCCTGCGTGTTCTGGCTGCAGATAATGGTGCGCCACCCGTCAGGCAGCGGCCGGGAGGGGAACGTCATATAGCCGTACTGCACGGTGGTCGCCTGCTTGAGTTCGGTCGGGACTTCAATGAAATGAATCCGCAGCGTTACGGTGCCGTTCTCGCGCACGAGTTCCTGGGTCGGCAGGCTTTTGTCGTCGTCGGTAATCCAGCCTTCATCGCTGTCGGCAAACCAGAGGAAAGCGCGGTCGGAATTGGTCAGCCAGACATACGGGACGAAATCGCCGATGAGCATGCCGCTGGCGGTTTGCCGGCTGTCCCAGCGTTTTGGGGTCACGTCGTGCACGGCGGCCCAGCCGCCGGCGGTGGTGCAGTAATGCGTTGCTTCGCTTTCCGGCAGGACGATCTCCAGGAAGAGCTTATCCACCCCGGCGCTGTCGCCGGCCGGGGCGATGGTCAGGTTATTGAGCACGAAGCCGTCGAACTCGGCTGTCGCCTTGTTGCTGAGTTTCAAACCGGCGCCGGCGCCGGTGCCGGTTAACTCCACCTGCGCCTCGACGTGTTTGCCTTTCGTCGGCGCCGACGCTTTGATCAGCACCTCCTTGCCGTCCTGCACGGCAACCAGCCGCATCTGCTTCACCTGTTTGACGCCGCCATTGTCGATCGACTGCAGCAGGCCGAGGCCGTCCAGTTCGAGTTTGCGATTCCAGACGCCGACCGTGCCGCCGGTGCAGGTCACCGGGGTCCACGGCTTGATCACCTTGTCGGAAATGCCGATGCTGTTGTCGGCCCACTGGAACTTGTAGCGCAGCAGGTCAACCTCTTTCTTCCCGGTCTTCAGGATCGTACCGGCTTTATCCTTGACGGCTACTTCTACCACAACCTTGCGGGCGGGCGTCTTGGGCGGGAGTTTTTTCAACGGCAGCATGGGCTGCTTTTCCTGACCCTTCTTCAGCTTCTTGTTGGCGGCCTGGCGCCGGCTGTTCTCGTCCTTGATCTTCTTGTTCTCCCATTCCAGCGCGTTGATCTTCGCATAAACCTGAACCGGGACTTCGACCTTGTTGAGATAGAAGTGCGTATTGGAATACCACTCCTTGAAGCCCGGCAGCGGATGCGTCAGGAGGACCTTGCCGGTGGCGACGTCCACCAGCTTGATATCGCCGCCGACAACGGCTTCGCGCGGCGGCAGATCGATGATGTCGGCCCGAAGGATCATGACATTGTTCTCGGGACCGTAGTTGACCATGAGGTCGAGCTCTCTGGCTTCGCGACCGCCGGCGCGGGTCGGTTTCTTTGGTTTCCAGCCGCTGACCACATAGGGAAAGCTCTGCTTGAAGATGGCGTTGCCCCCGGCGGTGCCGGTGATGGCGAAGTAGCCCTTCTTGCCGGGCAGCTCGCCGGTCAGCGTCAATTCCTCGCGACCGCCGGCTTTGACCTTGACCGTCTTCTTGATGACCTTGTCGCCGGCCGCCGGCTTGATCTGCTGCTGCAGCCGCAGTTCCACGGTGACATCGGCGGGGGCGTCATCGGCGCCGACGACGCCGATCTTGAAATTGTATTTGCCGCTGAGGGCGGAGGTGATGTTGTGCACCTGCAGGACGGGGGAGTCCATCTTCAGGTGGACCTTGGGATGCTGGCCCAACTCCGCGAACCCCTGGGTGATGGACCAGGACGCCTGCGCCCGGGACTTGGCGCCGGGGCAGGTCCGGCAGATCAGGAAGCGCCATGCATCGCCGTCCTTGACGCTGTCGAAGCCGTCGAAGTCTTTCACGGGAATTGCCGCTTCAATGATGTACTGGGTGTCGGTTTCCGTAACTCCCAGCGTCCAGTTCCCTTTCCAGCCCTGCGCCGTATAGCCGCGGGTCGGGATCATCTTCTGGTCGAGTACGGCCGGATACGTGTTGATCACATTCTGGTAGGTCTCCGGCACCAGCGTCGGCGGCGTGACCCAGATCTCGATCGACGGATCACCGAAGGAATAGCCGTCATTCTCGCGGACGCTCTTCCAGAGCTTCCACTCACGGTCGCCGCGAATCGCGTGGACCAGGAAATAGAAGTTCTTCTCATCGAATCCGACGGACATTGTGGTCTTTGCCTGCTGCAGCGAATGATCGAACGGCGTCATCATGCCGGACGTGGTGAAGGCTTTGTCCCATTCACCGGCGCCGATTTTCCCGTCGATCTTCGGCGGTTTGATTTTGCGCGCGGTAAACTCGCCGATCGGCAGACGCGCCTTGCCGCCGCCGGCCCACAGACCATTCGTGACGAATACCAGGCACAGCAGTGCCAACCAATGATGCTTACGAACCATGATGTCTCCTCGGATGTTGTTGTCTCTCCGCAAAACTCAATTGTACTCCCCCCTTGGCGTCTTCCAACCCGGACCGCGACCGGCAGGCGCCCGGGCTATTGGCCGTAGGTCGCTTTACTCCAGTGCCAGAATCTTTCGTTCCTCTGCTGTGTCGTTCTCGGTCACTAGTGGTTTTTACCGTTGCCGAACCATCGCCAGAAGCCCCAGCCGGGACGATCATTGTATGGGTGGTAGTAGCCGGCGCTGCCGGTCTGCGGCTGCTTGGATTTCCAGTCGACCACGGTGTCGACGCCACCGTCCACATTGCCCAGGTTCATATACAGACCATCGCGGTGCGAAATGGATTTGTAGTAGTAGCAGAACCGGCCGTGGCCGTCGGCAATCCAATACACGGCCGGACCGCCGCCGATCAGATGACGGCCATAGTCCTTGCCTTTGCGCCAGTTCATCAGGGACGGGCCGCCGCCCCACCAACTCAGATGGTAGTCAACCTTGGTATCCTGTCTGTTCTCAACGTAGGTATCGAAGTTGCGCATGCTTTTCAACCGATTTCCCTCCGGGTTGGATCCCCAGCCATCGGTTACCCGCGTATCCGGACAAAAGAGCAATTGCGGATCGCCGATGTAACCGGCGTAGGAGATCAACCCGAACCCCGTGCGCTCCGCTGCATACGGCGACGTCCGGCAGGTTGAGGGGTTTCCGTTGGAGCGAACCCACGGCATATGCGCATCGTGATCGGTGATATACATCGTCAATGAAGCAGTCAACTGCTGAATCTGGTTTACGCACACGACCTGCCTGGCTTTCACCTTGGCGGTAGCCAGCGCCGGGAGCAGGATGGCCGCCAACACCGCAACAATAGCGATGATCACCAGCAACTCGATCAACGTGAAAGCCGAACAACCCCGGCTTCGCTGCCGTCGGGATTCCTTCGGCCGGCCGGCCGCACGTTCAATCTCTGCAACGCTCTCTCTTACACGACTACGCATGCAGTTCTCCCTGATTAGGTTCAGATACAATCATAGAATCAACTCCGGCGACGGCGCGGCATGGTGCGGCACCACGGCAATCGCCGCCGGCCGGTATGCGCTTCGCTCCTCCAGATTCCCCAAAGCGTCCAACAGGTCCTCGGCCAGAATCGCCGCGCATTGGTCCGGATCGACCTCCAGCCGAGCCGGCACCGGCACCAGCCGCTGCGGATCACCCTTGTTCGCATGGGTGATCACCAGCAGGTCCTCCGGCACCGAAATGCGGTTCACCACCAACATCTCGCCCATGTCCCGATACAGCGTGTCGTCGAGCACCAGCATGCCGTCCGGCCGGCCGTCACGCGCCCGCCAGACTTTGCGCAAACCGTCACGTCCGCGGCGGCACTCGCCGGCAGCCGAAATCCAGGCATGCCGATCATCGCGTAATTCCAGACCGGCGGCCTGCAGTTCCTCCCGGCAGATCCGCGACAGGCGGCTGTTCGCGTCGTGGGCCTTCTCGATCAACGCGATCTTGGTGCAGTCGTTCTCGATCAGGTAACGGATCCCGCGGCGGGCGATTTCGGCGTAGTCGATCATTGCCTGGCCCGGCGGGTCCTCGCCTGCAACCATAACCCGCCGCTGATCCAACAGCGACCGGAACGTGCCGGTGATCATCGTGCCGACCGGCACAATCGCCCGCAGCCGATTGTTCTCCAGGTCGTCCCAGAATTCCTCCGACGTCGGCAACTCCGGATCCCGCTCATTCAACTCCGGGGCGTGACCGACATAGATCCGGGTCATCTGCCCGTACTTCGTCAGAAACGCAGCCACCTGCTGCACCACCCGCAAATAGAAATACGATGTCGCCGACCGGGAAATATCCAGTTCGATCAGGATCCCGACGGTCTTGTTCAGCTTGGGGTCGAGCACATATGTGCCGCTGCCCAGCCGACGCTCAAGCAGACCTTCCTGCACCAGCGCACCGACCGCCTCGCGAATCGTCAGAGGGCTGACCGCAAAGCGCTTGGCCAGCGCGTTCTGCGACCCGAACCGGTCGCCGGGCTGGTACTCCTCAAGGACCTCCTGCCGCAGCAGCTCGGTGATCTGCCGATGCAGCGACGTCCGGTTCAGCACATCTTTCCTGCCGGCCTTCCGTGTCTTCATCCGGCCTCCCAGCCTCCCTTGTTGTGCACCTGTAAAGTCATCTGATAACTAATTGAATGCCCGAACCCGAGGATTGCAAGTCGGATTCAGAAGATTCCCGGGTTCGAGCCCGGAGCCGATCCGCCGAAAACGTTCGCCGGCCCTGTTGTGAGGGTGCTCCCCCGACGCCCTGCCAACCCCCCGGAGTGGCGCCGCCGCAGCGCTGTGACGGCCGCTCACTCGGTCTGCTTCACGAACGCCAGTTTGTCGAGATTGACTACAAACACCTGTTCATCGGCCTGCTGGACCTTGCCGCTGACAACGACTTTGCTGCCGGGCTTGATGCCTTCGTGACCTTTGAGCGATTTCTTCATCGGCCTCCCCTGGGCGTCGACCAGCTGAATTGTGGCTGCATTCGCCATAATCCGGTCCGGTCCGGCACAGCACAAATCCCATGGCGTCGGGCAGGCCATGCGGGCGCCCTGCCGTCCAGACCGGATCCAGGCGGTATGTAATGCGTCAGTGACGGGGAGCAGTGTCTGCCGCCCACCACCGGCAGGAGAGCAGCACGCGGGGGCCACTCCCCGTGACTGACGCATTACGACGGTACGAGGCATACTGTATTTTGCCGATCCACCCTTAAAACCGGCCGGAAACACGCTAAACTATGCGAACTCGGGAGAGAATCTCCGGGACACGCGTAAGACCGGCTGCTCGGCGGCGTAAGCTTGATGAACCTGAACTCTGAGGAAAACCGGCTTGGATACTGCCGCCAATCTGACTCGTGCCAAACTGATTTTTTGCGAAAGTAACATGGTCGAAACAACATCGAACCGAGTCAACGACAACGAGGAGGAAAATCATGTCTGACTCATTCACCGAAGTGACCACCCAAGGCTGGGGCAGCCGCATCATGGAATCCATCAAGGGGATCCTGGCCGGCATTGTCCTGTTTGTGGTCGCCTTCCCCGTGCTGTTCCTCAACGAGGGGTGTGCGGTCCGAACCTACAAGATGCTGAAAGAAGGCGCCGGTGCGTGCATTTCGCTGGCCGAACCCAAGGTCGAGGCCGCCAACGACGGCAAGCTTGTGCACTTCACCGCCGATGCCGTGACTGAGGACACGCTTACGGACGCGGAGCTCGGCGCCGAAGCGACAGCAATTCGTCTTGAACGCCGGGTCGAGATGTACCAGTGGAAGGAACGCAAGAAGTCCAAATCAAAGAAGAACCTCGGCGGCAGCAAAACCACGAAGACGACCTACCACTATGACCGGGTCTGGTCGTCGGAGCTGATCAACTCCAGTAAATTCAAGAAGGCGGAGGCCCATAGG
Source organism: uncultured Lentisphaerales bacterium (assembly GCA_964384625.1). Classification (GTDB taxonomy): domain Bacteria; phylum Verrucomicrobiota; class Lentisphaeria; order JABSQK01; family JABSQK01; genus CAYLNH01. The sequence continues at coordinate 28,247 of CAYLNH010000048.1, forward strand.
AACCCGACGTCAATGCCGTATTCGTCGAAGACGTTCACGGCGCAGAACGTGACTGCGGGCGGCTTCAATCTGAGTTCCTCGTTGATCAACAAGATCAAGGGCGAGACCGACATGGCCATCGACGAGTCCATGGTCGCCAAGCTGCCGCCGGCCCTGACCGCGAAGGGCCAGGTCCAGGGCAAGGACTTCTATGTCGGCACCGATCCGTCCAACCCGCAGATCGGCGATCTGCGGCTGTCGTTCACGGTCGTCCGGCCGCCCCAGAAAATCAGCGTCATCTCACAGCAGTCCGGCAACACCCTGGTGCCGTATCAGTCGAAAGCCGGGCCGACGCTCGAACGGCTGCAGATGGGCGCACACAGCAAGGACGCGATGTTCGAGCAGGCGCAGGCCGAGAACAAGACGCGGACCTGGATTGTCCGCGTCGTCGGCTTCGTCATCATGGCGGTCGGCCTGATGCTGGTGTTCAAGCCGATTTCCGTGGTGGCGAATGTGGTTCCGTTCCTCGGCAGCATTGTCGGGGCCGGTTTCGCGCTGGCCGCATTTGGCATTGCCTTCGCGTTGTCGTTGATCACGATTGCGGTGGCCTGGGTATTCTACCGGCCGCTGCTCGGCATCCCGCTGCTGATTGTCGGCGTTGCCGCGATCGTGCTGGTAATCGTCAAAGGCGCCAAAGCCAAGGCCGCCCGCCGGCCGACGACCGCGTCCTGACGTCAGTCCGGCGGCAACGGTCGCCGGCCGGTCTGAACCGGACAACAACCACGACACCCGATCCGGGGCGTCAGCCGACCGCAGCTGGTGCCCCGGTTTCGTTGTTGTGTATTGTGCTATAGTAGCCGACCATGGCCATCACGACACGGATTATTGAGGACATCACCGAACTGGATCAGGCGGCGTGGACCGCTCTGGCTGGCGCCCCGCACGAACTCCCAGCCTGGTACCAGGCGGCCCGGGCCTACCGGCCGAAGGCGCGTCATTGCCTGGCTTGCGTGTTTGAGGACGGCCGATTGCGGGCCTTCGCCCCCTTCCGTCGGCAGCAGAAACGGGTCGGCCCGCTGCAGGCGGGGCCGGTCTCCACAGTGGCTCGGCATCTCCTTAACCGGCTTCATCCGTGATCCTGCAATGCGCCGCAGCAGATTCGCGGCACGCCCGTGGGCGAGTCCCAGTATTTCCCCGCCCTCCTCGATGTACTGCGTCGAACTGCCGTTCGGAACGGCGCCGGCCTGCTGATCTTCCCGCAGTGCCGCCGCCGGTTGGCCGCCCCCGAGGCGCTGACGCTCGACAGCCTGCCGGACCACGTCTTGCACCTGCCCGGCAACAGCTTCAACGACTACCTCGCGCAATTTCCCCGCAAACGCAGATACAATATGAAACGCGAAGCCCGGCTTGCGCCGCGAATCGAACGACTGCCGGTCGAGGGATATGAGGAGACAATCGCCAGCCTTCATTGGCGGACCTGTCAACGACAAGGCAGCCGACGCAAAACACCGGCTGCGTTTTTCCGTGTCTTCGGTCAGCATCTTGGCGATCGCTATCGGCTCCTGCTCGCCAGGCAGGACGGAATCTCGACGGGGGTGATGACCTACTACCAGGCGGACGAGCATATCAGACTCTTCCACATCGGCGTTCGCGAGCGCGATTTGAGTTATTTCAGCCTTGCGTTCTACGAACCGATCCGCATTGCGTACGAACACGGGATCCGACGGATTTCCCTCGGCATCGGCGCGGGACGGGCCAAACGCCTGCGCGGCGCCGAAGCGATCCCCATGTGGTGCTGCTACGTTCCCTTGAACCGCACGGCCGCCGTCGTCCTGAAGCTCGTACAGTTGGACTGCCGGCTGCGGCGGAAACTGAAGATCCCGCCCGGGCTGCCCATCAATCCGTAATAATCCCGGAGTGCGCTTCACGGAAGGGCTCGGGTTTCATTCGCCGTTCAGGGCCGAAGATCATTGCGGCGCTTTTTACTGAATCTCCTCCAACCCGTCCGGCACCCGCAAACCCGTGCGTTCAAGGTGGTCGCAGGTCCATGACGCCAGGCGAAACCAGATCTCGTCGGGATAGACCGGGGTCTCCCATTCCGCGTCCGTCGCGTAGGCGAGCATCTCGCCCATGGCTTCTTCTTTGGACGGATGCGCGCTGAGGTCCGGCAGCAGGCCGTGTTCGTCCAGGGCGGACAGCATAACCCCGAGATAAACGGGAACGCACGATTCCAATTTCGGGCCGGCCAACCGGGTGAAGGCACAATGCAGCGCCTGAAACAACTGCGCTGCCGGATCCTCCTCAACACTGTTCTGCAGGGCGAACCTGGCCAGCCACATGGCCGTTCGAAAATGGCCGGGCACCGCCGCAATGCGGCTGAAGTCCTCGATCAACTCGACCTCGCGGGCGGTGTGCAGGCCAGACTTGCCGGGACGGTAGGATACCTGGATCAGGCGCAGCAGGTCGACCGCCGGGAATCGGGTCTTACCCTGTTTCAAGGCGCCCTTGGCGATCAGGTGGACCTGACCGCGATCGCGCGTTAACAAGACAAAAATAAGGCTGGTCTCCGAATAGGGTGTCTTTCGGAGAACCAGCCCGGTAGTTTCAATAATCTCGCTCAAGCGGTCCTATTTGCCGAAGAGCAGTGTCTGCACCATCGGCGCCAGCTTGACGGTCAGCGGCGTAAAGATCACGCAAACCATACTCATCAGCTTCAACAGGATATTCAGCGACGGACCGGAGGTATCCTTGAAGGGATCACCGACGGTATCACCGGTGACCAGCGCTTTGTGGTCGTCGGAGCCTTTGCCGGTCAACGGTTTCTCTTTGTCCGTATCGTCGTCGGCATAGGTTTTCTCCTGCTTTTCGACGTACTTCTTGGCGTTGTCCCAGGCGCCGCCGGCGTTATTCAGCAGGCAGGCGAGGGAGAACCCGGTGGCGAGACCGCCGACCAGCAGACCAAGGACACCCGGAACACCGAGGACCAGACCGGTGAGCACCGGGATGATGACGGCGAGCAGGGACGGAATGATCATTTCCTTCTGAGCGGCATCCGTCGAGATCGCCACGCAGCTCATATGGTCGGGCTTCTGCGTACCTTCCATGATGCCGGGCATCTCGCGGAATTGACGACGGACTTCTTCGACCATGGCGAAGGCCGCGCGGCCGACAGCTTTCATGGTCAGTGCGCAGAACACAAAGGCCAGCATGGCGCCGAGGAACAGGCCGCAGATGACCATTGGATCACTCAGCAGCAGCCAGGCCTTGTCGACGCCGAGCAGTTTGACCAGTTCCACGTCCAGTTTCTTGGCCCAGAACTGAATACCCATGACGTAGGTGGCAACCAGGGCCAGCGCGGTCAGCGCGGCGGAACCAATGGCAAAGCCTTTGCCCATGGCGGCAGTGGTGTTGCCCAGCATGTCGAGGGCGTCGGTCTTTTCACGGACTTCCGGTTCGAGGCCGGACATCTCGGCGTTACCGCCGGCGTTGTCGGCAATCGGGCCATAGGCGTCGGTAGCCAGCGTGATTCCCAGCGTCGAGAGCATGCCGACGGCGGCGAAGCCGATGCCGAACAGGCCCATGGCAAACTTGGCGTCTTCCGGCTGCCCGATCTGCGGCAGGAAGAAGGCAAGCAGGATGCCGATCACGATGGTGACGACCGGGATGGCGGAGGATACCATACCAACGGCCAGACCGTCGATGATCACAGTGGCCGGCCCGGTCTTCGCCTGTTCGGCGATGCCCTGGGTCGGACTGTACTCGTCGGACGTGTAGTAGCCGGTGGCGATGCCGATGATCATACCGGAAACCAGCCCGGCGATGATCGCACCCCAGAGGCCAAAGGTGATCACTCCCATGAAAGCGAGTATACCCGTGGCGATAAAGATCATTGCCGCGCTGGCGCGAACGCCGCGTTCCAGTGCATGCAACAGGGCTTTCATCGATGTATCCGTGCCGCAACGGACCAGGAAGACACCGCCGATCGACAGCACAATGCCGATCCCGGCGACAATCATCGGGGCCGTCACCGCCGCACGCCCGGAAAGGCTGGCGCCCACCGGCAGCACCGCACCGAGAGCGGCGGTAGCGAGGATGGAACCGCAGTAGGATTCATACAGGTCGGCGCCCATACCGGCAACGTCACCAACGTTATCGCCGACATTGTCGGCGATGGTGGCCGGGTTGCGGGGATCGTCTTCCGGGATACCGGCTTCGACTTTGCCGACCAGGTCGGCGCCGACGTCCGCAGCCTTGGTATAGATGCCGCCGCCGACACGGGCAAACAGCGCCTGGAGAGAGGCGCCGATACCGAAGCCAAGCATGGTGTTGGTAATCTCAATCAGCCGCGCCTGCTGCCATTCGGCGCCCAGCGGCGTCAAGCCGTTGAACATCGAGGTGTCGCCGATCAGGAAAGAGCCGTCAGCGATGTTGCCGGGGGTGTAGACGACCTTATAGAGGAAGCCGAACCACAAACAGATCATCAGCAGACCGAAGCCGACCACGACCAGGCCCATCACGGCGCCGGACTTGAAGGCGACCTGGAGGCCGTCGTTCAAGCTCTTGCGGCAGCCGTTGGCCGTACGGGCGGACGCCATGGTGGCCGTCTTCATGCCGAGGTACCCGGTCAAAGCCGAAAACAACGCACCGGTCACGAAAGCAAGCGGAACCAGCCGGCTCTGCAAGCCGAAAGCAGCCATGACAACGAAGACGATGAACAGAACCACGATGACCTTGGCGACACTCTTGAACTGTGCGCTCAGATAGGCGCCGGCACCCTCGCGGACCGCCTCGGCGATCTCCTTCATGGTGTCCGTACCTTCTTCCTCGGCAGTGACCTTCTGATAGAACATGTAGGCGACACCCAGGGCCGCAACCGCAAACACGGGGGCCAGGTAAAACAGATACTTCGCCCAATCGGTCGAACCACCGGTGTCCGGCGCCGCATCGGCCTTCTCGGCAAACGCAGTCAGGGTTAGCAAGATTCCCCCAATGGACGGAATCAGCTTGTTTCTCATTGAGTACTCTCCTTCGCCTCGCTGTTGTGTCAGACGGACGCCCGTATCGGGCCCCGTTGGATGTGGGTTCAGCGGCCGCCCCGGCGGCGACCAGAAAACGGTATTCAGGCACAAAGCGAGTAACATACGATTCGGCGTACCCCTGTCAACAGCTTCGGACCAATTCTGGCAATAGAATCGGCCCGGCTTCTGAGGCGAAGCCGTGGTCATCGATCTTAATCGTCTTTTCATCGGCGGCATTACCGCGGCACCGGCCGACCGGGACCCGGGGCAGACTTCAAGAACGGCGCCGGCATGGACTGGTTGAGGCGGCGGGTAAGCCCTCGTCTACTGCCCTTCTTTGCCCCGAGTCCCGGCTCTCAAGAGGTTGGGAACCT
>CAYLNH010000049.1:0-33490 GCA_964384625.1 uncultured Lentisphaerales bacterium
TATGGGCGCACCCTGCGGGGTGTGCCAAGCAGGAGAACAAAGCGCCATCAGCCATGGGCGCACTCTGCCGGGTGTGCCCAATCACGACAACCGGGGATTTGGGCGCACCCTGCGGGGTATGCCCGCGGCGATTTCTGGCGACGCGGCTTATGGGCGCACTCTGCGGGGTGTGCCCGCGGCGACTCTTGGCGACGCTGCTTATGGGCGCACTCTGCGGGGTGTGCCCGCGGCGACTCTTGGCGACGCTGCTTATGGGCGCACTCTGCGGGGTGTGCCCGCGGCGACAACCGGGCAATAGCCACGAAATGCACACGCTCCGCAGAGTCCTGACGACCGATTGGTGGCGCTTTGCAAGCTTTGCCCGCAACAACAGCTGTGGCAATAGCGCGGGGAGCGGGCCACGTGATGATATTGGTATGCGGCCAGTTGTCGGGCATGTTTGAAGAAGCTATCAGCGCGGATAAAGCGTGTGCCCGGATGGGACCCCGGCTTCCTCGATGACCGTGATCGGGACGGCGGTGCGAAGATCAACAGCCCATGGGATGTCGAGACGGAAGACCACCTGATAGCTGACCTTGACCAGTTCACTGGACGTCACTGAACTGTATAAGTCCGCCGGCAAATCAAACCGGAACGGGATCTCCTTTGGCCGACCGCGCGGCACGCCGGATTGCGGTATGCTCAGCAGCTGTGTGACCTCGGTTCGGCTGGTGCGGGAAGAATGTGCCTTGAGATTCATCACCCGATGCAATTCGCCGATAATCGCCGTGAGTTCCTTGCCGGAATCGTTCTGGACGCCCACGGTGCCGGTCACCTGCTGACCAGGATAGAACATGTTGCGGTCCAGAAAAACCTTCAGCGTCACATTACCGGAATCCATCAGGAATGATTTCGTGCTGTCGGCACTGACCGGACAGATGTCCTCGGAACTGTAGGTTTCGTAAATCGTCAACCGCTCCGTACAGGAGAGGTCAATCTTCAGAGGAATGTCGACATAACCTTTAACGGTGTATGCAATCTTGCTGGAGCCGCCAGACTCGAAATCCGCCGGAATGCCTGGCGGCAGTTTGTAATCAAACGGGAACTCGTACGTTCCCGGCTGCAGGACGTCATACTCGCCTTTCGAGAACAACCCTTTGATGGCGTCCGCCATGAGTTGTCCCATTGCCAGGGGCGGCTTTCCCATAACCGTGAGTTCATCATCAAAGAAGACACGAGTTTGGGAATGAGTTCGGCTGTTTTTGCCGCTACCGGTGCACCAGCGCGACTGCTCCCGGCCTTGGCAGCGGATACGAACGCCGCGAGCCAGAACTTGTTCGGTCAGCTCGAGAATCATCATCCCCTTGACCGTGTCGCCGCCGGTATAATCGGTTTGTTCCAGTTCAAAACGGATCTCACTCATTGCCGGTCCTCCCGTCGTTTTCATTTCCTGGTCATCGACGCAGCATACGATGCTGCAACTCGGCGTTTACCGCAAACCAAGATCACGATGACATCGTCGCATCCACGTGATGAATGCAATATCGGACCCCGGAGGTACGAATGAGACTGATATTTTCAGCATTGGCCTTGGGGCTGGCGGGCCTGTCAGCGGCCGGCGACCCGAAGATAAAGGAAGTGGATGCAAAGGGACTTCTGGCCGCAGTGAAAGAGCAACAGGCCAAAGTGGTCGTGGTCAATTTCTATGCCACCTGGTGTCCGCCCTGTGTCGCGGAGTTTCCCCATTTTGTCAAGTTCCGCCAGGCCAGCGTCGACAGAGGAGTCGAAGTACTTTTCATGTCTGCCGACTTCCCCGACGACAAGGACAAAGTCTTCGCCTTCCTGAAGCAACGGGGAGTTGACTGGCAATCCTTTTTGAAAGCGGGCAAAGACGGTGCGTTCATCAAGGCCATCAACCCGGACTGGACCGGGGCACTTCCAGCCACAGCGTTCTACAGCAACACCGGCAAGCAACTGAAGTTTCATCACGGCGTTTTATCGTTGAAAGAACTGACCACGACGACAGAACAACTTCTGAAACGAGAGCGGCAAAAACAGGAACAACAGGAGAAAGAGAAATGATCAGCAAGTCGATACTGGCGCTTGTATTCCTCTTGACCTTGGCAGCGACGGCAGAGGAGTTCGCGCTCGGATCCAAGATTCCTCACGCCGATCGTGCGATGAAGAATGTCGACGGCAAACAGGTAGCCGTGCAGGACATCCAGGGCAAGAAAGGGACCGTGGTAGTCTTCTGGTGCAACCACTGTCCGTACGTCATTAAATACCGCAGCCGCATGATTGCGATTGCCAATGAATACAGCGACAAAGGCATCGGCTTTATCGCGGTCAACTCGAATGATCCGAAGCTTTACAAAGGCGATTCTTTCGATAAGATGAAAGCCATCGCCAAGGAGTACAAGTACCCCTTCCCGTTCGTCGTCGATACCGACTCGAAACTGGCAAAAGCCTACGGCGCGGCCAAAACGCCGCACGTGTTTGTTTTCGGAGCAGACGACAAGCTGATCTATGTCGGCGCCATCGACGACTCAGCCAATCCCAAGAAGGTGAGTAAGCACCACCTGCGCAAGGTGCTCGATGCGCTTGTTGCCGGCAAGACTTCGACCGTTCCGAACTCCCGTGCTTTCGGCTGTTCGATCAAGTGGTACAAGAAATAGCCGCGTCGCGAGAATTGAACTGATTGAACATCTCGCTCACCCACGGCACAAGGACGAGGGTGGGCGGGGAGACTGACGATGCAGCTACACGTGGGCGGCTTGCAGGCTGTCGGGGGTGTATTGGTGGAGTTCGATGCGGTTTCCATCCGGGTCGGCCAACCAAGCCTGGTAGCTATGGTCGGTTCCAAGCTTTACATCGGTCACTTCCACCCCCATGCTGCGCAAGTGTGCCACGGTTGTCTGGATGTCATCGACTTCGAGGCACATATGGGCGTAGGACTGGCCCTTGCCGCGCTTCGGTTCGCCTTTGAACAGCTCAATGAAGTTGCGGCCGCCGACGGCCAGATAGGTGCCGAATCGTTCGCCGTCTTCATTGGTAAAATCGAAGGCGTGGTGCAGCCCGAGTTTGTCGCAGTAGAAGGCCAGCGACCGATCAAGGTCGGCAACATGGAAACAGAGGTGGGCAATATTCTTTATCATGACGGACCTTTTCCGGTGATCAGTCGCGGATTTCGACTGCCAGTTCTTTCACGAGCCGTTTCTTGATATTCTCGTGGGCTTGATTGACTTCCTTGTCCTTGAGCGTCCGTTCGGGGGACCGGAACGTCAAGCTGTAGGCCATGGATTTTCTGCCTTGGCCGATCGCCTTCTCATCGCGGAAGACATCGAAGAGCCGGGCGTTCTCGAGGATCTTGACATTGCAGGCCCCGATAACGTCCAGGACCTGCTGATGGCTGAGCGATTCGCCAGCGACGAAAGCAACGTCACGGGCGGTGGACGGGAACTGCGATATTTCGGTGTAGGCGGGGATCGCCTTCTCTTTACCCAGCACGGCATCGAGGCACAGGACACCGACAAACAGATCATGCCGGATGCGCATGTCTTTCGTGATCGCCCTGGCGGCTTTGCCGACATAGCCGAATACGGTCATGTTACTCAAGACTCTGGCGCAAGCTCCCCCGGCAAAAGACGGATGCTCTGCGGGTTCGAAAGCCACTGCACCTTCACCGGCGGCTTCGAACCAGTCTTCAATAATACCGGTAGCGTCATAGAAATCGTAGAGTTCCTCCAATTCTCCGGAAAACCGTTCGGGGTGCTTGCGTCCGGTAATTGCGAAGCAGCACTCCATCCGTTCCCGCGGCATATCTTTCTTATCGGCGAAGGCCCGCCCAATCTCAAACAATGCGAGGTCGTGGTTGTCGTGAGCGATATTTCGCGCGACCGTATTGAGCACTGAGGTCGCAATCGTGGGACGCATGGTACCGAACTCATGGCCCAACGGATTGCTGATGCGGATCAAATCGTCATTGCCGAACCCGGTATGATTGACAGCTTCCTCTTCGCTGACGGGAGCGATGTGGACACACTCGTCGAGTCCAAGTCCCAGCAGGATATCGCGCAGGTCTTCTTCCGGATAGTAGTCATCACGCGTGATCGTACCGCCGACCTGTCCAGACGGAATCCTGGCGGGGATATTGTCGTAGCCGTGGAGGCGAGCGATCTCCTCGATCAGATCCGCTTCCCGCTCCAGATCCAACCGAAACGGCGGCACGGCGACGGTGCAGGCGGCTTTATCTTTCTTCACGATGGCCAGCCCAAGAAGAGACAGCAGCCGTTTGACTTCGTCCGCCGACACCGGTGTGCCGATCAACAGATTGACCCGATCATAACGGCAGGTGACCTCGGGCGGCACATAGGGGCCGGCTTTGACGTCAATCATGCCGCCGACCAGTTCGCCGCCGGCGAGGTCACAGATCAGTTTTGCGGCACGGGCGCTGGCGAACTCGACCATATCGAAGTCCACACCGCGCTCGAAGCGATAGGACGAATCGGTGGAGATGCCCAGGTCTTTTGAGGTACGGCGGATATTGGCCGGATGGAACTGGGCGCTTTCAAGGAGAACGTTGGTGGTGGCGGCGGAAATCTCGCTGGTTGCCCCACCCATTACCCCGGCCAGGGCGACGCCGTCTGCGGCATCCGCAATCAGCAGGTTCTCGCTGGTCAACTCGTGCTCCTCATCGTCCAACGTCGTCATTTTCTCACCGTCGGCTGCGCGCCGGACAACGATCTTCGTTTCCTTCAATTTGTCCGCGTCAAACGCATGCAGCGGCTGCCCGCACTCGTAGAGGACATAGTTGGTAATATCGACGACGTTGTTAATCGGCCGCAAACCGACACTTCGCAGGTGGTCCTGCATCCACTTGGGACTGGGGGCGATGGTCACGTTTTTGATATAGCGGGCGGTATAGCGCGGGCACAGATCCGGATCCAGCATGTCGACCGAGCAGAAGTCGTTGACGTCCTCATCATTCTCGTTGAGCGCGGCATCCGGCAGTTTCAGTTTCGCGCCGTTCAACGCGCCGATCTCGCGGGCGATCCCGATATGTGAGAGCCAGTCCGGCCGATTCGGGGTGATCTCCCAATCGATCATCGTGTCCGTCCCCAGGTAGTCTTTCAACGGGGTGCCGACCGGGGCGTCGTCCGGCAGGATCATGATGCCGGAGTGGTCATCGCTCAGGCCGAGTTCGTCCTCGGCGCAAAGCATACCGCAGGACTCGACGCCGCGCAGCTTGGCTTTTTTGAGAGTAATCTCCCCGAGAGTCGTGCCGACGCGGGCGAGGACTGCCGTCTGGCCGCCGTCACAGTTCGGCGCGCCGCACACGACCTGCAGGGGCTCACCGGAACCATCATCCACGCGACACACACTGAGTCTGTCGGCGTCAGGATGATTCTCGCGGGCGAGGATTTTCGCGACAACAACGGTATCGGGAACATTGCCGACGGCCTCGATTTCTTCGACTTCGAGTCCGGCCATGGTCAGGGCTTCGGCCAATTCCGCGGGCGACCAATCGCAGTCGATATATTCTTTCAGCCATTTATAGGAAGTTTTCATACACGAATCCTGGAACTATCATTCTGTTCAATCCGCTCGCGGGCGGGCAAAGCAGGACAATACCGGGAATCCCGTCGTTTTCCAGTTCCGGGCCCGAGGCCCACCGTCCCTTGCGTGGCGGCCGGATGTTCGTATTGTAAGCGGGCATCGGCGAGACCCGAGAATTCCGCAACGCAGCGAGGCATAGAATGAGTGATCTGAAGCGCAAGCGGCTCACGCGCGAGGTCAACTTTGAGAATTTCCTGAAGGTCCTCCGGCGGCAGGGACAGCCAACGTACCTGCCGTTCTACGAACACGTCGCCAGCCCGGGATTCGTGGCTGACCGAACCGGCACAAAGTTCGACGAGATGTCGATGGACGACGACGGATACTGGCCGACGTACGTCGACTTCTGGCTGGGGATGGGCTATGACTGCATCCCGATGGAGATCCCGCTGAACTGCGAACTGGGCAGGCACTGGCAGGGCGCGGCGTCGCACGAGAGCGAGGCGCGGGCAGTGATCCACAACCGCGAGGATTTCGAGAGGTACGCCTGGCCGGACGAGACCAGTCCGATCGAGTTCCGCCATTTCGAGACGGTCGCCGGGCTGCTGCCGGCCGACGTTAAGATTGTGGGCGGGGTCTGCGCCGGGCCGTTCGAGTGGGTCTCGCAGATGCTGGGGATCATGGGCATGTCGTACCTGTTGGTCGACGATCCGGAGTTGGTTCGTGACATGTTTTTCAAGATCGGTTCCCTGCATTTGAGTGCGGATCGCCAGCTGGCAACAATGGACTGTATCGGTGCGTTGCGTCAGGGCGACGATTTAGGGTTCAAGACCTCGACGTTTCTGAAGCCGGAGCAGTTGCGTGCGCACGTATTTCCGATCTACCGGGACATGTCCCGGATTGCGCACGACGCCGGCAAGCCGTTCATCCTGCACTCCTGCGGCAACCTGGCCGAGGTGTATGAGGACATCATCGACTGCGGCGTCGACGCCAAGCATTCCTTCGAAGATGTGATCCTGCCGGTGCAGGAGTTCAAGGCGCAATACGGCGACCGCATCACGCCGTTGGGCGGCCTGGACGTGGACTTCATCTGTCGCCACGAGGGCGACGAGTTACGACGCTACGCCCGCGAAAAGGTCGAACAGTGTTTTGCCGACGGCTACTGGACGTTGGGAACGGGCAATTCGTTGACCGACTACATGCCGGTGGAAAACTACATCACCGTTTTGCAGGAGGGTCTGGCGGTCACGGCGCAAGCGGCAAACCAGGCTTGAACAGCACGGAGTTCCTACGGTTTAACGACCTCGATGTGGCTGAAGTTGACCCGGGTACGATAGCCGCCGAAGCCGACAGTCGAAACCGGCAGGGGGTCCTTGTCCTGATAGCGCAGGACCTCCTTACCGTTGACCACGGCCCGAATGAGACCGTCCTGTTTGCTGAGGATAATACGGCTTTTGCGCGGACGGTAGGGGGAGTGACCGCCGACATGGCGGATGGGGAAGTCCCGGTTCTGCGCGACGCGCAGGACCTCCTTGTTGTTACGATACAGGATCGTTGCCGTTCGCCGCGCCGCGTTCAGCTCCAACCGATAGCCGGGCCGAATGTCTTTTGACGTACCGAGACAAAGCCGGACATTGTCGGCCGGATAGTGTCGATGACTGTCCGGCTTGACATCCCAGCCGAACCACTCGGTGTTTTCTTCGATGTTCACCGCGAGTGCCACATCCGGGCCGGCGGTTTGCTTGTACCAGAGCATGCCTTCCGCATCCGGAGCGATGAGCGAGATCCAACTCGAAGCGATTGCACAGGAGATGCCGCCGTGGTCGAGCCACTGTCCATCGCCGGTGCGCAGCCAGTCGGTTTCGCGGCGGTCAAAGGCGTAATAGGCGGAGGACCTCGATTGGCGGGGGATGAGGAAACTGACATCGTCGAACCAGACCTCGCCGCGGAACACCTGCAGGGCAAGCTGATCGTCGACCGCGGTTTCCCTGTCCCGGCGCAGGACCTCCTTGCGGTCAACGCGAACGACCAATTCCCGCGCCGTCTTCGACAGGGCTATTCGGTGCCATTCATCATCCGCGGGAAGCATGATCTCCGCTTCGTTGCGATCCGGGCCGAGCACCAGTGTTTGCCGATCGCCGCGCTGGAGTCCGTTGGAGAATCCGGCCAGAGCATTGTCGCCGTGGAATCGCACGCGGCATTGCATGGTGTAGTCGCCGGCGATGGTTTGCGAGTGCCGCAATTCTGCCTCGGGCCCCCGGCCGACCAACACGCCGGACTCAATCCGCCAACGCCCGCGACGCCGGTTCCAGGGAGAGGAGACTTCGGAACCGATCAACCGAATCTTTTTCGGCCGGCGCCGCAGTTTTCCGGGGTTATCGGCAGCCATCTCCTTGTATTCCTCGTCGGTGAAGTCGAGGTAATCGGACAAGTCGTCGATCTTGTTTTCGGTAAAATGGTAGGGTCCGATCCGGTAGCGATCGACAGGATTTCGGGCATATCGAATTGCCACACGCCGAATGGCGACCGGGCGATCTGCAGCGCGCAGAACAGGAGTCCCCCGGCAGGCGTACCACGCTTGCCTGACTTCACCGTTGTTCCGGGTGTTGCCCGTTGCCGTCGCGTTCACGACCCGGGGCACGGTTTCGCCGGAGGCCTCCAGAAACAGTTCGGCCGCGGGCAATGGCGCGGCCGGCAGCGGCAGGTCCCCGGCACGACCGCACAATTCCAGGGCGCCGTCTTTACGCCGGCGGCGATACCACTGTTCGGCTGTCGGCCATCGGATCCGTTGTCTGCCGCTGTCATCCGCCTGCCAGCTGATGCTGCGGAGTTTGACGTCATCGAAGTGGACTTTGCCGGCCTGCACAACGAACGCCGGTTTGCCCGGTGCGGGGACGTTCTTCAGCGTTGCAGCAAGAACGGGTTTGCCGTTTACCCGACAACGCACAACCCAGGCCCACTGCTCGATCTCGATGCGATGCCACTGTCCGGCCGGCAGTTCACACCCGGCGGCACGGCCGGCAACCCGGATCTTGTCCTTCTGACAAGTCACAGTAAGCGATCCGGGATGGTTGACGACGACGCCGAATTCTGCGGGATCTTCAAAGGAAACACTGAAAGCGAAGCGGACACCGTGCCACGGTTCGCGGTCCAACACCAGGACGCCTCTGCGGTTGTCGCCGGCCTGACCCGCCAGGCTGTATTGATTCGGCACCCGATTCGGATCGTAACTGAAGTCGATCCCCCAGTCGCCGGCGAGCACCTGCCACCCGAGTCCATGGCCGGGAGACCGGTTGAACGCGTCGGCAAAGCGCCGTACTTCCACAGTCTGCGCGCCGGACTTCCGAATCGCGCCGGCGGGCCTGAAGTCAAGCCGCCGGGTCAGGAGGACCTGATCGATCGCGATGCCGTCCTCGCGTTCGCGGACGTGGATTGCCTGTTTGCCGACGGCGAGTTTCATTGTGCCGGCACGGACCCAGTGCCAGGAGCCGTAGACGTTGTCGGAGCAGGTCAGGACCTGGTTGCCGCCGCCGGCAAGCGCAACGGAGTTACCGCAGGAGTTTTGCCAGCGGCAATGCAGCCAGACGTTGTAGTCGCCGGCGATGGCGACATCGATGGGAAGCGCAAACGAACCGCTCAGGTCGGTGGTCCCGGCGCCCTCCGGCAATACCACAGCGAAGCCGCCGACAGCGGCGGCGTCCGCCTGCACGAGAAAGGGTCCGGCAACATCCTGTTCCGCCGCGATGCCGACCACCAGAGCATCCGCCGGCATCACGTTGACGGCTTGCTGTTGGCCCGCGTTCAGCGGCAACCGCTGATCGCCACAACCGCACAGGCAGCCAATCAGGATGCTGACGGCGGCCCAGGCCACCCCGCATCTGATTGTCCTGGTCATGGCAATGCGTCTCGCTATTCCGGCGATTCCCTGGCGTCGTTGAAGCTGTCGACTACCCATTTGGACAGCGCGGCATCCGGATCGTTCACGACCTCGCGGGAAATATCGAACTCCGTCCGACCGCCGTTGCGCGAGATCAGCGTCAGTCCGTACTGGTAATCATGGAACTTCTCCTCGCACAACGCCCGGATGGTCTTGCCGCCTTCCAGGCTCTGATCGACCAGCGTCTCAACGGCATCGTCATCGAACTTCAATGTCAGTTTGAAGTCGGCTTCAAAGCGTTCGGCAAACCGCATCACCTCTGCCGCCAGGATCCGCCGCTGCTCATCGATACGGCTCTGCAGCAGCTCCTGCAGCCGTCCCTGCGGTTCGATGACCGTATCTTCGTCGACGCTGAACTCTTTCACGGGGGTCGACGGCAGTTCGAACTTAAAGTCACGGAACAGGCGTTCGAGCACAGTGAGCAGCCCGCGCGCGCCGGTTTTCTCAAGATGCGCCAGCTCTGCGATTTTGTGGATCGCGTCGTCCTGCAGGTCGAGATCGATGCCATAACCGCGGAAATCGGATCTGTACTGGCGCAGGATGCTGCCCTCGGACTGGGTCAGGATCTGCTCGAGGTTGCCGACGGACAGTTCTTCGCAAACAACGCGCACGGGGAGCCGCCCGATGAACTCCGGTTCATAGCCGTAGTCGACGAAGTCCTTGGTCTCGACATAGCGCAGGAAGTGGCTGTCATCGAGTTCTTCACCGCGTTCCTTGCCGATACCGAAGCCGATCTGCGAGCCTTCCACGCGGTTGCGGATCTTCTCCGAGAGCGTGTCGAAAGCGCCGCTGACGATAAACAGCATATGGCGGGTACTGATGGTCCGCGGCTTCTTCTCGCCGCCGCCGTGCATCATATTCATGACGGCTTCCATCTGGCCGATCAGATCCGTCTGACTGTGGAGCGGGACTTCCGTCTCCTCCATCAATTTCAGCAGGTTGATCTGCACGCCGCGGCCCGAGACATCGCGCACGCCGCCGGCGCCGACGCGGCCGGCGATCTTGTCGATCTCGTCGATGTAGATGATGCCGTACTGCGCCAGTTCGAGATTGTTGTCGGCAAGTTTGACCAGATCGCGAACGAGGTCGTCGACATCGCGCCCGACGTAGCCGGTCTCGGAGAACTTGGTGGCATCGGCCTTGACGAACGGCACGCCGATCAGTTTCGAGATACAGCGGATCAGGTACGTTTTGCCGACGCCGGTGGGGCCGAGCAGGATGACGTTCTGCTTGGCATATTCCTGCTCGCGGACATCGCGATCTTCCAGGCACTGGCGTACGTGGTTGTAGTGATCGCAGATCGCCACGGAGAGGACTTTCTTGGCTTCGGCCTGACTGATAACAAAGCGGTCCAGGTGGTCCCTGACTTCGCGAGGCCTCAGGTTGAACTTGCGGATCCGCTCCAGGACCTCCTCCTGGCGTTCGCGTTCCTCCTCTTCATCGTCGTCAACGACTTCCACCTCGGCGGAGTCATCGTCGTTTTGGAAGTTGTATTGACCAGACTGCAGGTTGCCGAAGACCGACTGCATGCGGCGCTGGAACTCGTCAAAATCATGGGGATCCTGATTGTCTTTGCTCATGGTACATCCTGGGGTTGGCTGAAGATCGACACCTGTGTGTGCGCGACGCGTGCCCCCACCGGGTTCCAACGGCAGGCGCGCAGATCATTACCGTACTCGCGTTTTGGCGGTTCGGCAACCCGCCGCCGGGTCGCGACGGTCGCCCAGGCTCCATCCAGATGAGCTCGGTAGTGCGGCCGCTGCCGTCGACATAGCCGATATTCGACTTGGGCTTGCCGTGGCGCGAGATGAAGATGCGTTTCGTGCTGCCGAGTTCCTTGTTCGCTCCCGTCACCTTGCCGCTGCCGGGGTCAATGTGAAACGTTCATGGACGTTTGCTCGGGCATTTGTCTTCATCGTACAAGATCCCCTTTCGCTGGTCCTAAAACCAGCTCTCTGAGGTATTTCCCGCTGAAAATCAACCATTTACTATTCGAAATGGCTTGCGTTTGCAATCGATTGCACGTCACTCTGGGGAAACTGAGGATGCAAGGGAATGCGGCGGAGATTTCAATCGTAGGTCTGCAGGATCCTCCGGGCGCGCAGGGCGACCTCGGGGTCGAGGGCCTTGGCCGCGTCGCTCAGGTACGGCCGGCAGATGGGTCCGAGACGGATCAGTTGTTTCTGGGCGTCGCGGCGGCGGGAGCCGTCGGCATGGCCCAAATCGCGCACCCACTGTTTGATCTTCGGGGTCAGGTTCCCCCGGATTTCGATCTGCCGCCGGACGTGTCCGAGGCGGAACGGCGCCTGGCGATGAACCACGACGGCTTCGATGAGATGTTCGCCTTCAAGCACAGCATGCCGGATTCCGGGTTGCCAATCGCCGCCATCCAGCCGCAGGAAGACCCAATGGTGCGGCGCGAACTCGCCTTCGACAACCAACGAATTCTTGCCGGCAACCAGCTTGAGCGGCAGGGGGGCAAGCTGTTTCCGGACTTCTTCAGTCAGTCTTGTATTATAGTACCGGCCTGCCCTTGATGTCGGGCCGTTGTGCTCGAGATCCACGGAGAGCCACGCATTGCGCAACAGACTGAGCGGCAGGAACAGAACCCGGTTGTGGTTCAAGTTGAGATACGACAGCCGCTTGTTCCCCAGGCTTTCCGGGATGGCCCGCAAGCGGTTATGACTGAGGCTCAGCGACTTCAGGGCCGGCAATTCCCCCATATTGTCCGGCAGGGCAGTCAACCGATTATGTCTGAGAGTCAGCGACTGAAGCGACTGCATGCCGACGATCTCATCGGGCAGTGTCCGCAGTTCATTGTGGTCGGCCGACAATTGGGTAACGCGACGCAATTCCCCGATGGTCGGCGGCAGTGATTTGAGTCTGTTGTTATCGAGTTGCAGTTTTGTCAGGCTGGTCAGTCCACCAATGGTATCCGGCAGGTGTTCCAGCCGGTTATTCTCGAGCAACAGATATTCCAGGCTGATCAGCCCGCCGATACTGTCGGGCAGTGTCTTAAACTGGTTCCCCCCGGCGACCAGGTGTTTGAGTTCGGCCAGCCGGCCGAAGCTCTTGGGCAGAGCTCGAATCCGGTTGTTTTCCACGTTCAGGCGCCGAAGTTGCTGGAGGTGACCGAGGGATTCGGGCAAGGTTTCCAGGTGACAGAGCTCCAGGTTCAGGTATTGCAGGGACCGGAGTTTGCCGATGTCTTCCGGCAGGGCTTTCAGCGGATTCTTCTCGAGATATAACCGCCGCATTTTGGGCAGGTTGCCGATGCTCGGAGAGAGCGTCTCAAGCTTATTCTCGTTCAGTCGGAGAATCTGCAGTTGCGGCAGCGCTCCCGGTTCGAAGGTTAACGCCTGGAGGCCTCGGCCGTGCAGCCGAAGATCCCGCAGGTCGGGCATCACGTCGCGCCGGATGTCCAGACGCGGGACTTGTTTGCCGAGGAACAGTTCGTTCAGCAGCGGCAGCTTCCCGGCGCCGGGGTTGAAGATAACGGGAGCATCGGCGCCCACGTTCAGATCCCGAAGCCAGGGCAATCGCGGCATATTGACGGAAAGAAGCTGCAAGCTCCGGGACCAGATCCTCAGGCTTGACAGGCAGGGCAACTTGCCGAGGACCGCGGGAACGGCACTGAACCGGGTGTGATACATGACGAGCCGCCGCAGGGACCGGAGTTGGGCGAACTCCGGCGGCAGCCGGGCAATGGGGGCATCGACATAGAAGGTTTGGAGTTTCGTCAACCGCCCGATCGCGGGCGGTATTGAAGTTACTCTATCGCTGGAGAAACTCAGGCTGGTCAACTGCGCCAGCCGCCCGATGCCGCCGGGCAGCTGGGTGATCGGATTCCCCCCCAGTTCCAGCTTGCGACAGGCGGGCAAGTCCCAGCCATGGTGCGGCAGGGAACGAATCCGATTGCCGCGCAGGTTCAGTTCCTGCAGCTGCGGCAGTCCGAAGACCTCAGAGGGGAAGCTGGTCAACCCGTTATCGATCAACTGCAGCGATTCCATTTTCTGCAGTTCGGCAAAACCACCGGGCAGTGATCGAAGTCCATTTCGTGAGAGTTCAAGGAGACGCAGTTGCCGCAAGCCGCCGAGATCAGGCAGGGACCGCAATTTGTTTTTATCCAGCCGCAGTTCACGGAGGGCGGACAACCGGCCCAACTCGGGCGGCAGTTCCCGCAGTTGATTGCCGCTGAGAGTCAGGATCTTGAGCCGATTGAGTTTGCCGATGGCCGGCGACACGGTTTTGACGTCCGCCTCCCGCAGGTCCAGTTCCTCGAGGGCGGGCAAGCGGCCGACCGCCGCGGGCAGGGAAGAAAGATGATTGCGGTAAAGCCGCAGGACCCGGAGTTTCTTCAAACGACCAATTTCGGGCGGTAATGATTTCAAGTGATTACCGCCGAGATTGAGTTCCTCCAATTCGGTGAAGTTCAGGATTTGCGGCGGCAGGGCTTTGAGGTTGCTGAAGACACAGGAAAATCGCCGCAGTTTGAGGGCCGGCAGGTCGGGGAGCGACTTGAAGGAGTTGTTGCCCAGATGCAGCGATTGCAGCCGGGTGAGTTTGCCGAGCCCCGCCGGCAGGCTGTTCAGCCGGTTGCGGTTCAGGTTCAGGTCCTCCAACGCATGCAGCTGGAGGATGGCCTCAGGGACCTTGCCAAATCCACAGCCGGCAAGATGCAGGACGCGCAGGCGCTGCAGTTTGGCGAAGCCCGGGGGCAGTCTGCCGAAGTAGCCGCCGCTGAGGATGAGTTCTTCGAGTCCGGTCATCTTGGACAGGGCCTGGGGGAGTTCTTTGAACTGTCGCGTGAGAGGCTGGCTGGCATTGAGTTTTCGCAGCTTCGTCAAGCGCGTCAAAGCCAACGGAAAATGCTCCAGGGAATTGCTGCGGAGGTCGAGTCGGCGGAGGGCCTGTAATTTCGCAAAGGCCGTCGGCAGGTGAGCAAGCCGCCCCCAACTCAGATTCAACTCCTCCAGTCGCGTCAACTTGCCGATGTCCGGCGGCAGGTGTTCGAACTCGGCATATGCGGCGTGCAGTTCCCGCAGCGAAGCCAGCCGACAGAGCACCGGCGGGAACTGTTCGAAGTCGTTGCCGCCGATGTTGATTGCCCGCAAACCGGTCAGCCTCGACAGGCTGTCCGGCAGGGCGTGCAACTCGTTGCCGTAGAGGTCCAGGACCTCCAACTGGCGGAGCGCCCCGATCTCCTTCGGCAGTTCGTACAGGCCCAACCTTCGCAGGCTCAGCGCCTTCAGATTTCGAAAACGCAGGAGGACCTCAGGCGGAGGACACCCCTGGCGAACCAACAGGCGTTCGACGGCGTCGGGGTTCTGCAGTGCTTCATGCAGATCAGCGTAGAGCTTAAGGTGCTGGACGCCGGGAAGGTGGATCAACTCGCCGTCGGAACAGACATCGTACGTTCCGTACATCCACATGCCGGCGGCCGCCGGTAAAGTCCAGGCGGCAGCGAAGACCAGGAACAGAATACGGGCCAGCGGCCGGATGCCCGAGGTCGGCGCAACGATTCTATTCGACTCCGGCAGTTGGGGGTAAGACATCATCGGATCTCGTCCTCCGGCTGAGATAAGCTATCCATGGATGGCCGGCAATGCAAGAATGCCGCGGGAGACTGCTGGATTTCAGATTGAAGAGGAACGGGCGGGGAAGGAAGCGCGGGCAAGATACCCGGGCGCACGTAAGAAGTGGAGGAGACGGCGGAGGACTCCGGGTTGTCAACTGCGGTCTCTGAGCTTGCGGCGGCGGATGACCTTGGATCTCGGCAGGCGGTGGCCGATGTACGTCTCGAGCTCCAGGCCGTAATCAGTGTCGAGGTCGGCCTTGGCCAACTGCTGATGGATAATCCTGGCGCCTTCGGTGCCGACGTCGGCCTGATCCGCAGTGAGATAGCGATCGTGCAGATCGACGGCGAGAAGCCGCTGCAGGATGCGCACGAGTTCGCGGTTCCGCCGCAGAGCCCGGGGCAGGTAGTCCTTAACGCGTCCCGGAAGATCTCGTTTGAACTGCTCGATCTCCGTCTCGGTATGGATCTCGTTCACGACACGGCCGCCGTGGAGCATCTCGAGCAGGATCATGCCGCAACTGTAGATATCGGCCTGCGGCGTGATAGTCTCGCGGCGATGGAGTTCCGGCGCCATGTAGATGGGACTGGCCAGGAACTGTTCGCCGGGATCGCGGATGGTGGTGGCCCGGCCGAAGTCGATCAGCTTAATGGTGCCGAAGCGATCGATCATGACGTTGCTGGGTTTGATATCGCTGTGGATATAGCCGGTGCGGTGGAGGATGCCGAGACCGCGCAGGATTTTCCGGAAGATGTAGATGGCGACGCCGGGTTGGATGGCATGCCGTTCCGGGGAGAAGATGACGCTGTTGTAGTGTCGCCGTTCCTCGCGGGGCAGTCGGCGCTCGAGAGCGCGATGCAGGTCGACATCGAGCATGGCCCGGATATTCAGCCCCTCGATCAGTTCCATCACCAGGACGCCGAGGCCCTGATATTCGTTGAAGGTCTCGCAACGGACGAGGTTCGGGTGGTAGAGCTGCTGCAGCACACTGACCTGCCGGGCAATCCGCACCATCTCGACATCATAGGCGCGGTCGGCCGAAAACAGGGAGGGATCGAAGAACTTGAGCGCATGCCGCGTGGTGCAATCCATGTAGCCGGTCTGCCGAGCCTCCATGACGACGCCCTGCCGGCCGCGTCCGAGGCCGCTCATCAGGAAGAAATCGCGTTCCATGCTGACGCGGTCGACGTCGAGTTCGACCGTCCGGAACTGGTCGATCAGACGTTCATGCCGGATTTCGCGAACCCCGACGAGCTCGGCCTCCTGCAGCGAAATTCGCTGGGTGCGTTCTATATTGTGTTCCGGGTGTGGGGATGGATCGTTCATCGTCTGCCTGTCGGGGGGAAGGAACATTCCGGGAGCCGTACGCTGCCGGCGCCGGCTTTGCCTCCAGCCGGCCGTCCCGCGTGCCGGGCAGATCCCGAGTGGTGCCTCCTTCTACTGGCGGGTAGCCCGCGGGTAACTCCCAAGTACCTCCACAAATGCACAATGCAGTCTCAACTCCTCGATGGCCCGGGCGCAGTTGGCGTCGGTCACGTGCCCGAGGAAGTCGACGAAAAACACATACTCCCAGCTCTGCTGCCGGGACGGCCGGCTCTGGATCATCGTCAGGTTGACGGCGTTGACCTTGAACGGCAGCAGGGCGTCATAGAGGGCGCCGACCTTGTCTTTGGCGGCGAACATCAGCGAGGTCCGGTCGTCGCCGGTGCGTTCGGCCGGGCCGTTGCTGAGGACGAGGAATCGCGTGGTATTGCCGTGCAGATCCTCGGTATTCTCGACGAGGATTTCCAGGCCGTAGGTTTCGGCCGCGAGCCGCCCGGCCAAGGCGGCGGCGCCATCCTGCTCGAGAACGGTGGTTGCCGCGCCGGAGGTGCTCGAGGCGGCGATCAGCTCGCAGTGCGGCATATTGTCCTGCAGCCAGTGACGGCATTGGCCCAGCACCTGGGGATGGCTGTAGATCCGGGTGATCCGGTCCATCCGGGTGCCGGGCCTGACCATCAGGTTATGATGGATCGGCAGGTAGATCTCATCGGTAATTTCGACGCCGTTCTCGTGAAAGCGGTGGAAGAGGTCGAAGGTCATGGTCACCGCGCCCTCCGTGGAGTTTTCCACGGGGACGACGCCGTGCTTCGCCTCGCCGGCGACCACCGCTTCGAAAACGTCGGCAACCGCGGCCGACGGCGCCATCGGCGTGTCCGCCCCGAATTTCTCGCGGGCGGCCTGGTGCGTGAACGTCGCCTCCGGTCCGAAAAAGATCACCTCGGGATGACTGCTCATTTTTCCACCAACTTGGCCAGCACGGCTTTCTGTGCATGCAGCCGGTTTTCAGCCTGATCCCAGACGATGGATTGCTCGCCGTCGAGGACGTCGCCGGTGATTTCCTTGCCGCGATAGGCAGGCAGACAATGCATGACACGGGCCTCGGGATCAGCCAGCTGCAGCAGTTCGGCATTCACCTGGTAGGGCTGCAGATCCCGCAGCCGTTGTTCGGCCTCGGCCTCGAACCCCATGCTGACCCAGACGTCGGTGTAGACGAACTGGGCGCCCTTGACGGCGGCGGCGGCATCGTCGGTCACGGTGACGCTGCCGTGGCCCCGGCCGGCGCCAAGGAGGTCCTCGCCCGGCTGGTAGCCGACGGGCGCGCCGATCCGCAGATCGATGCCGGCCAGCCTGGCGGCGATCACCCAGCTCAGCGCCATGTTGCTGGCGCCGTCGCCGAGGTAGGCAACAGGCACGCCGTCCAGCTGGCCGCCGTACTCGCGAATCGTCATCAGATCCGCCAGGAGCTGACACGGATGGAAGCGGTTGGTCAGGGCGTTGATCACCGGGACGGCGGAGAACCGCGCCAGTTCCTTAACGTCTTCGTGTTCGTGATAGCGAATAACCACGGCATGGACGTAGCGGCTGAGCACCTGGGCGGTGTCCGAAATCGGTTCGCCACGGCCAAGCTGCAGGGCGTTCTTGTCGAAGTACATCGGGTTGCCGCCGAGTTCGTAGATGCCGACCTCGAAGGAAACGCGGGTGCGGGTCGACGACTTCGAGAAGATCATCGCAACGCTCTGTCCGTCGAGCGGTTTCGGGGCGCCGTGCCACAGCCGGGTGTGTTTGAGTTCATCGGCGTAGTCCAGGATCTCGAGGAGTTCCGCCGAGTTCAGGTCCATCAGAGACAGGAGGTGTTTCATGCGAGCTCTCCCATGGCCGTCTGCAGGATTTCGATGCCTGCGTCCAGCGCGGTTGCATCCACGTTCAGCGGCGGGTATACCCGGACCACCTGACCGGCGGCGGACAAGAGCAGCAGGCCGTGTTTGCGGGCGGTCTTGATCAGGGCGTCGACCAAGTCCTGCGAGGCCATCTCCAGGCCCAGCATCAAGCCCGGCCCGCGGACATCGACAATGCCTTCGTGGTCGCCGGCCAGTTGCACCAGCGCGCCTTTCAGCCGCTGGCCCATCTCCTGCACGTTCGCCAGGATCTCCTCCTGTTCGAACGTGTCCAGCACGGCAGCGACGGCGGCGCAGGCCAGCGGCGTGCCACCGAAGGTGCTGGCATGCGAGCTCTTGCCGAGGACCCCCTCGTATTTGCGCTGGATCTGGAAGGCGCCCACCGGATAGCCGTTGCCCAGCGCCTTGGCCAGGCTCATCGCGTCCGGCATGACGTTGTACAGTTGATAGGCGAACAACTCACCAGTCCGGCCAATGCCGGTCTGGACCTCGTCGAACAGCAGGAGGATCTCGTATTTGTCGCAGAGCTGGCGAACCCCGCCGAGGTAATCGGCAGCCGCGGGGATAACGCCGCCTTCGCCCTGTACCGGCTCAAGCATGACCGCCGCCGTCTGATCGGTAATGGCGTCCTCGATCGCGCCGAGATCATTGAACGGCACAAACGAGAACCCCGCGGTCAACGGGCCGAACCCCTTGCGGATCGCCGGCTTGTCGGTGGCCGACAAGGTCGTGATGGTCCGCCCGTGGAAACAATGCTTCATACAGATGATCTCGTGCCGCTCCCGCGCACTGCCCCATTGGCGGGCAAACTTGATCAGACCTTCATTCGCTTCGGCGCCGCTGTTGGCGAAGAACACGCGGCCGTTGAAACTGCTCCGGCTCAGCCTGGCCGCCGCCGCCGGCTGCATCTCGTTGGCGAACAGGTTGGACACATGCACCAGTTTGGCCGCCTGCCGCTGGATCGCCTCGGTTACCACCGGATGGCAGTGCCCCAGATTGCAGACGCTGATGCCGCTGGTGAAGTCGAGGTACTCCCTGCCGTCGGCGTCCCAAACGCGGGCGCCCTGCCCTTTGCTGAGCACCAGATCGGCGGCGTAAGTCGGAATCAGGTATTCGTTCTGTAAATCAAGAATCTCTTTCGAAGCCATGGGAAAAACGCTTTCGTTCAAAGTCCGGTTCGGAGGGCGACGGGAACGGTCACGCCACAATCTGCGTGCCAACGCCCTCGTCGGTAAATATCTCCAGCAGAATCGAGTGCTGGAGACGGGCATCGATCATGTGAACCTTACGGCAACCGGCCTGAATCGCACGGACGGCGCTCTCGACCTTCGGCTGCATGCCGCCGGCGATGACGCCCCGCTCGATCAGACCGGGGACCTCGTCTACACGGATCGTGGAGATCAGGGAATTCTCGTCCGCCGGATCCCGCAGAACACCGGGGACATCACTCAGAAAGACAAGCTTGGCGGCGCACAGCCCCTCGGCAATCCGGCACGCCGAGATATCGGCGTTAATGTTATAGGTATACCCGTCGGCGCCGATCGCCAACGGCGTGATCACCGGGACCTCGCCCGCATCCAGTTCCTGCCGGATGTTGGTGACGTCCACTCTGGTAATCTCGCCGACAAAGCCAAGGTCCTCCTTGTGCGCCAGTTTCTCGGCGCTGAGGACCTCCTTGCCGGAAACGCCCGTCGCCCGGCCCCCAAGCTTGCCGATCGTGTCCACCACCCGCGGGTTCACGGAACCATGCAGCACCTCGTCGACAACGGTAATCGTATCCTTACATGTATAGCGCAAACCATCGATGAACCGCGTCTCGATGCCCAGTTCAGTCAGGCGCTGGCTGATGTCTTTGCCGCCGCCGTGGACAATCACCGGCTTGACACCGACGCACTCCAGAAAGACAATGTCCCGCAAGGCGCTCTCAAATACGGCAGGGTCAGTCAAGACACTGCCGCCGAGTTTGACGACGACTACCGCCCCCCGAAACCGCTGGAGGTACGGCAGCGCGTCGATCAAGACGCTCGCTTTGCGGATGCATTCAAGGTAATGAAGCATAATCAGACTGCGGGACTTAAGACATTCAGGGCAGAAGAAAAGCGGTACTATGCCGAACGCCGTCGGGCTTGTCAATCAGAACTGCATGAAATTGCCGACACAGAAGTGCTCGACCCGGGGCCGGCGCAGAACTTTTGCTCGCCCGGGAGCAGAGGGCAGCGGCAGCCCGCACCGCGGAAATTCCATGAAACGCCCTTGACAAACCCATGCGTTGCGATCATTATAATTTATAAAGAGTTTATAGCCGACACTGTGCCGTTGTGGAGGCCGGAAATGGACCGTGCGTGCTTCATTCGCCCTGAGCCGCTGTTTCCCGATGAATTTATCGAGCTCTGCTTGACTCCGGAGGCAGGCAAGGCTATGGTTCCCGCTCTGATCTTGGGACTGTTGCCGGAGGCCGGAGAGTATGAAATCGGCTCCGGCCGGCTACCACAATGGGAGTTGGATTTTGGGTCAGTCAGCGAGGAGGGAACGACGCATAGCGCATTCCCGAAAATGCAGGGCATTTCAGCTCCGGACTGTCCCCAACTCCGCCCACGAGACGACCTTACGCATGACTTCAAGCCTCAAATGTCAAGGAGTTGCCCTATGACGCCGAGGAGCTTCCTCTCTACGTTTTCCCGCTACTGTCTGGGCCTGATCGGGCTGGCAGTGCTGTTTTGGTGCCCGTTCAGCTACGCCCAGTACAACGACCTGTTTGAGGTTGAGGAGATCCTGGTCCAGAAACTGGGTCAGATGGGCATGGGGCAGTACCAGCAGGTGCATCTGAAGATGCTGAAGCGCGATTTTTCCACGTCCCGGGAGGACCTGCAGTTTCTCGAGGCCAACCTGAAGCGCACCAAGAAGGAACGGGTGCAGGCGCTGATGGCCATTCCGAAGAGCAGCAAGCGGTACAGCGATGTTCTCTGGGCCCTGGCACAGATCTCGAAGAAGCCGGAGAATAAGGTCAGGTTTTACGGTGAACTGCGCGACATCCTGAAGAAGAAGGCCGCCGGCAAGAAGAAACTGCGGCGCAGCGAGGAACAGCAACTGCGCCAGATGGGGCTGTTGCTGCTGAATGCCAAGATCGAGGCCGGCGAAAGCGTGGAAGAAGCCCTGGTCGAGGATCTCGTTCAGGACAAGCGCGGCCGCATTTTCTGGAAGGCCAAGGTCAAACTGATGCAGGCCGACAAGATCAAAGAACGCGGCGGCAAGATGGTCTCTGTGCCGCAGAAGGAAGATCCCAAGAAGAAGAAAGAGAAGAAGGGCAAGAACAAGAAGAAGAACGACTCCAAGAAATCGGCGCCGGCAAAGATGTATGACTATCAGCTCCTGGCGCGCAAGGCGCTGAAGGAACTGACCGAAGGCGAGCTCCCCTGGGTGCCGGACTACTGGGGCGCCATGGGCGCGGTCGAGGAAGCCCACGCCCACCTTCTGCTGGACAATCCCAAGGAAGCCTTGAACTCGCTGAAGCGCGTCTGGAATCCGGGCACGCTCAAGCAGATCGAACGCAAGATGCAGGAAGGCGGCGCCAACGTCTCGGCGCAGTCGCCGATGGCCGCGGCCAACTTCTATCTGGCCCAGATCCGCGAGAAGCAGGGACAGCGCGGCAAGAAGGAAGACCGCAAAAAGAATCTGGCGATGGCGATCAACCTGTATTGGAAGGTCCGCAGCGACTACGACGAGAGTCCCTATGCCCGCCAGTCCATCACGCGGTTCGAGGCGTTGCGCAAGAAATTCGAGAAGGACTTCGGCATCGAGATCGATCCGCCCAAGGAATCCCCCAAGAAGATCATGGATGCCGCCATCGCGTTCTACCGCGACGAGGACTGGAAGAAGGCCTACGCCAAGTTCATGCAGGCGGCCCTCCGCGACCTGCGCGGCTCGCAAACGGCGGATGCGCTCTTCTTCGCCACCGCCTGCCTCTACAAAGAGGACCGGTTCTATGACGCCATGGCCGTAGCCGACTTCATGGCAGAAGTCCAGCCGAAGGCACAGCGGACCCACGACATGCTGTACAAAACCGCGGGGCTCGCCTGGAACGCCGGCAACGCGGTGAAGAAGGACAATCCAAGTCGGGCGGAATTCCTCCAGAACGGCGCCATGCGCCTGTTTATGAAACTCGCCGAGCTGGCGCCGAACCACCCGGGCTCTGCCGCCGCCATGTATCGCCTGGCTGAAGCCAAGTGGAGGGAAGCCGATCTGGCCCGCCGCAAGAAGGACGAGATCAAGAAACAGAAGAAGGACCAACGGGTTGTCGACGAAGCCGTCCGCCAGATGCAGCAGACCTACCTGGCAGCCGTCCCCTTCTACGAAGTGCTGACCCGCAACTACGGCACCACGCGCTACGGCGCCCTGGCCTTCAACAAACTCGGCTGGATCTATTACATCGCCGAAGAACCGCTCAAGGCTGCGGAAAACTTCCTGGAGTACTGTGCCCTGGCGCCGGACGGCGACGCCAACAAGCTCAAGTCCAAGTTCATCGCCGCCGATCAGCTCTATCGCACCAACCAGGTCGACGAAGCCCGGAAACACTTCGCCGAGATTCTCGCCTGGATCGAGAAGGGCGTCTATAAGAAGAAGCACGCGAAGGTCGCCGGCACCCACCGCAGTGCGCTGGCCATGATCCCCTGGTGTTCGGACAAGCAGGCGACGACGTATTTCGATAAAGCCGAAGCGCTGGCGGAGGAAGCCAAGGAGCTGGAACTGACCGCCGAACGCATCAAGCTCGAGGCCCAGAAAGCCTGGAAGGCCAAGGAAGAAGCCGACAATCCTCCCGAAGACGGCAAAGAGGACGAAGACGGCGCCGGCGAAGAAGAAGCCCCCGAAGCAGACAAGGCCGGCACCGAACCGCCCGACGCCGACGAAGACGGTATTGAAGACGCCGGCAAACCGGAAGACGGTGATGACGACGACGCCGAAGATGAGGACGCCGAAGACGACGACGCCGAAGATGAGGACGCCGACGCGGCGGACGAAGACGCGCTTGAGCTGCCCGGCGACTTCGGCCTCTCCTATCTCACATTCATTGAGTTACAGGTCAACCTGGTTACGGATTTGGAGAAGGAGACGGAATTTGTCGGAGTCGAGGGCAATGAGATCATCCTCAAACACGGCCCGGACCTGATTACCGGGCTGAACGGCAAGGGCCTGGAAGTATCAAAGATCAACGACGAAACCTACATGTGGAAGCTCACCCCGATCGCCTGTTACCGCAACGGCAAGCTCCTGGGCATCTACGATTTCAAAACGGAAGCCCTGCTCGAGGCCAAACCGGGCCAGGCCCCGGCCGAGATCAAGCTGGATCCCCAAGCACTGCCGACACCGATGCAGGTCGCCCTGCAGGCCCAGCGGGTCCGGGCTCAAGCCAAAGCCAAGCGCGCCGAGGCCAACAAACTCCGCAACGAAGGTACCAAGCTCCAGAACGTCGCCCTGAAGGGACTGAAGGAATTCCTCAAAGAATACCCGAAGGACAAGATCTACGCCCCCGGCAGCCTGCTCAAAGTCGGCGTCATTTATTTGACCCGCAAGGAATACGACGAAGCCCAGAAGTGGCTGGACAAGCTCTGGAGCCAGTTCCCGAACAGCAATGCCGCCCAGAGCGCGAAGTTCATCCTGTTTGAGGTTTTCATCCGCACCGGCGAGCAGGAGAAAGCCGAGAAGATCGCCAAGGAGTTGGCAGCCAAGACGGACGAGCTGCCCTTCGGCAACCTGGCTTTCATCGCCTTCAAGCTGTTTGGCGAAAACGACCGCGGCGAGGTCACCTGCATGGAGCCCAAACTGGCTGCCATCGCGCTCTCCGAGATCCTGCGCCGGGCCGACACCAACAGCCCGGACCGCGCCAAGGCCCAGCGCCTGCGCGGCAAGGCCATGTTGCGCCAGGCGGAGACCTCGTTCCTGCTGAAGGAATACGAAACCGCGATCAAACAGGCCAACGAACTGCTGCGGATCGACCCGAAGACCCCTTACTTCTTCGACCTCTGGACGATCAAAGGCCGGGCCTACCGCAAACAGAAAAAATACGAGGAATCCCTGCGCCAGTTCGACAAGATTCTGACCCTGATCGACAAGCGGAAGTACGTCTTCGACTACTACCGCGCCGTGGTGGGTTCCGGCTACACCCTGTTGGAAATGCCCGACAAACAGTCGGTCCAGCGGGCCCTGTTCCGTTTCCAGCAGGTGGTTGAGTTCGCCGACCCCAAGAACGAGGAGCTGGACCTGGTGATCCAGCGCGCCTATGTCGGGCTGATCAAAAGCTATGCCCTGCTCGGCAAGAGCACGGAAGCCGCCGGCGCCCAGTCGAAATTCCGGTTGCGCTACCCGCGCAGCCCGTTCCGCAGCGACATCGCCCAGTTGCCCGCGGCCAAGTTTCGTTAAGCGATAAGCGATTGAAAATCGAAGCGATAGGAGAAATGCGATGATGAGAACAGCATGTGTGATTGCCTTGCTGCTGAGTCTGACCGCGGTGGTCAGGGCCGAGAGAGGCGTAAAGGCCACCGTATACACAAGAGCCGGCAAGCGCCAGGGCTATGTTCTGCCGACCTCCGACGGCAGTCTCAAGATGAGCCAGCGGCCGGACATGGGAGGAGTCCTGCAGACGATCCGCCGCGGTTCGATTCGCCGCCTCTTGACCGCCAAACACCCCGGCATCACAAAGATCGAGAAAGACTTCGACGCCGGCAAGTACGACGAGGTCATTAAGGACGTGGACCGCGTGCCGCAGCAGGTCAAATGGCTCGGCTGGGGCGGCTGGGCATACTACCTCAAAGCTCAGGCCTATATGGCCAAGAAGGACTATGCCAAAGCCAAGGCCGCAGCCCGCGACGGCAAGCGCTATGGCAATGCTGAAGGTCGCGGCGATCTCCTGGATCAAGTCATTCTGGCCGCCGAGATCGCCGGCAACCCGTCGCAGCCCGGCCTGCGGAACAGGCTGCTGCGCGCCCGGCCGTCGCCCGGCAAGTACAAGATGCTCGGCATCCTGGCCCAGGCTCAGGCCGGCAAGAAGGACAACGACCGTCAACTGCTGATGGAAGCGGCCATCCAGTACATGAAGGTTGTTCTGGTCTACTCGGCCGAGGATCTGGAGGACGACCCCGGCGGCACGGCCGACCGCAAGGAGGCCTACGCCCGGCTGATCCAGGTCCTGACCCTGCTCAACGACAAGTCCAAGGCCGAACAGTTTGCCGCCATGCGCAAACAGGACTACGGCAGATAAGGTTTTCCGGTTTCGAATAACGTATCAACTGACGGCATACCGATCGACGCGACGGTATGCGTCCCAAACTAAGGAAAAACAGTAATGTGTAAAACAATCCGACTCTGGCTGGTCATGATCATCCTGTTTATGGGAGTGAGCACGACAATGGTCCACGCCCAAGATGCAGCTCCGGCTCCGGCGGCTCCGGCCGCGGCTCCGGCTGCTCCCGGCGGCGATGCGGCCGCCAGCCGTGAGGGTGCCCCCGGATTCGCCACCATCGTGTTCGGTATGGGTATCGTCAACCTGTTCATCTGGATCCTGATCTTCCTGACGTCGTTTGCGACGATCGCCTTCATCATTGACGGCATGCTGCAAACCCGGCGTGACAAGATCCTGCCGCCACACCTGATCACCGGTGTGCGGGACGCACTGGACGACGGCGATCTGGATGCCGCCATCCATATCTGCGAGACCAATCCCTGCCAGCTCTCGAACATCCTGATGGCCGGTTTTACCAACATCACGGAAGGGTTCGAGGTCGTCCAGGACTCGGTCAGCGCCGCCACGGACATCGAGAGTGAGCGCATTATCCAGCGCATCGGCTATCTGAATCTATGCGGTCAGATTGCCCCGATGCTCGGCCTGTTGGGTACGGTTACCGGTATGGTCAAGGCGTTTGCCACCCTGGCGACCGCCGGCGCCAGCAAAGACAAAGACCTGGCCCTGGCCATCTCCACGGCCCTGTGGACCACCGTGTCCGGTCTGCTGATTGCCGTGCCGGCCCTGCTGGCCTTCACCATCTACAAGAACATCGCAACCACCCGCCTGCTCGAATCCGAAGCGACGGTTCTGGACCTGATCAAGGTTCTCCGCGGCGCCGAAGTCGAGGAAGGCGAGGAAGACTACGACGACTACGAAGACTAAGCAGCAACCACCGGCCTGGACCCACGTTCAGGCTGAAGGACGACGAGTATGAAACGAAGAGACGATCAAGCCGAAATCCCTCTGTCGGCCCTGATTGACATCGTTTTCCTGCTGATCATCTTCTTTATCGTGACCGCCAGTCTCCAGCGGGAAGTAGTGGACTACCAGATCAAACTGGCCAAGTCCTACTACGTCAAACCGCCGGATCAGGTGGATCCGCGGACGTTCACCGTGAACATCCGCCACGAAGTCGACGAGCAAGGACGATACAAAACGGCAACGCCGGTATACTCTATCCGCGGCGTCAACTACACGCACAACGCCATCCGCGCCCGCCTCATGCGGGCCCGGGAACGGTACGGCGACGACATGCCCGTCGTCATCCGGGCCAGCGCCGGCGTGAAGTACCGCGAGATCGAGCTGATCAACGCGATCATCCTCGATGCCGGCCTCTACCGTGTCAATCATTCGACGGAATCGCAATACAACAAGTAGCTGAGGAGACCGCAGCACCCGGCAACGGACAGGTTTCTCAGGGGTTCCAGTCTCAAGCGCGCGTGGCGTGGCAAAACCCATTGCGCTCGCGAGAAAGGAGCGACTATGAAACGCCGAACCGACGAACTCGTCATGCCCCTGTCATCGCTGATCGACATTGTCTTTCTGCTGATCATCTTTTTTGTGGTCACTGCCAGCGTGCAGCAGCAGATCGTCGATCAACGGGTCAAACTGGCCAAAACCCGGCACGTCGAACCCGAGCAGCCGGCTGCCTGGACGTTCACGGTGAACATACGCTTGGCAACCGCCGGCGGCCTGCCGGTCTACAACGTGAACGGAGACGACTGCGATCTGGCGGCTGCCCAAAGCCGACTCGACCGGGAACGGGCGGTCCGCGGTCAGGATATGCCGGTGATCATTCGTGCCGGCGCCGGCGTCAAGTACCGCCATGTCGATGCT
Organism: uncultured Lentisphaerales bacterium; assembly: GCA_964384625.1. GTDB lineage: Bacteria > Verrucomicrobiota > Lentisphaeria > JABSQK01 > JABSQK01 > CAYLNH01. Next base: position 27,376 of record CAYLNH010000049.1, read on the forward strand.
GTCGCCCGGTGCGCGATGAATGCCGGTTTGAGTAAAGTAATGCATGCGACCGAGTCGCTATACGAATAGGATTCATCAGGGCCCGATGCCCGGGCCCTGAGCTGACGGAAGGAACAGAACATGTCAACGAGAAAAAAAGTCGAGAAGCTCGAGGTCCCGATGTCGGCCATGATCGACATCGTGTTCCTGCTGCTGATCTTCTTCATCGCCACCTTCAAGGAAAACAAGGTGGAAGCGCATCTGGCCATTAACATGCCGGCGCCCTCGGCGAAGAAGACCGACACCAAACCGAAGCTGCTGGAAGTCTACATCTACCCCGACCAGTATCTCTGGATGGGGACCAAGCCCGTAGACCTCAACAAGATTCAGGAGCTCCTGATCTCGGCCGCCAGCTTCGATGCGGAGATGACGGTCATTATTAAGGTTCACCCGGACGCCACGGAAAAACAGTTGGTCGATCTTCTGGATCGCTGCGCCAATGCGGGGCTGACCAAACTCAACGTCTTGACCCTGAAGACCTGAGTCCGCCGGCCGTTTGTTCCCCAATTGCGGCGCCTGTCCGGCGTAACGCTGCAGGTGAGTGTTGATGTCCGCTTCCGTTCCGGCCGAATTCTTCCGTCAGCTGGCCACCTACCTGGAAGCGGGCGTCCCCATTATCCGGGCGCTTGAGGGTCTCTCCACACAGGGGCCGCGCGCGGCCCGCCGCGTCAGTGCGGGCATCGCCGCGGAAATCACCCGGGGCGACACCTTCGCCGAAGCGGTCAAGCGTCGCCCCCGCGTCTTTTCCACGAGTCAGATTGCTTTGATCGCGGCAGGCGAACAGAGCGGCCAGCTTTCCCAGACTCTGGCCCGCCTGGCGGCCGCGCTCGAACAGAGCGGTCGGTTTCGCCGGCGCCTCTGGATCAGTCTGCTCTATCCCATCCTCGTCTACCATGCCGGCGTGATCATTGTCACGGGGATCCGCAGCTTGCTCAACTTCTCCGCCGACGGTCTTCGGCTCCAGTTCAATCCGGCCGCCGGCGCCGTGGTGCTGCTGCTCGGGTTCGGGCCGGTTTACGGTCTGCTGACGGCGTTCTGGCTGGGCGGCCGCGCCGCCCGCCGGGTGCGCGCGGCCGCCTGGCTGCGCGACCGCCTGGTCGCATTCATCCCGGTCCTCGGCGCCCTGGCCCGGTTCCTGGCGATCGCCCGGTTCGCCCGCACCCTCGAAGGCCTCTATCACGCCGGCGTCGCCGTGCCCCGCGGCCTGGAACTCGCCGCTGCCGGCTGCGGCAACGAACTCCTGCGCCGACCGCTGGATACCGCCGCCACCGCGGTCCAGGCCGGTGATGAGCCGATCATCGCACTCACCGCCGCTCTGCCCCATGATGCCGTCGCCATGCTCGCCACCGGCTTCGAAAGCGGGCACCTCGACGAGATGCTGATCAAGATCGCCGAAACCTACGAGGACCGCGCGGCCAATCGAGCCCGGGTCCTCGGTATCGTCGCCCCGCTGCTGCTGCTGTTCGCGATCGGCGCCGTGCTCGTGTTCTTTATCATCAGCATCTTCGCCGGCTACCTCAACGAGGTCAACCAACTCCTCCAGGACTGACGATGCCCGACCTCCCTCCGCCAATTGAAACGAAACCGGCCGCCGCCGGCCGCCGCTGGAGCCTCGCGCTCTGGGTCCTGCTGGCGATTGTGGTCGGCAGTTTCATGCACCTGAATATCTTTGGCCGACGCCGCGTCCGCGGCGCCTCGGACCGCGTGTCCGGCCAGCTCCGCATGATGTGCCGCTACGCCGTCGGCGTCCGCGAACTCCAGAAACTGTTCCCGCAGTCAACCGGCGTCGATGCCGCCGAGGAACTCGTCGTGCAGCTCGAGGACAGCACCGAAACCGCCGCCGACCAAGTGGCGGTGATCCCGGCTCTGGCTGAACTGAAGAGCGAAGCCTTTGCCCTCAGCCAGATTGAGAAGCTGCTTTCGAACAACCCCACGATGCCGCGGGCGCAACGGGATCATCTGCTCACGCTGCGCCGGCTCTACGAACGCGGCCCCGACACGCTCCCCGGGGCGCAACGGGAGAAACTGCGCCGGCACTTCGGCTGGTCCGGCCGGTTGGCGGCCAGCCACGGCCTGCCGGCCGACTCGGAGGAACGGCAGGAGGTCCTGGCGCAAGCGCTGTTTACCGCCCTTGCCGTGGTCGGCATCACCGGCGCCATACTTGCCGGACTCGCCCTTGGCGGTATCCTGCTGGTGTGCGGCGCGGTCCTGTACAAGCAGGGCAAACTCAAACCGGCCTACCCGCAGGACCGCGAACAGGCCGCTGCCGGCCGCGTGCGCTATTTCGAGCTGTTTGTGCTGGCGCTCACCATGATCCTGGTCCTGCCGCTGGCCGGCGGCGCGCTCCAGATCCGCTGGCTCTACGTCGTCAACCCATTGTTGATCTTCCTGGCGCTCTGGCTGCCGCTGCGCGGCGTGCCGTGGGAGCAGGCCCGCATCGGGCTCGGCTGGCATCCGGGCCGGCATCTGGTCAAGGAAATCCTGATGGGACTGGTCGGCTATGTCGCCGGGCTGCCGATCATCGCCGTGGGGCTGCTGCTGACCCTTCTGGCGGTGCGCGCAATCAACTGGCTCGGGCTCGAGTTTCTGCCGCCGAACGCCTCCCACCCGGTTGTCGAACAGCTGCAGGGCGGCAACCTATCGCGAATCGTAACGCTGTTCATTCTGGCCACCATTGTCGCCCCGATGCTCGAGGAAACCTTTTTCCGCGGCGCCTTCTACCATTACCTCCGCCGCGGCCGGGGGGTCTTCCTTTCGGTCATGGTCACCGGGGTCATCTTTGCCGCGGTCCATCCCCAGAGCATCGCCGGCATCCCGGCGTTGACCACAATCGGGGCAGTGCTGGCGTTGATCCGCGAATGGCGCGGGTCACTCGTCGCCCCGATGGTCGCCCACGCCTGCAACAACTTCATCGTCCTCATCATCGCAACGTTCCTGCTCCGCTGATTCAATCGTGAACGTCCTCCCCGTCCAAGCGGGCATCGCCCTGTCGCCCGGACCGGAGGGCGCACCGGGAAGACCGAGCCCGCGGATCCAGGTGGCGGCCTACTTGTGCTTTGGCAGATGCAGTTGGGCGGCGTCGATTTTGAGGAGTTTGAGCAGGACCTCCTTATCCCCCGGTTCATAGGCGCCGAAAAGCCTGGCGGTCAGAACGTCACCCGACTTGGTCAGGTCGAGCTGGCAGGCGGCGCCCATGAGAATACCTTCGTAACGAACCCGGTCCGGGCTGGTGCCGAGGCGGTTCACCTGCAGGGCATAGCTGCGCAGTTCGCTCAGCGACGTCAGGTTGCCTTCGATCACGGACACTCTGCCGCGATGGCCGAGACGAAACAGGCCCCGGGCGCCGTTCACGTCGGTCAGCGTCAGGTCGCGCCACCGCAACCCCAACAACTTCCGGCGGGGATCGGGGCCGAGGTCTTCGACGGCGCGCTTGAGGCTCTCGTACTTCCGGGTGACAGCGGCGGCCCGGACTTTGCCGTTGCCGTGAAGGCGGATGATGCACGGGCGATTGCCGACAACGGCTTCACAGATGATGCGGTCACGGCCGAGCCCCAGCGGTTTGCGGATCTTGTCGACAGCGTCCTGCATATCATGCTTCATGTCTCGGCCGGGGACACGGGCGATGATCAGCCGGGGTTTGCCGTTGCGGTCCGGAGCGAAATGGAATCGGCCGTTGACCCCCTTGACCGCGCCCTTGATGCTGATCGCCCGTAATGGCACGCCCAGCGTTTTGGCGGCCTTGGCGGCCACCATCTCCGCGTCCTTCCTGGTTTTCAGCTGCGCCTCGAGCATGGCGGCCTGCAGGCTGCCGTCGCCGCCAAAGCCATACCGCATCGAGAACGGCCCGACCTTGCCGTAGACCACAACATCACGGAGTTCCACGCCACCTTCAAAGGCTTTCGCGGAAGCGGCGTTGAACGCGGCGCGCCGGCTTTTGAACCGTTGTTTCAGGCCGACAAGGCCGTTCAGTTGCGGCCGGGCCAGGAATCCCCAAAGCCCGCGCGGACCACGGTCGGCACGAGAGAGCTCCGGTTGTTGCGGTTCCTGCGGTTTGGGTTTCGGTTTGGGTTTCGGTTTGGGTTTCGGCTTCACCAGTTCCGACAGGGCCCCGCGTTTGACTGCTTTGATCTTGTCATGCGAGATCTTGCGTTCGTAGGCGATGGTCTTGCGCTTAACCTTTGCCGTCACTTCGAGCCCGTCGTCGAGCAGGATTTTACAGCGGATTCTGGAACCGTCTTTGAGGATAATCAGGTCGGTGAATTCATCACCGGCCCGCGCCGCCGCGCTACCGAGCAGCAAACCCGCCACTACCATCACGAACCGCTTACGCATCAACCACACTCCGTTGTTCTAAAACCGTTCTTCCGCAGCCTGATTTTAGGAAATCGCGAGGGAGGATTCAATAGTGCACCGGGCATCCGGCAACCGCTCCCGAGGACGACGGGCGGTGGAACGGATTGACTTCGTCCGCGGGACGCGGAACTGTAACCGAAAGGGAGATCGCTATGAAGATGTTGCTGGTTTGCGCGGTCGCCGCCGTCGCCCTGCACCTGGGCGCCGAGGACGGACTGCTTATCCTGAAAGACGGTACAAGCATTGTCGCCAGGGAGGTCCTTGGCACAGAGACGGCATATAACTACAAGACTGTTGACGGCAAACAATCGTCCGTGACGGCGGATAAGGTCAGCGTCTTTCTGCCCAAAGTCGACCGCGGCCGGGACTACACCGCGGCTGCGGTGCGGCAGCGGATCGCGACCATCCGCCAGGCCCGGAAGCAGTTTCCGAAACTGCAGAAACAGACGGGCCTGCTGCTGGCCGAATGGTTGACGCTGGAGAAGCAGATGGGCGACGCCGGCGGCGGTCTCGAGGCCAAGTACAAGGAGATCCTGGATACCTACGCCGGGAGCGGCAAAACACCCGCCGACTTCAACAAGTTGACCTCCGGCCTGGGCATGCTGAAATACGAGGACGTCCAGGGAACGTTGGGCCGACAGATCGACACGAAACTGGGCGAGTTGAAACAGGACTTCCTCGCGGTCAACCAGAAGAAACTGGCGGAGCTGGCGGGCAAGACCGGCATCCGGATCCATGACTACGCCGCGATCGACGCGCTGGCAACCGCCCTGCTCAAGACGGAGCCGACGGCCGCGCAGAAGAAGGCCATCGTCCTGCACCGCGAGAAGGCCAGGACCTCCTGCTACCGCCATGAGACGGCGCGCATCGACAAAGGCTTTCGCGCGAAACCGACGATCAACAGCTATCTGCGGGCAAACACGATCCTCTACCATCTCGAAATCGGCGTGGCGAATGCGACCTACAAGGAGGAGATCACGAAGAAGCGCAAGGAACTGCAGAGCGAATTGAAGGCGTACAACTTCGGGATCAAGGGGCTGCAGGATTTCCCGCTGCACGACAGGGACATGCCGTTGCTGCGGCGGCTGCCGGGTGACTTCCGGATGATCTCTCACCAGCCGCGGCCGGCAGCCCTGATCTTCCCGGCTGACGCATTGCGCGCGGCGCTGGACAAGCCGAAGATCATCCGCTTCCGGGTAGTCTTCCGCCGGCGGCCGCCGAAGCGGTTGGGGTATGTACTGGTGTTCGGGCCGAACAAGTTGCTGATGCCCTATCCCCAACGGCCGCCGATCAAGAACGCGCACATGGACATTCCCGTAAGCATTGACTTCACCCGATTCAAAGGCGAGACGCTGGAGAAGCTGAAGGCAGCGCTGGCGCCGAACGGCGGCGTCATGGTATTGTCGGTCGAGCTGGTGGAAGTCCGAACCAACGCGAGCGGCAACAACGTATTTAAATCGATCAGCAATTCGGTACCGGTCCGGATCGAATAAGCCGCCGTCAGACTGTGCTCAGCGCCCCAACGAGTTCCTCACTCCGTCAGCGACTGGACCTCTTTTTGTCTCAGAATCAAGGATCCCGTGGACTGCGTAACGGGACTTCGTGCTAGTCATGATGCAGTTTCGGAACGCAGTTCAGAAACGAGAGGAGTACGAGCGATATCTCCCGCGCCGTAAGCCCTCGATTACTGCCCTTCTTTGCCTCGAGTCCCGACTCTCAAGAG
>CAYLNH010000050.1:0-33248 GCA_964384625.1 uncultured Lentisphaerales bacterium
GACTAATATAGCACACACCGCGAGAATGTCGCCTATTTGCGTGCCGGATTAATAAAGGGTAAAACCACCAACCCAGGCCGATGGCCTGGGCTTCGTCAATGTCGACCCGTTGGGCCTCTGAAGGAGGTCTTCAGGCCAAGCTTACCGGTTTCCTTGTCGCGGGCCCTGCAGCTGGCTTCCGGACCTCTCGCCCGGCCTCACTTGTTCCTGCGGGCCTTCTTTTTCTCGAGCCAGTCGGGGTCGGCGGGGGTGTTCGGCTGGAAGATGTCCCGCCCGAACCGCAGCGATTCGGGGATGACTTTGAGGTCCTCGGCCCGACGGTAGTTGAAGAGCCAGGCCACGAGCATGTCGCGTTCGGGATCGACCCGGCAGCGGCATTTCCATTTGAAGCACCAGCGGGCGATCTCGTCGCTGTGGCCGAAGGCGTGGATGCGTTTGCGTTTGTGAGTGACCTCGCCGTCGGCGGCGGGGTAGAAGCGGTGGCCGCGAATATCGCGCAGGCCGTTCAGGTGGCCGGAGAACCATTCTTCCGGCGTTTCCCCGGCTTCGAGGAAATGGCTGGCCAGTGAGAAGTGCCAGATGTGGAAGCGCCGGAGTTTCCAGCGGAACACCATCCGCTTGGCGCCGATATCGAACTGGGTGCTTTCGAGCTGGAAGTCGCTGGGAACTTCGAAGTCGATGTCGAACAGGCTCCAGCGCCGCAGACCCTCGTCCTGGACTTCCATGGTCTTGGCTACGTGCCGGATGACTTCCTGCGGGCTTTCTTTGTCTTCGGGATAGATATGCAGCAGGAAGTAGGCGAAGAACTTGCCGCCGGGCTGCAGGTAGAATGCGGTGAGCAGCCATTGCTTCGGTTGGAAGATGTCTTTGGCGTCCTGGGTCAACTGACCTTCGCGGAAGAGGTAGGCGGTGGCGATCCAGCCGTCGGGCAGGCCTTTGACGATTTCATTGCGTTCGGCCTTGCGGGTGATGCGATGGACGGTCTTCTCGTACCGCTTCTGGACGTCGTCCATGTCAAGTTGGCGTTTGGGCCGGGTCCATTCGCCTTCGAGGCGAACGGCGTATTCGTCCTCGATCTCGACATGGATGGAGCGTCTGGAGGGGTATTTGTAGAGGCCGAGTTCCCAGTTGGCGGGCACTTCGAAGCAAACACCGTCCCAGGCGATATGCCGGAACTTGGGTTCGCTGTTGTCGGCCATGGGACGGCGGCTCAGTTTCGGTTCAGGTCATAGCCGAACATGCACATCAGGATCTCCCCGATCATGAGGCCGATGAAGAGGTAGCGGATCTTGTTGTAGCTGTCCTTGTCGCCGTATTTGCTGACCAGTGTTTTGAAGAGCCAGCCGAGGAAGATGCTGAGGAAATAGGTGTGCATGATCGGGTTGACGAACATGATCAGGCCGATGGGATGCGGCAGCCAGAAGACATGGCGCCGGAAGTAGAGCAGGAGACCCATCAGCAGCATCCCGGCAATCAGCCAGGCCATGCCGCCGGAGGTGTCCACCGGGTTGGTCTTGGCAATGGTCCGGATCGTATTGTTGAACAGCGCGCTTCGCGGAAAACTGGTGTAGAACCAGCCGGACATGTTGTCGGCGCCCCGGCTGTAGGCCAGGACGATGTGCATGATCACGGCAATGGCGGCGGCGAGGATGATGCCCGACCAGATGGCGATGTGGAACCGGAGGCGGCGCATTTTAAGATCATCGCGGATCTTGATGGCGTTGGCCATGGCCGGGGCGATAAAGGTTTTGATATCGAGGAACAGGACGGAGTAGTAGATCAGCACGGGGGCGAAGAACTTGGGTGCGGTCCAGGCCTTGTCCATGCCGATGAGCCGGCCGATGTGACCGGGGCCGAACCAGCATTGGAAGCCGAGGATGCCGCCCTCGGCGACGGCGCGGACAAGGCCGATGCTGGTAATCAGCACGATCAGATACAGCGCGATGGAGTAGAAGAGGTTGACGCCCAGACCCCAGGTCAGAATGGCGATCAGACCGAGCGAGCCGCCGATGAAGAGGACCGAGTTGATGCGCAGCTCCTTCTGTTCGGCCGCTTCCAGACCGCTCAGGAGTTTGGGCTGGACGCTGCAGAAAAGGTAATGCCGGCACTTCCAGATGATGACCGAAGCAAAGATTAGCAAGGCGCCGCCGCCCTGGGCGGTGCGGAAATTCACCTGCAGCATCCAGCTCTGTTTGAAGCTGTCGTAGTTGGTGCCGTAACCGAGAGCAACCAACACAATCAACTGCAGATAGAAGAAGATTTCGAAGAACGTGAGAGACCCGGAGATGTTCGCCGGGATCAGGAAGGACAGCGCCACCAGCGTGAAGAAGATATGGAACTTGAACTTGGCCGCCAGAGCGCTCAGGAAGGTGCCCTGGACGTAGTTCCGCCACATCACCCCGCGGCCTGTGAGGATCTCAATCTGGCCGACGCCGGTAAGCACCTTGTGCTGGACCAGCAGGTTCCAGCCGAGAAACACGACCGCAATAGCCACGCCGGCCCAGAACAGGCCCCGGGTGTACGCCGTCGGCACCCAGGTCTGATCGTTCGGGTCGCTGTCGGCGCCGACCAGCGCTTTCGGCAGTTCGGCCAGCGGATAGATGAGCTTCTCGTTGTGCGCCCACTGGCGGAAGATCAGGACGTTGAGCGTCATCAGCACGAGGTAGGACAACAGGATGAGCACCGCCCAGTTGAAGAGCGGGCGCAGCCAGTGGCGCCAGGGGACGTCGCCGATCAGGTAGCGGCTGAGGTCGGCGTCGAAGCTGTTGAAGGCGGCAATGCAGGCGGCAAGTTCGCCGTCGGCAGCTTCGAGGGCCGGCGGGGCCGACGTCGGCGTGAGAGCCGCCTTGATCTCGCGGAGGCGGCTCTGGGTCTCCTCGACGCGGGCGACGATATTGAGCTGGTGCTGCAGGCTGTCGGAGCGATTGCGCAGTTCGGTCTGGAGCTCCTTCTGGTCGCGGCGTGCTTCAACCAGGTCCTCAATCTGGGCGTCGAGTTCGTCGAATTCGTTGCTCAGCGCGGCCCGGCGGCGCTGGCGCAAATCCTTCAGCTCTCTGCTGGTCTTGCCGCCGGCGGCAGTGATCTCTTCGAGCTGGTCCTTGACGGCCGTGGCTTGCGCCTGCAGGTCCGGTGCGGTACTGATGGGCTCGAGGCGTTCGACGGCTTGATCGAGGTGCTTGAAGAACGCCGGGGGCAGGCGGCCGCCGCCGTCGATTGACTGCTGCAGCAGGGCCCGGGCCTGTTCGACGTCGGCCTTGGCATCCGGACCTTCCTGCAGCCGCTGCAGGCGGGCAAACCAGGCGGCGGCGCCTTCACTGGGGACCGGCCAGAAGCCGGGGATGGCCCGCTTCTCCCGGGGCAGGCCGCGGCGAAATTCGTCGATGACCTTGAAGCTGGCCTCTTCGATCTGTTCGAGTTCCTGCTTGGCGATGTTGTATTCGGCCTGCAGTTCATCGATGCGGGCGGGATAGGTCTTGAGCACCTCGCCGGTCTTGAGATCAGGGTGATCGGCGGTCAGCTTGTCCCAGCGTTTCTGCGCGTCGTCCAGGGCCTCCTCGGCCACGCGCAGGAGGCGTTTGGCCTTGGCGAGGAAGGCGCGATTCTCTTCCGTCGGCCCGGCCGCGACGGCCGCTTCCCGGACCTTCAGTTCGTCCCCGGCGCCGGCGACGGCGGCCTTGCGGTCCTGCAGCGTTTCCGCTGCATCCAGGACGTCCTTGGCATGATCCAGGACATGGAGCGCGTCGACATGTTTGACGGCGGCCTTCTGCAAGCCTTTCTTGGCGACAATAAAGCGGTCATTGACGTAGGGCTCGATGTAAACGTCCCACTGGGTCTGGTCCTTGTTCCAGTGCCGGTTCATCAACCCCGAGACGACCGGGACGAGCTGCGAGGCCAGCCCGAACGTGGAAACGCCGCTGGAGACCAGCGCCATGACGAAGACCGTCATAATCTCAGCCGCACTGAGCGGGCCGAAGAGATGGCGTGCCAGCCGGCCGAAGACCGAGCCGCCGAGGCCTTCGTCACCGCCGCCAACGGCCTTGATGCCGCGGCCCAGCAGTTTGAGCAGCGGGTTGAGCAGCAGGACCACGACGACCAGGAAGATATAGGGCATGACCGGGATCTGCGTGGCCGACAGATAGCGGGCGTGGATATTCTCGAAATAGACCGTCAGAAACGCGAACATCGCGGCGAACAGCACGCCGAGCAGCAGCGCGCGCAAGGTGATCTTGCCGTAGGACGTCTTCGCGTTCGGTTTTTGGTTCTCTTGCATCAGTTGTCTTTCACTTACCAGAGTGTCGGTTCCAGCATGCCCTTAATGACGCGGACGGCAATGCCGACCATTCCCACCAGTCCCATGCCGCAACCGAAGCCGGCGACGACTACAACCATGTACTTGAGCCACATATCCTTGAACTTGCGCCGGAAGTAGAATTTACCGACGAGCGCCCCGAGGAAGGAACAGACCAGCGCGCCGGGCGACCCCTGATTCAGGCCCCAGACCGCGCCGAACACCAGCATGATGGGCAATCCCAGCGAGGTCAGGACGGCAAACAGAATGCTCCCGGAGAGGAAGCCGGTGATCGCATAGGAGAAATGCCAGGCCTCGAGGAACTGGGAACCGCCTTCCAGCGTCGAGGTGAGAATGACGCAGCGTTTCTTCAGTTGCAGCTCCCACATCATCTGCGTAAAGGGGAAGGCGCTGTTGGGTACGTCGCCCATCTTCCAGATCAACTCGGCGGTCATCAACGACGCGACGATGACGATCGGCGTCACCAGACAGATGGTTTTGAATTTGCTGACGACTTTGGTCCCGGTGAGTTCGAGGACGCGGTAGCCGACGGTGGCGACGCCGAGGTTCTGAATCGGCATCGGCGCGAACCAGATATCGGCGCCCTTATGGCCGGAGAGCAGGATAGTGATTTCTTTGATGTAAGGAATGGCGATGGCGCGGCCGCAGAGGCCTTCGAGTTTGGCGGTGGCATAGGAGATCAGCGGGTTGTAGATGACGCCGTAAAAGATCATGATCAGCCAGGGATAGCCGGGCACCAGAAAGAGCCCGAGACCGATCCACGACGCGGTCAGCGCGAAATACAGCCCGACCGCCAGGAAAATCGAGTAGTCGCCGCGTTTGGTGTTGTTCGTGACCAGGATCTTCCAGCCCTCACGGAAGCGTTGGCCGACGGTCTTCTCATGCCGCAGTTCTTTGGGAGGCGGTTTGATCACGTTCTTGACCATCTTGCCCAGCAGAATGCCCAGCTGTGAGAAGGCGACCGCCAGCGACAGGCCGATGCTGAACGACAGATAGAAGTCGATGTAGTTGCTGAACTGCGTATTGACGAAGCCCATCTCCGGCCGCCAGTTCGGCAGAAAGCCGTAGTGCTGCAGAATGGGATTGGCGATCGCGGTGAAGACCACGCCGACCACGGATCCGACCACGCCCCAGAACGGAACCACCATACCGGTCAGAAACGCGCCCAGATTGAGCACGAGGTTGAACGGCATCGCCGGGAGATACTCGCCGATCTGCGGCGTCAGGTCGATGAAGATCAGCGGGATCAGTTCCACCCGTTGGCCCAGGAAGGCCTCCGTCAGCACCGGTACACAAAGATACAGCCCTCCCCAGATCATGCCGATGGCGCCGCCGATGGCGAAGCAGCGCCAGCGATAGGGTTCTTCTTCGCTGCGATCGGTGGACAGCGCCATGATGCCCGAGGCCTGCACCGGGGCGAAGGGGAAGGGCAGCTTCTCGACGTCGTTGACCAGGCGATAGAGGACATAGCCGAGGCCGAAATCGGTGAATTTACTCAGGACGATACTGAAGACCGCCAGTGCGATCACAGGGGCCCAGGCCCAGGTGAAGAAGGTGTTGCCGCCGTCGAGGATCGCCGCCCGCGTGGGGAAGGCCCAGCTGGGCAGTTCCGCCGCCAGCCCGAGGCCGCGAACGTAGTCGGAGCGGGCGAAATACTGTTTCCACAGGAAGCCCTGCATCGGGTGGGCCAGCGCCAGCCCGGTCATATACTGCAGGGTGAACAGCTCGTGCGAGCGCAACTGGGTGAAGGACCGCTTGGCGACTTCGGCGAAGAAGATGACCATGACCCATTTCATGGCGCTGCCAACCGCCGGATCGTGGCCCAGAACCAGCGATAGATATACCGTCACGGGGTTGACCAGGAAGCCGAGGAACAATGCCCCGGCCACGGTCTTCCAACTGAAACCGTCGGCAAACGTATCCGGCGGCTGAATCAGATTGCGATATTCTTTTAGTTCTTTGTCGTCGCTGAACGCCATGGCTTACTTCTGTACGTTGGACTCGCCGAACGGCGTGGGTCCTGTTTCCGGGCCGTCCGTGTCGGCGGTCTCTTCCGAGCCCTGGCCGACGTAGCTGGTGGCGGCCGCCGCCGGCATCGGCTCGTCGGGCAGCGCCCGGCCGGCAAACAAGGCTTCGGCCTGTTTGACGTACCACCGGTGCTGCGTCGGGTCAAGGTTGCGCCAACGGATCAGCCGCTTGCGCAACTGCTCCAGGAACGGCTTGTTGGTCGTCGTCCAGTTCGAGTCCTGGCCGGACACGCGGATGATCTCCATGCGAATGCGATAGCTCTGGACGACCTCGTCGAAACTGTCGGTGAAGACGACTTTCTGGGTCACGCCCAGGTCGAAAGGCGCCAGGGCGATGTGATAGACAACCCGGTAGGCGACCCGGCCCGCATCGTCTTTGAGCTCTTCAACCGCTTCGAGGTCGGCAATCATCTCGCCGATGGACTTCTCGGTGAAACGCTCGAGGAACTGGTAGAGATAGAACATGACGCCGATGGCCAGCTGCGGCTGATAGATAAACGGAAAGACCACGTTCATCCGGTCATTCTCGTGGTCCGGCAAGGACCACTTGCGTTTGCCCGACGGCACCGCGGCGCGGGTGGCGACATAGGCCGGGTACAGCGTCGACAGCAGCACCAGTGCAATGGTGAACAGGATCGAGTACACCACCATCAGCGACGAGAAGTTGATCGTCACGTCCGACGCGACGCCGAAATACTTGGCCGCCATACTCAGGGTCTGGCCGATGATATAGCCGCCGACCGACCCGAGGACGGCATAGACGAAGGCCTCGCCCAGGAAGAACATGAAAATATGCGTTGGATTCAGGCCGATGGCGTTGTAGACGGCGATCTCGGCTTTGCGTTCATAGACTGTGCCCAGCATGGTGTTGAGGATAATCGAGCCGGCAATCAGCAGGGGGATGATCAGTCGCGACAGGCCGCCGATGCTGGTGCGGTAACTGCTCCCGACAAAATAGACGCCGGCCTGGCGTTCCACCGACGAACCCGTGACCGTGAACGGCAGTTTGCTGCCGACATAGAACTTCGCCGTCGTCACCGTCAGCAGTTTGTTCATCTCAGCCCAGATATCCACGTCGGTGCGGCCGACTTCATCCTCGTGGAAGCGAACGGAGACGCTGTAGGGCCTGCCGCCGAGCGAGCGGGACAGTTCGATGGGGAGAAGGACCACGGCGTTCGGGTCGACGGCCAATGCCGAGGTGTCCTCATCGGCCTCGGCTTCGGCGGCGCCGCCGGCGACGGCAAAGCCCTGGCCGCCCTGGCGTTTCGGCGGCAGCAGCGTGTGGTAGGGGGACAGGTCACGCAGCCGCCGGAGGTCTTCGTCGTCGACCATGCCGACCAGTTTCAAATCGTGGCCGAGGAAGCGCAGCACGACCTCGCCCGCCTTAACCTGCGCCGGCGTGATGCCGAGGGTCTCGCAGGCGCTGACGGACAGCAGCCCCTCCCGCGCGGTCGGACTGCTGAAGAAACGGCCGGAAACGATGGTCTCGGCCACCAGCTTTTCATCGCTCATCGGCAGGCCGACGAAGGCCTGCGTGTCCAGGCGGCTCCCGCTCACGCCGGCAACCGTCAGTTCCCAGGGGAAGACCGAGTCTTCCGAGCCCTTGGGCGGCATGCCGGTGCGTCGGGCCGACACCGTGGCGCGGTTGCCGAAGAACATCTGAAACACCCGGACCGTCGCCTCGTCCATGGTCTTGTAGCCCGGCCAGAAAAAGAAAAAACCGGTATACGGCGATGTCGTCCCGCGGTTGATCACCGTCGGACTCATCTTCTTCGAGATACTTGAAAAGGCGAGCATGGCAAACGTCACCAGAACGATCGTGGCGGACGTCAGCGTCGTCCGGATCCGGCGGCGTTTCATGTTGTTGACGCCGATCAGCAGGGCGGTCTGCCCGACGGTTGAATAGGATACGTCGCTTTCGTGGTCGCCGGCGCCGTGCAGGATAAGCTGCATCTCCGCTTCAAAACGCGAATGCATAATCCAGGTGACGAAGACGCCGATGGCGCCGAGTACGAAAGCGATGAAGATAGCTTCCGCGTTGAGGGCGATCCGGAAGGCCGGGTGGATAAACCGGAAGAGGACGTAAATGCTGATGAACAGGCCGGAGAACGCCAGCACCTGGTGCTCGAGCTTCACCAGTTTGAGCGTCAATTTCTGCAGGAAGAAGCAGAACGGCAGCATCAGGGCCATGTAGAAGATGATCGCCTTGAGCATATCCCGGGTGGTCAAACGGATTTGCGTGTAGGCCTTGACCTCGTTGCCCAGCGCCAGATACGTCTGGCGGACGGCGCCGGTATGGTCATTGGCCTGCTTACGCCTCTGGAGCGCCGTCAGCTCCTCCTTGCCCTGCGTCAGGAAGTCCTCGAGCAACTGGTTGCTGACGCCGGTCATACTTTCCAGCCGGAACCGGTTCAGCCGGTCCATATCGAACGCGGTCTGTGCGAAGAAATCCGGCGCGATGTCCTCCGGCAGCTCAAAGCCGCTGCCCTCAGGCCTGGCGGTGGTGGCGTTCAGCAGCGAGCGCGGCAGGGTCTTATCAAGGCCGGGTACGAGGATCAGCACGGGGTCGGGTTTCAGGCCTTTTTCCCGGCGGTGCAGGTAGACGGCCACCGGCCCCCAGGACGGCTGCGAGGCCGCCGGCCCGCGGGTTGCGGCGCCGTGCACGCCGAAGCGCTGCGGCGTGTCCTTCATCGTCAGACTGATCGGCCAGTATTCCTGGCAGGTCACCGGCGAGCTCTTCAGGCGGGTGGGATCGATGCGGTCGTACACCGGGAACTCCCGGCACTTGAACATCGCCAGCGTCTTGCTCGGGTTGCGGTTGATATTGCTGATGTTCTGGCCGGACGACTGCGCCAGGCCTTTATCGATCGTGAACAATACCCGGGTGAAGCTCTCGTCCATCTGGTAGGCCGCAGGCGTCAGCAGTTCCATGTAGTCGACGGCATGCAGGTAGGCCTGGCCCGTGACATCGGAAATCTCCCAGTAGCTGGCGGCCACATCGCCGTCGCGGATCACGTCGGTTGCGTTGACTTCAGGGCCGGCCGGGTAGAGCACCAGCAGGGAATTGGGCACCGGTTCGTTGGGGGTGGCGGAGGCGGCGAACTCATCCAGCGTATAGGTACGGATAACGGAACTCCAGCAGGCCACGCCCTGGTGTGGTTTCGGGGGGGTCAGGCCGGTTTCGCGGTTGGTCACATCCCGGTTCGCCAGCAGCGCGGAAAAATAGGCGGGGAGCCAGGCGACCGCCGCCTTGACCCGCGCGGCATTGAGGCCGTCGAGGTCGTCGACCGGGCTGAATACCGCGCCGGCCGGCGCGTGGACGTTCTTCAGGACCACCGCCGGCGTCCGGTTCGACCCCTGAAAGACCACCGCCGAATGCGTCGGGTCATAGAAGTAGAACTCCTCCGGGCGGCTGCCGATGTTGGTCAGGGTATTGACGAACGGGTTGCGGTCGGCTTTGCGCTCGGCGGTCAAGGCCTCCGACACCTGGAAACTGACTTTGCCGAATTGCCGCTGCCAGCCGGGTTTGATCTTGCCCCAGCTGCTGCAGAACCCAAAGCGGTCGCTCTGGAAATTGAGGTCGAGATTAATCACCAGCGCGACTCGCTTGGTGCCGAGGGCTTCCCGCAGCTTGTCGTTGGCTTCGTCCTGTTCCAGGGTGCGCTTCTTGTATTTCGCGCGCAGTTTGTACAGCTCCAGGGTGCGCTCAAGATTGCCTTTGAGGATCGCCAGTTTTTCGGGGGATTCGGCGACATGGCGATACCGCACCTTGGTCGAGCCGAGGCCCAGGTCGATCTTGTTGAACAGCTTCAGGACTACGGAATAATGCGGCCGCTGTTCCTTGAGCTGTTGCTGTGTCGCCATGCAGTCGACCATGTACAGCATCGACACCAGCAGGAACCGGCGGCGTTCTTTGTGCAGATCCCGCGCCGCCTTCATTCGCGCGTCGGCCGACAGCTCCTTCATCTCCGCCTGCTCCGCCTTGCTCAAGCGTTTGATCAGTACTTTGGCGCGCTCTTCGTCAAAGGTCTCCTTATATTCCGCCTGCATCTGTTCCAGGCGTTTCTTCTTACGGTTGTAGTGACGCAACGCCGTGTCGTACAGGCGCTGCTCCCGCGTCGACAGCGGTTGTTCGGCAGTCTCCGGCGCCAGCGCCTGCAGACGCTCCGGCAGGGCCGCGAGCAACTCGGCGATCTCGGCCTCGCTGCGGCCGGCCAGTCTGGTGTTGTACTCTTCCATCACCAGGCGGCCGACGACCGGCGTTTCCAGGTCCATCAGTTTCAATTTCAATCGGTTGAGCTGCCGCGTGGCTTCCGACTGCAGCGGCTTCTTGACCGGGATACGGAAGCCGGTGCTGTCGTCCAGCAGCCCGCGCCAGAGTTCGAATACCCGTTCGTTCTCGAAAGCCGGATGCAGCTTCTCGGCCAATCCCCGCAGTTTGCCGATATCCCAGGTTTTCAAGTCGGCGGCCTCGTCCTCCAGGTCGATCAGGGAGTCCTTGGCTTCCTGGTTGGTGGACACATGCCAGAGGAAGCCGCCGCGCTGGTCGGCATAATTGGTCGCGACCGCCGCCACGGCCTTGCGATAGTCCGCATCGGAGAATGATTTCAGCTCCAACGCCGCCAGATTGGAATCCGTCGCGCCGGCTTCCGCTTCCGTCTCCCCGGCTTCCTCACGACGTTCTTCCTGCAGGCGCAACAGCTCCCAGAGCATATCCATGCCGGCGTGAATGTGCGTCGTGCCGGGCGGAATCGGCGCCAGATCGAGCTCACTGTAGTTGCGCACATACAGCTCCGCCTCCCGCTGGTCGCGCGCAATGAGGTTGCGGGTCCTCGCCACTGCCGCTTCCGGCGCACACAGAAACCACGCGAGAATGCGCTCGCCCTTGTACCGCTGGGTGTGCGCGTTCACCGCTGCCAGTACCACCGTCCGTGCCGGCGGGTTCTCTTTGAAATGCTCCAGCAACTGCAGCAGCAGGTAGAGATTGCCCGCGCCCTGAATGCCCAGGGCCCGTTCCGGCACGATGCAGCGCGCGTCCAGCGGCGCGGTCAGCACGATTACGTCCTTGCCCAGTTCCGGGTCGGATCCCGGGATCACGACCCAGGGGTTATGCAGCGTTTGCCGGCGCCAACGCGACGGCTCGCTCTCGATCACCACGTCGGCGCCGTTCTTGCCGGCCGCCGTGGCCAGCTGCCGCAGCCGGGCCCCCGCTTCGGGTTCGATGAAATACCGCGGACAGGACACTTCCGTGTTGTACAGCTTGCTCACCGAATCCTGGTGGAAGTAGCTCTCCTTGCCGATGAAAATAAAACCTTTGACGCCGAACCGCAGCAGATACACCCAGTCCATGTCGCAATCGAACTCGACCAGCGCCACCGATCCCCGCAACACCACGCCGCGCAGACGCTCGATCGCCGCGTAGTCGGCCTTGCCGAAGTAGATCAGCCGGGTGTTGAACTTGCGCTCCGGGAAGTTGCCCGGCCGCATCATGCTTGGATGCAGCGTCTGGATCGGAAAACTCTGATCCCCCGCCCGGATCGCCGCCCGCCCCGGGATGAACGCCGGCGCTTCAAACGTCATCGCCCCGGACGGAAACCCCGATTCCGCAAAGACCTTCGTGACATGCTTTTCCAGGAAGAGATTCCCCGGCGCCCCGGGCAGCCGCGAACCATGCGTGGCGAACAGCTCCCGAAAATCCCGGGTCACCTGCCGTTCGGACGGCTCGGCCAGAGCGCTGAACACGCCTGCTCCCAGAAAGATTATCAGAGCAATTCGTCTGGAGTAAGTCATCTACGCTCTATTCTATCACGACGGAAAGGACTTTGCGCTTCATCAGCATCTTCAGGAATGCGACGACGCCCAGTTCGGCTTCGCGATGGCTCAGCTTGAACTTGCGTTCAAAGGCCTTGATGATGTCCATGACCGTGCGCCGCTGGTCAATCTGCCGCACGACAAACGTGCCGAATTGGTCGAGCTCGTAGCTTTTCACCATGCCGGCCGGACGCAGCCGGTCAAACAACGAGGTCCCGCGGGCACTCCGCAGTTTGATCGTAATATTCTGGTTTTGTTCCTCAACCAAGGTGACATTCTCATGCAGTACAGGGACGCCGGCCAGTGATTCTCGACGGTCTACGCGCTGTTTTTTCCGCTGACTGAACAATCCCATAAATCGGGTTCCTGCAAAGCTGCCGGACGCTCGGGAACGAACCGGCAATCTGCCTGTGACGACGAAAAAATCAAGGTGCTCAGACAAAAAACGGGACTGGCGCCGACCGACCGTTCGCCGGCTCCGGGGGCGATGCGCCCCGCTGCCGCGCCGAGGAGCCGGCGGGAAGCGCAGAGCGGCAGCAGGCGAAGGTTTGTCTCGAGCCGACGGACCGCGTTGAAATCGAACACTTCCGACGTACCGTATTGATGCAAACGGGCAACAACGGATAGCCTGTCGGCGGAACAGCTTGCGCCGAAACGATCTATGCCAAACCGACATCGCCAACTGATTACCTGCCGATGTTAAGCCTGCCGTTCCGGTGGTGAGCGGCAGGCGCGGGACGCGTCGCGGCCCGTACCTTGCCGGTTGTTGCTCCCCTCTTCCTGCACGTTTTACGAAGGACATTCCCCCATGAGTCCCGAACAAGATACAATCTGGCAGACCATCCGCACGGAAGCTGAAGCCGACGCCAGAGACGAGCCGGTGCTCGCCAGCTTTCTGTACAACACGATTATCAACCATGAAAGCCTGGAACGGGCGACGGCCTATCATCTGGGCAACAAGCTCGCCAACGCCAACCTCCAGCCGATCGGCTTGATGGAGCTCTTCCTGCAGGCCTATGACAGCGACAATGAGATCGGCCGCAAGATGCGCGTCGATATCAGTGCCGTCTACGAGCGGGATCCGGCGTGCACCGCATATTCCACGCCGTTGCTCTATTTCAAGGGGTTCCAGGCCCTGCAGAGCTATCGTCTGGCACATTGGCTCTGGACGGTTGGCCGCAAGCAGATGGCGCTGGCCCTGCAGAGCCGGATTTCCGAAGCGTTCGGCGTCGACATCCATCCCGGCGCGCGCATCGGCAAGGGGATCCTGATGGATCACGCCACCAGCGTGGTGATCGGCGAAACTGCGGTGGTCGGCGACCACGTCTCCATCCTGCATTCGGTGACCCTCGGCGGTACCGGCAAAGCAGGCGGCGACCGGCACCCGAAGATCGGCGACTGGGTGTTGATCGGCGCCGGCGCCGAACTGCTCGGCAACATCAAGATCGGCGAGGGCGCCAAGATCGGCGCCGGCAGCGTGGTCCTGATCGACGTGCCGCCGCATCGCACCGCGGCCGGCGTGCCCGCCGAAATCATCGGCGAGGCCGGCTGCAACCAGCCGTCGGTCGAGATGAACCATCTGCTGGAACGTATGGCCGGCCCCGCAGTCGAGCCCGACGGCGACCAGCAACCGGAGAACTCGCGGAACACGGCCCGATAAAGAGAACGCCCGCAAACTCTTCGCTCATTCCCAATCAAGCGGTGCCCATTACTGATTTCCGGACTATGGTGTCGGCCCGATGAACAACCCTGACCGCCGCCTGTACCTGATCTCGCTGCTGACGGACATCGCTTTCATGATGTTCCCGTTTGTGGTCACCCGCGAGTTTGCCGAGCACGACGTCAGCATGTCCACCGCCGGCGCACTGGGGGCGGTGTCGATGGTCAGCTACGGCATCATGACGTCGTTTTCGGGACGGCTGGCCGATCGCTTCGGCTACCGGATCACGATCAGCTCCGGCGGTCTGGTTGCCTGCCTGGCCATGACCGGCGCCGTTTTCGCCCGCAATCCAATCGTCTACTTCGTGGCGATCGCGTTCCTCGGGGGCGGCATCGGCCTGATTTATCCGTCGGTCATCGGCGCCCTCAGCGCCGGCCGGTCGGAACAGCAGATGAGCGGTGTTCTTCTACGCTTCTGCATCGCCTGGAACATCGGGCTGATGCTCGGCCAGGGAGGCGGCGGCCTGATTCTGGCGCACCTCGGCGGGGCCGCGCAAACCTGCGCCTTCGTCATCTGTGCGGCAGCGATGTTCCTGGTGGCGCTTACCGGGCTGACCCTGCGCCGCGTCCGTTTGCCGGCGAACACGGCAGACGCCCCCCACGTGCCGCCGCCGGCCACCCGGAAGCAGGCGATGGACTTCGCCTGGATGAGCTGGACCGGGCTGATCACCGGCACCTTCAGTGTCGGCGTGCTGATCTTCGTGCTGCCGCACCTGATGGTGGAACTGGATATCCCCGCCGACCGGCACGGCTTGATCCTGAGCTGCAATCGCCTGGCCAACCTCGGCATCTATGTCCTCCTGCACGGCACCGTCTTCTGGCGCTATCGGACAACCACGACGGTGGCGGCGCACATCACGAACCTGGTCGCCATGCTGCTGCTGGTCCGGGCCGCCGACACGACGGCAGTCTTCGTTGCCGTGGTGGTCAGCGCCGTCATGATCGGCACCGTCTACTACGTGAGCATTTTCTACGCCACGGTCGCCTACAGCGACGCCGAGAAAGGCAAGGCCGGCGGCATCCACGAGACCATCATCGCCATCGGCATCAGTTCCGGCGCCATCGGCGGCGGTCTTCTGGGCGACCGGTTCGGCGTTCGCGCCCCGTTTATCGCCGCCGCCGCGCTGACTGTTGCTACCGGTCTTCTGCAGCTTGCCTTCCACCGGCGCCGGCGCCGGCGCGTCTCCTGAGTTCACGCCCCCGACTCCCAATCTTTCAGGATCAGGTTGATTCTATCCGGCGACCTCATACGTTTACCCCGGAGATTTCACCAGGCCGCAAGCAATGAAATCTTCGGGCTGATCTGATTGGCCCCGGCGCCGCAAACCGTACGGATTGGGAGAACCGCTGATGAAGCTGACTTTCTCTACTTTGGGCTGCCCCGACTGGTCCCTCGACCGAATTGCCTCCAACGCCAAAAACTACGGCTATGACGGGATCGAACTGCGTACCCATGCCGACGGCAATCATCTGTCGCCGGATGTCGCCCTGGAGGACGCCGCGACCCTGGCGGCCCAATTCCGCGAAACCGGGGTGCCGATCCTCTCAATCATGGGGTACTCCCGTTTCGCCTTCGCCGACCCCGAGGAGATCGAGGCGAATTGCCGGCTCCTGAACCAACTGGTGGACATCGCCGCCGCCATGGAGGCGCCGTTCGTCCGCAGTTTCGTCGGCGGCGTCCCCAAGGGCACACGGCGCCGCGACCTGATCCGGCCGATCGCCGAAGCGTTGACCAGATGCGCCGACCGGGCCGCCGAAAAGAACGTGCGGATCGGCCTGGAAACCCACGACGACTGGTGCGTCGCCAGCAATCTGATGACGATCATCAAGCTCGTCGACTCCCCGTCCCTCGGGGTGATCTACGACATCTTCAATGCCCTCTGCGGCAGCGGCGAAAGCTGGAAAGAAACCTACTTCAGCATCTGCAACCATCTCTGCTACTGCCACGTCAAGGACGGTTGGTTTCTGCCGGACGGCCGCCACGAATATGTCTTCATCGGCGCCGGCGACGTACCGTTCCATGAAGTCTTCGCACAACTGAAAAAGGACGGCTACGACAGCCTGCTCAGCTTCGAATGGGAGAAGAAGTGGGTCCCGGAACTGCCCGAGCCCGAGCAGGCCTTCCCGCATTACGTCTACAAGGTAAAACAGATCTGGAACCACGTCTGAAGATGAAACTCGATGTCCTTGTCATCGGCGGCGGCATGATCACCGTCGATCAGATCCTGCCCTCGCTCTACCACCTGCAGCGCCTGGATCGCGTCGGCTCCATTTCCGTCTGTGCCCGCCGGGCCGCAACCATCCGCGACTGTCAGGCCGACGCGCGAATCGCCGGCGCCTTTCCCGGGCAGTCGTTCACTCCCTACCCGGATCCGGCGGCTGCCCCCGACGCCCGCGAACCCGACCTGTATAAGGAGGTCCTGCAGGCGCTGCCGCCGCGGCAATGCGTCGTCATCGCCGTCCCCGATCAGTTTCACTACGACGTCATCATGGCGGCGCTTGATTGCGACCAACATGTCGTCTGCGTCAAACCGCTGGTGCTGCAGTACGCCCAGGCCGTCGAGATTGAACAGACAGCGTCGGCCAGAGGCCTGTTTGTCGGCGTCGAATACCACAAACGCTTCGACCGGCGCTCGCTGATCGCCAGGAAGGACTACCGCGACGGGAAGTACGGCGAATTCGTCATCGGCGACGCCCGCATGATCGAACCCTACTGTTACCGGCATTCCAATTTCACCAACTGGTTCACGGTAGAGAACACGGATCCGTTTGTCTATGTCGGCTGTCACTACACCGACTTCGTCACCTTCGTCACCGGCCTGAAACCGACGTCGGTCTCCGTGGCCGGCGTCATGCGCCCGTTCCCGAACGGCGTCGAAACCTGTATGTGGACAAACGCCCGCGTCGGTTTCGAAAACGGCGCCATCCTCTCCGTGCTCAACGGCCTCGGCTACCCCGATGACGCCGGCGGCAGCAACGACCAGGGCATCACCATGTTCTGCGAGGGCGACGGCTGCACCGGGCTGATCGATCACGACGACCAGTTCCGCGGCGTCGCCGTCGGCAGCGTCGGCGACGGCAAGCGCTACCGCTATGTCAGCCCGGACTACTTCCAGTACGTCCCGTGGGAAGGCGAAGGCGCCAAGCCGGTCGGCTACGGCTATGATTCCATCGCAGCGCTGGTGGGCGCCGCCGCCCGCGTCGAAGCCGGCGGCGCCGACCCGGCCCGACGCCGGGACATCCTCCGGGCCATCGATGAACGCGGCCTGCTGGCGACGCCGGCCAACTCCTCCTACAACGAAAAACTTCACGAAGCCGCCCGGGAATCCATTCGCAACGGCGGCATCACTGTACGCATTGACTACTGATCCGCAAAACAGCTCTCACTCCGAACCGCTCACCGATCACTGACGACCCAAATCCCATGGCTGAATACTCACTCACTCCCGTCGACGTTCCGCCGGTTGATACCGCCCACCGGACCATCAAAACACAACTGCCCGTACCGGAGTCGCTGCCGATCTTCGAAGCCCTGCGGGCCTCCGAACCACGATCCATGCAGGGGCAGCCGCCGATTGTCTGGCACCGCGCCGCCGGCGCCACCGTCGCCGACCGCTGGGGCAACCGCTGGATCGACTGGTCCGCCTGCGTCCTGGTGGCGAACGCCGGTCACGGTCATCCGAAGATCAGGGCCGCACTGCAGGCGGTCATCGACCAGGAGCTCCTGGCCAGCTATGTCTTCGTGCATGAACAACGCGCCGCGTTGACGCAGAAACTGCAGGCCCTGGCGCCGGAACCGGCAGACTACCAGGTCTTCCTGCTCAGTACCGGCAGCGAGGCGACGGAGAACTGCATCAAGCTCTCCAAAACTTACGCCCTCCGCCGGCACGGCCCGCAGAAGAAATACTTCGTGACCTTCGAAAACGCCTTCCACGGCCGCACTATGGGGGCGCAACTGGCAGGCGGCACGCCGGCCCTGAAGGACTGGCTCGTCGATACCGACCGTACCTTCATCCAGGTCCCCTTCCCCAACGGCTTCCGCAACGCCGACACCTCTTTTGACCTGTTCCGCCAGACCATCGCGGCCCGGGGCGTCAAGCCCGACGAGATCGCCGGCGTCATGACCGAGTCCTATCAGGGCGGCGGCGCCGATTTCCTGCCGGTCGAATACGCCCGGGAGCTGGAGGCCTTCTGCCGTGAACACGATATTGTCCTGACCATGGACGAGGTCCAGGCCGGGTTCGGGCGCACCGGCAGGATGTTCACGTTCGAGCACTATGCCGTGACCCCGGACCTGATCGCCTGCGGCAAGGGCATCAGTTCCTCACTGCCGCTGTCCGCGGTGATCGGCCGGGCCGACATTATGGGACTGTATGCGCCCGGATCAATGACGTCGACGCATTCGGCCTCGCCCCTGTGCGTGGCCGCCGCCGTCGCCAACCTCGACGTACTCCAGGAAGAAGGGCTGGTGGAGCATGCCGCGGCCATGGGCGATATCCTGCAGCCGGAGCTGCGGCGCCTGGCCGGCCGCTACCCGGATCACTTCGGCTGCGTCCACGGCAAAGGCCTCGTTGCCGGCCTGCAGTGTGTCAAGCCCGGCACCACCGACCCCGATGCGGAGACTGCCCTGGCCGTCAACGTCCGGTGCTTCCACCAGGGGCTGCTGATGTTCGCCCCCGTCGGGCTCGGCAGTGCCACCATCAAAATCGCCCCGCCCCTGTGCATCACCGAGGCCGCCCTCCGCGAAGGCATCCAGGTTCTCGAGGAATCCGTCGACGCCGTGTTGGGCTGACCGCCGGCGCGCCGGCCTCCGGTCCGGCCCATCGTTGGCGCTGGGATTGCCGCTACGGCGCCGGCCAGGCGCGGGGCTGCGGCCCCATCTCCAGGACCAGCGTGCCGCCGGCCTGCAGCTCGGCCGGCCGCAGCCAGATGCGGTCCAGCTCCCTGCCGTTGAGGATCACGCGTTGCGGGTGGATGTTCACGGCGGAATTACTCTCAGCGCGAATGACAAACTCGCCGTTGCCCACGGCAAGACGCGCTTCGTCGACGATGGGACTGCCGATCACAAGGAGATCCTGACCGCTG
Organism: uncultured Lentisphaerales bacterium; assembly: GCA_964384625.1. GTDB lineage: Bacteria > Verrucomicrobiota > Lentisphaeria > JABSQK01 > JABSQK01 > CAYLNH01. The sequence goes on from CAYLNH010000050.1 coordinate 18,952, forward strand.
ATCGGGAACAGGCCGATGGCCGTCCAGACGTACCATGAAGACAGCCCGCCGGAATCTTCGTTGCCCGGCAGTCCGCCGTCGCCGACGGCGAACTGAAAGGTCATGATCGCCCGCAGGATTTCTGCGGTGCGGTCATGGCGCCCCGCGAAAACATAGGTGTACGGCGTTTCCATATCCGATTCGTTGTTGAGTCCCTCAAAGATGTCATGGCGGATTTCACGACGCCAGGACGCCGGCTCGGGATGCGGATCGATCGTGCCGTTGGCGATATCGTGGAAGCCGAAGAATCGGTCGAGGTCGTCAACAAACGCCGCGGTGCTCGGATAGAGTCCAATGCGGGCCGGCATGTCGGCCATGGCTCGGAATGAGTAGTTCCAGTGGCTGCCTTCATAGAACTCGGAATCGGTCTTCAGCCGGCCGGTTTCCGGGTCGAAGGCGTGGATCCAGTTCGGCGCCAGCGAACGCATGCGCCGGGCAACGTCCACCTCGCCGACGGCCGCCGCCAGTTCCGCCGTGGCGTGGGCGGCCTGCGCCAGATCCAGCGTCTGCGTATAGGGCCGGCAGACGCCGTTGGCCACAAACTCCGCGCCGGACGCCGCCGTGAAGGTTTCGTCCATCAGACGAGCGGCGCGTTCCCAGTCGCCCTCGATGCCGCGACGCCAGGCGTCATACAGCGAGTGATGCACCAGGGCCGCCGCCTGCTTGCGGCAGTGCACGAAGTTGTCCGACAGCAGATACGCAATGGGGAACTCGCCGTGCGTTGCCATCGTTTCGAGCATCGAAGCAACAATCTCCTTGCCGACGTCCGGGCACAGCGTGAAGACCAGCGGCAACTGCGTTTTGTACATGTCCCACATCGTCACGAAGTCGGTGAAAAACGGCGTGTCCGCCGACCACCAGGGGCTTTCGTCCGGTGCCTTGATCGGCTTGATCAGGCTGTGATACAGCGCCGAGTAGAAGATGGTCTTCGTCTGTTCCGAAGCGGTCCGGATGGTGATGCGTTCAAGGACCTCCTGCCACGCGGCAAAAGACTGCGCCGCGATCTCGTCAAAGCCGCGGTCCTTGACGGCGGCAAGGTTTGCCTGCGCCTGTTCAACGCTGCGGAACGAGAACCCGAAGCGCAGTTCAGCCTGTGTCCCGGGCAGTTCAATGCAGAAACCGCAGGGCTCGACGGCGTCGCCGCTCAACGCGAGCCGGCGGTCCTCCAGGACCTCCTTGCCGCGCCATAAGGAGGTCCTTCCCGGGAGCGCGATGGCGGCGTATACCGGGCAGCCTTCGACCACCAGTTGGGCCGCCGCCGTGGTCTCATCGAGAAACTGCAGACTCACCTGTCCTGCCTGTTCCCGGCAGGCCGGGTGCGCCAGGCCAATATCGCCGACGTCGATGATCAGGCGGCCGGCGGCCGGAAAGGTGTAGCGGTGGCCGGCGACTTTGCCGTGGACAGTCAATTCAGCGCGGATGCCGGTATCGGCAAGACCGGCGGCGTAATACCCGGGGCGCGCCGTTTCGTCAATCAGGCGCCGGCGTTCGGCCAGTGCTTCTTCGTGGCCGGCCGTTGTCGGGATGACGCGATAGTAGTTGTAAAACCGGCCGATGAAGCCGGTGCCGGAGTGGTGGAAGTGCGTAAAGCCGGTTGCCGTCTTGTGGTCGAACATCTTCGGCACGGGTCCGTGGGTTGACGGGGCGTAGAGCCCGTAGCCGGTGGGATAGGCGCCGGAGTAGGCGCCGGCGGAGACCATGCCGAACGGGCTGCAGGCGCCGGGGTGTGTGTTGCCCACCTGGGCCTTGAGCCAGTTCCAGGCGGCCGCCACGCCCTGCGGCACCGGGGTGTCAACTTCGCCGTTGCCGAGGAACAGGTCTACATGATCGATGTTGGGCATCGGATAATTCCGTCGTTCAGGATTCAGGCGGCAAAGAAATTCTTGACGCCGGTGAGTACCATCTGAGCCGCCATCGCAGCCAGCACAACGCCGGTCAGCTTCGAGAGAATCTGAATGCCGCGCCGGCGCAGCAGGCGCTCAATCAATGACGCCGCCAACAGGATGACGCCGACGCAGAGCACCGCCAATGCCAGGCCGACGCAGCCCAGGAGCCGGTCGCGGCCGCCGCCGGATTCGGCGCCCATCACCAGCAAGGCCCCCGTGGTTGCCGGGCCGACGGTGACGGGCAGTGCCAGCGGCACCACGGCAACATCCTCGTCGGCATCCGGCGGCGTCGGTCTGTCGGTACCGCGAACCAGAGCCACGGCAGACAGGAAGAGCAGAGAACCGGCGCCGACGCGGAAGGCATTCAGCGTGATGCCCAGGGCGTTGAAGACCTGGTTGCCGAAGAAAAACAGGCCGTAGCAGATGACGATGACCGCAGCGGTCGTCAGCAGCGCGGTTTTCTGCCGCCGCCCGGACGCCATGGGACCGGTGATGGAGAGGAACACCGAGAGCGCAAAGAACGGCGTCAGGAGAAAAAAGAACTTGATCCAGATTCTCATCAATTGCTGCAGGTCGTGCACGACGGCGGCCCTTTTTTGCGTGACTGGAAAACGTAGCTGTGGGCGGCGTTAAGTCCAGAGAAAGCGTCGCACTTCCAGCCGGCGTGGAACGATCGGGACAGGCGCGATCGCTGCGGCCAGGAACCGCAGCGCAACGGCCGTTTTGCCGGCGGATCTTGCAGGATGTGCCGGAAATCGCTATCCTATGCACATTGACGAAAGGGACAGATCAGATGAAATATCTGGCCGGGTTTATCTTATGTCTGTTGGCCATGCGGTCGGCGGCGCAGTTGGGAGAGTCGCCGGAGGAACTGCAGAAACGCTATGGCGGCGGCAAGAAGGCCAGACGTGCCGGTCGGCCGTTCGATGCGGTTTACTACTACACGCTGGAAAAGCAGAAGGTGAAAGCCGGCCTGGTGGACGGCAAATGCGTTCATCTGGTGTTCCGCGCCAACATGCGGGGGAGAACCCTGACCGATGATGAGACCGGCGCGATCCTGACGGCCAACGTGAGCGATACCGCGGTCGACGAGCCGTGGGCGGCAATCGATCCGCCGGTCTCGGCGGACCCGTCACTGCGCCGCGGCACCCGGCTCAAGAACGCCTGGGTCCGGTCCGATAAGAAGGCCTTTGCCTGGGCCTCGATTGTGGAGTTCGCCATCTTCAGCCAGGCGTACCTCGACGCCTGTGAAAAGGCCAAAGAACGCGCACGCCGGGAAAAGGAGTTCGCCCGTCTGCAGCGTACGGTGCGCGGCCGTGACTTCGACGCCGCCCTGAAGGCGGTGCAAGACATCGCCAAGCTGGGACCTGAGTTCGTCAGTCGCTTGCCCGAACTGGTCAAGGAACTGATGAAACACAACCGCAAGGCGATCATGGCCGAGCTGAAACGCGGCGCCAAACGCAACGCCAAACAGGAAGCCGAACTGGCCGAATTACGCTCGCTCGCGCTCAAAAACATCGCCGCCCTGGACAAGGAAGACGACGATACGTTGAAAGACGCCAGCAAATACTACAAGGACCTTCGACGCGACATGAAAACGCTGAAACACAAGCTCGCCTCCCGCAACAAGGTCTTGAAAAAAATCAAAGACGACCTGGAAAAACACCGGCGGCTGACCAGGATCATGAACCAACTGGAGACCGGTGACAAGAAATTCACCGACGTCGAGGCCGAGGCCGAACTGACCGAACTGACCAAAGCAGTGTTCGGCGCCACGCCCGAAGAGGTCCGGGCGCTCCACGGACCGGAAGGCCAGGCCCCGAACAACCCCGTTCTGGCCGAGCTCTGGCGGTATAACCTCAACCGCGCGATAGAAGCCTACAACCAAACCCAGCACAGGGCCAGAGTGAGCAGCAAAGGGGAGTATGCGAACCTCGTCATGGTCAACGACTACCGCGAAACCCTGGGCCTGCGGCGGCTTGAACTGGACGCCCGGCTCGTACAGTCCGCCCGCAAACACAGCAAAGAAATGCGGGACCTCGGATACTTCAGTCATGAATCGCCGACGCCGGAACGCAAGACCTTTTCGCAACGCATCAAGCAAACCGGGTATCCTGCTCCCGGCGGCGAGAACATCGCCATGGGCAAGTCCGGCGGCGAGTCCGTGTTCTGGATGTGGTTCTACAGCCCCGGCCACCACCAGAACATGGTGCGGGCCCGCTTCACGGCCGTCGGTGTCGGCCAGTGGAAAGACCATTACACCCAGAATTTCGGTTCGGGTGAAATCCTGGTTTTCGCCAATGAAAAGATGCGGGCCGAAGCCAGGCCCAAAGGCGAATTGCTGCGGCCCTGATCACGGCCCCGGTGCGGAGATGGTGGACGCCCGAACTGCGGCGGCCGGATGCGGCGCTGGCTCTTGTCACAATCCTGGTTTGACCTAGTGTATCGTCCCATAAATCCGAGGCGTGATTCCGCGCTTCTTCGCGCTCTGCTGCGGCAGCCGAATCCAGTTCCACTCGTATCGACGGAACAAAACTGCTTTGCTGAGCAGCACCGTGAACAGAATGATTCAAGCCCGACGCCAGGACCACCCGGCAGCTTGCCGGGAATCGGTTCAGTTCGCCGGCGGGCAGGAATGATGAAGATCGCGCGCAGTGCAGGAACCAGATCACGACACGGCGGATCGAACAGGCCCCGGCGGCTGTCAGCCGGCGTTGATCCGGGGGGTTGACAAAGCCGTCAGGACCCGCTATGGTATCATTGACAGCGATTGAATGTATTTGACAGAATTTGATAATGGCCTGTCAGGCGGAAATGAAAGGGTCAGCCATGAATAGGGCAACCGGGGACCAAGCCGTGGACGCGGCGCGTGCAATGCAGCTGGTGACCAATGTGGAACGGGTGATTATCGGCAAGCTGGCCGTGGTGCGCCAGGCGGTGACAGCCTTGCTGGCGGACGGCCATATCCTGCTTGAGGACGTGCCCGGCATCGGCAAGACGATGCTGGCGCGCGCGCTTTCCACATCGATCTCGGGCGGCTTCCGCCGGATTCAATTCACGGCGGACCTGCTGCCGTCGGACATCACCGGGGTCAACATCTATCGCCAGAACGAAGGCGATTTCTCCTTCCGCCCGGGGCCCTTGTTCTGCAATGTTCTGCTTGGCGACGAGATCAACCGGGCGACGCCGCGGACGCAGTCGGCTTTGCTGGAAGCGATGGAGGAGCGGCAGACGACGGTCGACGGGACCCGGTACGACCTGGAGCCGCCGTTCTTTGTCATCGCCACGCAGAATCCGATCGAACTGGAGGGCACCTACCCGCTGCCGTTTGCCCAGATGGACCGTTTCATCGTGCGTCTGAAGCTCGGCTATCTGGCGGCCGATCAGGAGCGCGAAATGCTGAAGAACCGGATCAAGCGGGCCCCGATCGAGGAGCTGGAACCGGTGATTGACTGTGCGGAGTTGGTCCGGCTGCAGGCCCTGGTGCGGGACATCACGATTTCCGACGACATGCTGGACTACATCGTAGCGATTGTCCGAACCACGCGCGACGCCGAACACCTGGAGTTCGGCGCCAGCCCCCGCGGTTCGCTGGACATGATGCGCTTCAGCCAGGCCACCGCCTTGCTGGACGGTCGCGACTACGTCTTGCCGGACGACGTCAAGGCCTCGGCGCCGCCGGTTCTGGCCCACCGCGTCATCGTCAAGCGCGGGACGCGGCACGGGACGCTGAACACAAGCGACTACATCAGCGAACTGGTGGAATCAGTCGACGTCCCGGTCTGACCGGGCGGAATTCGCTTGACTGGAGGTACCGGATGAAAGCGAAACATCGGCTTTTCCCCAATCTGCGTCTGCCGGCGCTGGTTCCGGCGCCGACGGTGATGGGCAGCAGTCTGGTGTTGTTGTGTTTCATGCTGTATCTGGTCAGTATGCAGTCGTATTCCGGCCTGCTGCTGCTGATTCTGGGTCTTCTGTTCGGCGTTTATGTCATCAATTTGGTCGAGGCCTACCGCAGTTGCCGGGCGTTGAGCTTTCACCCGCCGGCGAATGTCACCTGTACCGAGGGCGAGACGTTGAAAGGCACCTGGGAGATCGGCAACGAGACGACACACGCAGCGGGCAACGCCTCGGTATTCAGCCCGTTCGGGGAGGTGCTGCGGGTCGGCCCGGTGGAGCCGGAAGACACGGTTCATGTTACGCCGGAGCTGCGTTTGTCGCGGCGCGGCGTGTATCCCTTTCGCCGGCTGCACGTGGAGTCGACGTTTCCATTCGGGCTGATTCGGGCCTCGCGGCGGCTGTCGGTCGCGGGGGAGATCGTGGTCTACCCGGCGCCGTATCCCTGTGCCGCGCCGCCGGCGGCCGGCTTCGAACCGATGGTCGGCGGCAAATTCAAAGGCAAGAATCGTTCCTCTGCCGGCGACCATTTCCACGGCGTCCGGCCGCATCAGCCCCAGGACCCGATGAAGATGATCCACTGGAAAAGTTCATCCAAAGGACTCGGCATCATGGTCAAGGAGTTTGACGAGGAGCTCTCCGGCCGGGTCGCCCTCATCGTGGACCCCTCCCCGGGGCGCGCGCCCGACGGCGAATCGCTGTTGGATTGGTCCGCGCGGGCGGCGGCCTCGCTGATGCTGGCGGCTCTGGATGAAGGCCATCAGGTGGAGTTCATTCGACTCGGCGACAAGCAGAGCCAGCCGGTGCCGCCCTTTGCCGACGGCGACATCGTGCTCGATCTGCTCGCCCGTATGACGCCGGACCGCAAGGCCCGCACCCGCCGGCATCTGGATGACGCCGTCAACCGCGTCCCGCCGCGGGCCGGCATCTGCCTCGTGTTGACGGGGGTGAACGATGCGGTGCGCGAACTGATTGAGCAGCGCCTGGTGCCGCAGCGGCGGCGTGTGATCATCTATCTGCCGGCGGGCTGCCGGCGGGACGCCGCCGATCTGACCGTGCCCACCCGGTTCTTCAGGGCGCACGCGATGGTCGAGGAGGCGGACGCATGAAGAACCGCCTGTATCTGCTGATCATCCTCGGCATTGTCTGCGCCGGGTTTACGTATGAGTTTACGATCGATTTCCCGTTTATGGCGATTGTCTACGGCCTGGTTGCCGTGGCGGCCTATCTTCTGCGGCGGCGGACAAAGCCGAAGTTCCGGCAGATCGAGGGCGTGGTCCTCTTTGTGGCGATCCTGGCGGCGTACTACGCCGGCCCGTCTCTGGGACCGAACCGGCTGATCTTTATCGCCAACGCGCTGGCGCTGTATCAACTGTTCCGGCTCTTCCTGCCGATGGACCCGCGGCAGGAAAAATTCGCCCTGGCCGTCGGCATCGTCCATCTGGCGGTGGGCGGTCTGGCCATTGTCGAGCCGGAGCGGTTTCTGCCGATCCTGGCGCTGGCGCTCTACCTGGTGCCGTCGGCCCTGGCCCAGATCGACCGCGGTCAATACCGCACAGTCGATCCGACGCGCCCGGTTCGGCAGAACCGTTGGCAATGGGTTGCCCTCGTGCTGTTGATGGTCGGGTTCTTCCTGTTCTTCCCGCGACTCCCCGGCGCCCGGCGGTTGACGCCGCCGGCCGGCGTCATGGGCGGCGGCGGCCAGGTCCCGGAAGAGATGGACATGGACAGCCCCAGCGACCCCGGCAGCGACCGCCTCCTGTTCCGCGTTGCCGGCAAAGACCTCGGCTATCTGCGCATCGACAGTCTCGACGCCTTCGACGGCGCCAAATGGCGGGCCACCAACTGGTCCAGACAACGCGACCCCGACCGGTCTCTCAGCGCTACGCCGACCCCGGAAATGCTGTTCCGCAAAGTCAAGGTCTTCTCGCGCAACGTGGTTGGATTGGCCTTGCCGACGGACCGCTATCCCGTCGGCCTGCAGGTGCGCTTGCGCCAGCATATCTACGTGGCCGATCACGGCGGCGTGCAGACCACCCACAATGTGCCGGCCAACCTGACCTACGAATACTGGACGCAGAAGGAGTCGCCGACCCGTGACCTTCGCGGCACCCGGCATGTCGTCCGCTACACGAACCTGACGCAGTATCAGCCGTCCCCCGAGTTGCAGCAGTGGCTGGATGATCTGGTGCGGGACGAGCCGACGCCGTACGCGGCGGCCCGCCGCCTCGAGGCCCATTTCCAGGAGAACTACGAGTACGAATTGGGCGCGCCGAAACTGCTGGCAGACGCCCCGATCGAGGACTTCGTGCTGGTCCAGAAGCGGGGGCATTGCGGCCGATATGCGTCGGCCATGGCCGTACTGTTGCGCCTGCGCGGCATCCCGAGCCGCGTGGTCCGCGGCTTCGTCCCGCGCGAGTACAACGATTTCGGCGAGTTCTACAACATCCGCGCCAGGGACCTGCACGCCTGGACCGAAGCCTGGTTCCCGGATCGCGGCTGGGTCGCTTTTGACGGAACGCCTTACGGCTCCGGCGTCGAACTGACCCGGCGCAATCCGGCGTCTTCGATCTATGAATGGCTGGAGGACAACTGGTACGCGCGGATCGTCGAGTTCAGCTCCGAAGAGCAAGGCGCAGTCATGGGCTGGGTCGCCGGCGCAGCGGGTGCCGCCGGCAATTTTGTGGTCCGCCACATGCCGCTGATCCTCTCCGGACTGCTGTTCGGCGCAGTCGTGCTGCTCGCTGCCCAGTTTGACTGGCGCCGTCTCCTCGGCCGGCGCGGACCACGCACGCGTGCGGACGTGGTACGTGAAGTCCGGCATTTCTATGCGCAACTGCTGCGCTCTCTGCATCGCCGCCGGTTTCGGCGCCGGCGGCACGAGACGCCGATTGAGTTCGCCCGCGAGCTGGCCGCCCAGGACCATCCGGAGATCGAGGCGATTCAACTGGTGACGCAGGTCTTCTGCGATGTCCGCTACGGCGAACGCGAGATCTCGCCCGCGACCCGGGCGGCCGTGGACCAGGCCCTGTCGAAGGTCGCCGCCTGCCCGGCAAAAGGAGCACCGCGATGAGATCGCCGCCACACCCCGGCGAGGCATCTCGACGCCGGCCGGCGGCATCTGACTGACATGAGACCGAACGCCGCCGGGAATGAACGTGCAGGACGTTGATGCAGTTGGAGGGTTCGCATGACCGATCAGGCAGATGCAGAGAAGTACCTGGAACTCCTTGGCAACCACGAAGAGATGATGGCCAGGCTGTATGAAGTGATCGCCCGGCAGCTCCCGAAAACCGCCACCTTCTGGCTGCAACTGAAAGCAGAGGAATTCCAGCACGCCGGCATGCTGACCGAGCTCGCCCGCGAAGTGCAATTGGGCCATGCCTGGATCGCCGCCGAGCGGGAGAATACCCGTAAGATCACCACGTCCCTCGGCGTAATCGAGGCGCAGGCAACCCGATGGACCAAGGAAGGCGTGTCTGTGCGGGATGCCTTTCGCTACGCCTTGCTGATGGAAAACTCATTAGTCGAGAAGGAATACTTCGTGCCGCTCCAGGGCGATTCCGCGGCCGTCATCCAGACGCTCGGGGCAATTTACGCCTCGACCAACCACCACATCGAACGCCTCCGGGAAGCCGCCGCCAGATACTGCCGCCGGCCATGGTACCAGCGACTGCTCGATATCTTCGACGACGAAGCCGACGACAACGCCGACTTCTGGCTGACCCCTTTCTGAACAGCGTTCCGAGAATGTCTCACGAGCACCGTCGAACGAGCTTGAGCACTGTCGAAGGTCTGCTCATACCCCGGAGTACAAGTTGACGCTTGCTTCGCTCCCTGCTGCCCTTTGGACAGCCATGGACGGCATCGTCCGGGATGCTTGGGATACAGGGGAAACGCCGCGTGAGTCGCTCACGGAGTGAGGAACTCATTGGGCCGCTGAACACCGGCAGCAGGGGCCGGCGCCGAGATTCGGCTGGTGCTTTGCCGGGAGCGGTTTTGGCTATCAACCGGGCATGGACGACGAGACCATCCAGGTGTTTGCCGACGAGAATGGCGAAGCTGAGCGCCGGAGACACCCCACGCAATCCTCGTCGCTTTCTAATTGCATCTTCATGCTGTGCCAATGTACAACTGAAGAAAACGGATCAATCATACGTCCAACGGCACGAAAACTGCCCGAGCCACCGCAACCGTGAGGCTGTCAGCCGCCGGTTTGGGCTTGACAAACCATTGGAACTTGCTATATTATGTTAGTGTCAAACACGCCTGACAGGCCTCGACAACGGCCTGCAGAACAAGCAGAACCAGCAGAACAAGGAGGCAGCTTACCGACAGAAGATACAATCGGATTTCGTATCTTCCGGCAACCTACACCCACGGAGGTCACTCCATGCCGCTAACCGGCAAGAATGTAATGAGCTGTGCGCGCCTGGCCGGCTACTGCCGACCGGTCAAACACATGAGTCGAGACAAGCGGGATGAGTTCAACGCCCGCAAGACTTACAAGTTGACGGTCACGGGCTGTTTGACCAAGCCCAGGACCCGATAAGCTCACATAGCCCCCGAACTTTCGGGACGTCTTTCCCGCTTTCCCGTCCCCGCTTTCCCGTCCCCGCTTTCCCCGTCCCCGCTTTCCCCGTCGTCGTTGACGGACTGAAGCATTTTCGTCTGCTGCTGCCGTCTTCGCTGTTGCGGGGTAACGGGTATCTTTTGCGGAACGCATACACCGCAATCCCCCTGCGGCTTGAAGATGAGTATCGCCGCCACTCCCTTTTCGCGGCCAGCGCCGTCAGTACCGAATGACGAAGACCTTGTCGCCCTTAATGACCGGAATATCCTCTTCCCGATAGTTATCGACCCAGCCGAGGTAGTCCGGCCCGCGCCGTACAGCCTGCCGGAACGAGGTGATCGCGGCCGGCTCGCCCTGCGCCTCCAATTCCACCGTGCCGTCCGCCCGGTTCATAACCCAGCCGGTCACATCGAACTCCTGGGCGGTCTTGCGGGTGTAGTAACGAAAACCAACCCCCTGCACCCGGCCCGAGACCGTGGCGTGAATGCGAATCAGCTCCATGATTTGCGAACTCCGACTAAATCGTACCAGCGCTACGCTGCAGTTTCACCGAACCCGTAATCCCGGGGCTTACTCTGAAAGCGCTTCATCTCCACGGTCATCACGTGATAGGTGATCTTGATGCCGGCGATGACCGGAATGGCCATGATCATCCCCAGGACGCCGCCGATGGCGCCGCCGGCAAGGACGCCGATCATGGAAAACACGGGATGGATATTCACCTGCCCTTCCATCACCAGCGGCAACACCACAAGGTTGTCCAGCAACTGCACGATGATCGCGACCAGAATCACGCCGACGGCAGCCTTGAGGTCCGGCGTCGATGACAGAATGATGATGACGCCGGCAACCGCTCCGAAAATGGGGCCGACGATGCGGACGATATTGGTAACCGCATAGATCGCCGCGATAATCAGAGCCAGGGTCAGCGTCAACGGCGACAACAGACACACGGGGACAAAGAGGACGACGGCCACCACAAAGAGGATGAGGGACTCGATCACGACGCCGCGGAGATAGTACCCGAACATGTCGGCACTCTTGTTGATCACGTAGATACCGGCTTCATAGAGATGGTTCGGCAGGAAGTTAATCAGCGACTTGTAGAATTTATCGCCGTCCAACAGGCCGCAGATCAGGGTGAAGAAGAAGATCATCAGGAACTGGCCGCCCTTCACTGCGAGGTCGCCGAGGCCGCCGACAATCCAGTCCTGCTGTTCTGTGAACCATTCGGTGATCTGGGCTTTGATCATCTCGTGGCTCCACGGTTCCCGGATCAGGCCGTAGCGGTGCAGTTGCTCGGAAAGCTCCTGGGTCTTGTTCAGCAGGTTGGATTGCGCCATGGTCGCGGCGGCGGCCGAGGGGTCGCTGAGAACCTTGACCTCCGTATTGAACAACGGCACGAGACTGTAGATCAGGAACGCGGTGCCGACCACGAAGACGATCATCAGTACGGTGACGGTCAGCCACTTCGAGATGCCGATCTTGGCGGTCCACTTCATGATCGGGTACAACAGGTACGCCACCAGCAACGCCGCCAGCGCGGGGGACAGCAGTTCGCGCGAACGCCAGACCACCCAGATCCCGAGAGTCAACAGCAGCAGGATCACCGCAAACGTGATCAACACCCGAAGTAGTCGTTCCTCATTCATTCTTTGCCAGCTTCTCCTTGAGCAGCTTGACCTGATGCGAAGTCTCGCGCAGTTGCTGGTCGGTCGTGATCAGGTGGGAGATGATCGTGTCCGTAATGCCGCGCAGGACCTTCAGGCCGTCGGTCGGGAATTCTTCCAGGAGTTGCTTCACATCGTATGTCGACAACGTCAACAACGTCGTGTCGTGGTCGAGCGCCTTGGCCGAACTCGTGCGGTAGGCCATGGAGATGATGCTGATCTCACCGAACATGGTGCCCTCGCCGACAACCGAGTAGACCGTGCGCGACTCATCCGCGTTGTCGATCGCCTGGGAAAAGATCTCGACCCGACCGGACTTGACCAGGAACAGACAGATCCCCGGGTTGCCCTCGCGAAAGATGATCTCGCCCGGTTTGTAGTGGCGTTCCGTCAAGGCCCGCATGATCGACCACATGGCCTCGACGCCCAGGTCTTTGAACAGCCGGCTGCGGCGGACGAAAACGTAATTCTCGTCCGTCTCCAGCTCACGCAACGCCTTGACGGTGGCGCGTTTGACGAGTCGCTCCCAGATGGAGGGCATGGTCTGATTCCCCTTTCAGCAGCCCGTTGCGGCACAAACGTAAGCCGGCACAGGCTCTGGTCAGCGGCGTGGTTTGCTTTCGACAATCTCGCGGCCCCAGAACCGGTCCATGCGGAGGATCAGACCGCTGATCTTCTTGGCAAACGACAGTTCGGCGTCGAGGGCATCCATGGAGTCGAGTTCGTTCTTGAACTCGTGGAAGTAGTTGTTCATGTTGACCAGCCGCTGCGCCAGGATCTGGGCAATGTAGACCGAGGCGTCCGGATGGTCTTTGCAGTAGGCGCGCAGATCTTCGATCACGTAGAACACGGACTCTACGCCGGCGGTCACCGTGGCCGAGTGCGGACAGTCCAGCAACGCGCCGATCTCGCCGAAAATACTCAACGGCTCACTGATCTTGCAGATCTCCTTGCCGTTGGTGGTCACCGTGACCGAGCCGCTCTTGAGCAGAAAAACGCGGTTGCTCTTGGCGCCTTCAGCCATCACTGTGTCGCCATCGGCGAATGTGATTTCCTTCAAACCCTCAACGTTGAAAGCATGCTCACTCATCGCAGGTCTCCTCCCACAAGTACAGGGAAAATTAGGTGATGTATCGGGGCGGATTCAATATATCAAACGCCCAAGGCAATGCAAGGAGAGCCGGGCGCCCCGGGTATTGTCCCCGTGGCGGGGCGTGCCCCGCCGCCGCCGAAGGAGGTCCTACCGGTCGCACGCGGCGAAAGCCCGACGAAGCGCCTCCAGCCCGTCGCCTTTCGGATTGAATTCATGGCCGACGTACCCATCGTAGCCGGTGTCAACGATGGCGCTGCAGATCCCGCCGTAGTTGAGCTCCTGCTTCTCGTCCAAGTCGTTGCGCCCCGGATTGCCCGCCGTGTGGAAATGACCGATGTGCCGGATGTACCTGCGGATCGTGCGGATCACGTCGCCGTCCATGATCTGCATGTGGTAGATATCATACAGCAACTTCACCCGCGGGCTGTTGACCATCTCACAGAGCGCCACACCCCAGGTGCAGTGATCGGCCAGATAGTTGAAGTGGTCGATCCTCGAGTTGAGCAGCTCGATATTCAGGTTGACGCCTTTCGCCGCCGCATGGCCGGCGACGCGCCGCAGGCCGGCGGCGCAGGCGATCATGCCTTCATAGTCGTCCTGGCCGGCCAGCCGGTCGCCGGAAAAACAGATCAGCCCCGGTATCCCGTGCGCCGCCGCCAAGTCAATGGATTCGATCAGCTCCGCTTCGATGCGGTCGTGTTGATCAACGTTGTTCAGGCCGTCCTGCAGCGAGTTGTGGCCGCCCATACTTGCCAGCACCAGGTCGTTGGCGCCGGCGGCCTCGACGATCGCCGGGAAGTCCTCGCCGCGACCCCAGATTTCGACCGCGGCAAAGCCGATGGCCTTGACTTCCCGACAGAACTCGTGCAGGTCCATGCCCGCGGACCAGTACATCGGCAGGCAGAGTGATTGTTTGATCATGGTCGCTTACTCCGGTTGCGTTTACGGCAAAACTGGCTTTCACTGCCGGACGTCCTGTTGTCGGCGGCCGACACGGCGGATGGCCGAACGGCGGTGCCCGATCCAACACCAGCGTAATTCTGAATCCATGTACTGTTGAGCTGGGCGGGGGACTGTCGACCTTAGTGCGTGCTCATAAATTACGCGGTCTTTTTTGTTTCGATTGTGTAATTCCACCG
>CAYLNH010000051.1:0-32822 GCA_964384625.1 uncultured Lentisphaerales bacterium
CACGTTCCGGAAGGAACGCTCAAATCATCATCCACAACATTTGACAATATCTCACCCACATGCCATTCCTTGTCGAGGCGATCGGGAGCAAAACTGGGTGGCTGATCTTGCGAAATCTTTCGGCCGGGCTGTTTCTCGCGGAAGACAAACATGAGTTGCTTGGACTAGTGACGAGGCATGAAGTGCATCATCTCTGGCAGAAGCTGCTCGGCCGGTACAATGCTCTGTACACCGACCGAGACGCTGAACTCTGTAAAGGCGAAACCGACTATGTGTCGCCGATGGCTGCTGCCGGACAGCTGGATGCCGGCTACGCATTGGCTCTTGGACACCGGTTCTTTCGTCAAAAGATCGTGAATGAACTTGATGCTTACGGCAATACCGATTTCATCTACTACGCGGCGCAGAATGGCGGAAGTGACCTGGAAGACCGGTGCGTTGACATGGTCCTTATGCTGATTCGTGTTCCGCTCTGGTGTATAGGGTGCTCCTTCCTTGACACCTACAGAATCCCTTGGCCAAGTTGGGCTGATCCGATGGTCGATTGGATGGAAGGTATTGAGCCCTGTTCTTTCCTGGGCCAGTTAAGGGCGACAGATGGTCATATCATCTTGCCTTCGGAGATCCTGAGAAATATTGAGTTGGCTGAAGGCCTGGTGTTTAACCGGGGTCTGCCTTCGGAGATCTTTTTGAAACTGGTCGACTTCCTCCCGCACGATGCCGATTTTGCAGTGTATAACCCTAAGGCTGAACCCGGCCGCAGAATCATGCAGCAAACGGGATGGGCTCCTTCCGGTGATTGGAGAAAGCCCCACCCAACAAATAGCTGCATACCCTGAAACCCAAGGAGGGCACAATGCCCGGAAACGTCAATCGAGTAACGGATGAAAACGGTATCGTCAGATGCAAGTACGAATACAACGCATTTGGGGAATTGCTTCACAAATCAGAAACGCCAGGCTACGCAGGCAGGTTTGGTTTCCAGTCAAACTGGATAACCTTAAGAGACTCCGGGGGCAGGCTCTGTCTGAGTCCCACGCGAGTCTACGACACGGCGACAGGCAGATTCCTCCAGCGGGACCCACTCAGCGGGCTGGCAGGTGACTACCTGTACGCTGGCAACGCCCCTGTCGGTGCTGCTGACCCACTCGGTCTCGAGCCAACGCCGGCCTACTTGCAGGGCAAGCGACCGATGACTAAGGCGGAAAGTGGCCCCGATGAGTACGCTTGCGAGTGTCCCAGAGCACACAAGAATTTCAAGTATGTTGGTAACCGGCGCAGGTTCTCTCCTGGATATGACACGTACAAAGATGCCCTTATCGCCGCCGTGCATTATGGCTCGAGAATTCTTGCGAGTGGCCCCGATAGAAGAAAGAGAGCGATGAAGGAAGTCGGAGGCAGGATTTTCTATGATCCCTGTACCTGCAGGTTTCACTTCACCCAACCACAGCTTGGCGCCAAGAGGCATGTGGACTGGGGATTCATCCCCTACGGAACGATGCACGCGGGGGGATGGCATATACATCCCTCTTCACTCCCAACTGGGGATGACAGGTCATTGCTCAGGAAGGGCTCAAAGGAATGGGTCTATGTAAAGGACACTGGCAAACTCTACGAAATATCTCTTGCAGAGAAACTGGCCAAAACAAGACCCGAGAAGTTGCCTTCCACGTCTTGGTCATTCAGTGACCTGACGGCCTACATACAGAAACGAAAACTCCAGCAGCCTAAAGGGGGGTACTGGGATACTCCTGAAGTGTACAAACGTATGTTCCCGCATAGTGGCACGGCCCCGGAGAACCCCCCAACAGTCGGCAGACTCGACCAAGACAGAGAAGCCACACGGAAAGCGCTCCGGCAATGGATTGACGATCCTGAACATGGGGTCTTCGTATATGAGGACGACAAGGGCAACGCGCTGAAGACCAAACTGCCATGTTACGTACTCAACAAGGGAGCTTCAGACACCCAATAGGCTATCGCCTCCCTGCAAAATCGGTCCATGTTTGATGTCTAGTGACAGTGTCAAAAGAAACAGTCGCAGATGCGTCTTGGTGGTTGTCCTTCTCGGTTCAGCGATAGGGTGTTGGTTTGGGGTCAATCATTTTGTCGCCCGACAGATTGACCTCATTGACCTTACGCAGATCGGAGATACAGACGGGGTCCGCTATGTTCTGAGATGGGCCGGAAACCAGCTATCCAGGAGGAATCGCGACGGGAAATCTGCTCTCCACGTCGCTCCCAACGCTGAGATCGCCCAACTCCTGATACAATCAGGCGGGGAGGTGAATTGTGTTGACAATCTTGGAAGGACTCCTCTCATCACTGCGTGCTCCTCGCAACGGCTTGAAGCTGTTGAAGTATTGATTGGGAAGGGGGCGAACGTGAGCACGGCAGAGAGGGACGGACACACTGCTCTTCACTATGCAGCAATTGTCGGTGATGCAGACATTGCGAGAGCACTGATAGAAGCCGGAGCTGATGTGAACGCAAAGGAGGCCCAAGGACTGACGCCGCTTCATTACGCCGCAGATGCGGGGAGCACTGAGGTCACCCGGGTTCTTCTGTCGGCCAAAGCTGATATCCACCTGCGGCGCTTGGATGGCGAAACAGCTCTCCACGCCGCCGCGAGTAGTGGCCACCAAGACATTGCCAAGTTGCTGATAGCATCCGGCATCGATGTGAATGCCAGAAAGGCACTCACTGGCAGTACGGCTCTGGACTTTGCCTCTTCGGCTGATATGAAGATCTTATTACGTGGTTCTGGAGCAAAAACGAGCGCAGAGATCGACGATGAGCGATAGGACCGCCCCCTCCCCTCCCATCACATTCCCATACTCAAGGGGAAGTGGCTTCTAATCTCTATAGTAGTGGCGATTCCATTGCTTTTTGCGACCGTTACGTGGCAGACCGAAATGGACCGCAACATTGGTCGTGTGCTGGATTGGCTTGAGGAAAAGGGATTGCGCGAGGATACCTTGATCGTATTCACCGCCGACAACGGCATGAACATGGGCCACCACGGGATCTACGGCAAAGGCAACGGTACGTTCCCGCAGAACATGTACGACAGCTCCGTGAAGGTCCCGACGCTGATCAGTTGGCCGCGCGTCGTGAAGCCCGACTAGGTGAGTGAGGCGATGTTGAGTCACTACGACATCATGCCGACCTTCCTCGACGTTGTCGGCGAGGAAAATCCGAACGCCGCCGACCTGCCCGGGACCAGCTTCCTGCCCATCCTGCAGGGCACCAAGTCGTCAGTGCGTGACGACGTCGTGATCTACGACGAATACGGCCCGGTCCGCATGATCCGCACGGCTGACTGGAAGTACGTGCACCGCTATCCCTACGGTCCGCACGAGCTGTACGATCTGAAAAGCGATCCGGATGAGCGCTTTAACCTGGTGGACTTGCCGGCCCAGGCGGATCGCGTGCGGGAGATGCGGGCAGAACTTGAGACCTGGTTTGCGACGTACACCGACCCGGCTCTCGACGGCCGTCACGAAGGCGTCACCGGCCTGGGCCAAATCTACTGGGCCGGCCCGAAAGCCAACGGCTGCCGAAACCATTTCCCCCGACCGTAAGCTGCGGCGCCGCTTTCGCACGGAACCGTCAAGCTTCGGGCCACGATAGATCCAGGCGGGAAAATGCCGCGCGGCCTGGAGCGTTTTGCCGCGCGTCAGGCAGGCAGGGCGGCAAGCGTAATCGTTTGCTCGGGGCCGTCGGGGACGGCGGCGGTGAGGCACACCGCGTCGGTGCCGCGCAGGCGCTGGAGCAGACCGGATTGACTGACGCGAACGCATTCCGGATCGGAGCTGCGCCATTGTACGAGGCGTTCGGTGATGTCCTCGCCGGTCGCCGCCACAACGGCACGCAGCCGGGTGGTTTGCCAGCGGGACAGGCCGGGCTCCAGGCCGCCAGGTGTCTGCGTCTCTTCGCGGATGTGCAGTTCGTCGTCCGGCGTGATTGCGGTCGGTGCGTACCACAGTTGCATGAGGCATTCCGCCGGGACCTCAATGGCGTCGTCTGGCCGCAGCAGTCGGACGAGCTGGTCGCGTTCCCGGCGGGTGGTGATCCGCAGGGCGGCAGTGTGCTCTCGGAAAGCCGCCGGGACCTGTAGTCTGATGTCGGCGATCGCTTCGCGTGTGGGGTTGAGGATATTGATGAACAACGCATCGCCGGAGCGCACCGGTTGGATACGGAGATCGCCGCTGTCCGCGCTTGGCAGGACCTCGGCGTTGCCGCCGCGGGTGCAGCGGGCGAGCATGCGGAAGACGCTGTAGGCGGGGGTCGGCCAGCGGAGCTGGAGCTCATCGAAGCTCGGGTACCAGGCCTTGCCGCGACTGTGCAGCGGGGCGTCGACGCCGGTCCAGTCGAGCATGTTCATATCGCCGTAGACCAGGTGCTTGTAGTTGCGGTGGGTCGACGGCGCGGCGAGAATGTAGAAGGCGAGGAGTTCGTAGGGGTAACCGGCCTGTTCCTCCAGCGTCAGCATGGTCATCAGGATATCGGCGAGCTCGAGTGAGGCCGAGTGATTGAACAGGATTTCCTCCGGCCGGATGGCGCCGGGACGCCGGCCGAATTCGGTCATGCCCAGGCGGATGTCGTCGCGGTCGACACAGTTTCCGGCGACGGCCGCCATGTCTTTGAATGCAGCCGGGTCGGTGGCGTACTGGTGGTAGTCGAAGATATCAACGCAGTTGCGCACCTGCGGCCAGAGATCGGCTTTGAACGGTCCGCAGGTGGGGCCGGCCAGTTGAATATCCGGCTTCCGATCGTCGGCCGTCAGACGTTCGGTGACATCGTCAATGGCGCGTCGTGCCATCCGCGCCATGACTTCGCACTGCAGGGCGATGGCGCGGCGGTAGGCCTGATGCTGCGGTTCGTCGCGGCGCTGCACGAGTCGGCCCAGGGGGTGCGACGCCAAGCCGTCGGGCAGGTAGAAGTTGCGGGTGCCGAGCCAGTCGGGTTCGTTATGCATGGAGTAGTAGCGTACACCATGGCCGGAGGTGTAACGCCAGACCTCGGCGAGATAGTACTCATAGGCGGCCGCCGCCGCGCGCCAGTCGATGCCGGCTGCATCGGCGGTTGCCGCCGTCAGGTCGCGGACCAGCGGGTGTGGATAACTCCGCGGATCAAATCCCAGCGAACAGATTGGCTGGGCGCCGACAGCAAGGACCCCCTTGACGATTTCGTCCGGGACACCGAGCCACGGCAGGGGGTCCATAAAGAGATAGGTCTCCCAGGGGATGGTGCGTTCCGGGTCGACCAGGAGGTCCTGGCGGAACGCTTCGAACGCGGTCGCATCGACAACGGCGTCCCAGCGTGCAGTCGGCGCTTCGGCGCGGCGCAGCGAGCGTTCCGGATGGAAGACGCGTGCGACGGCAGCGCCGGAATCCGCCAGCCAGTCCCAGAGGTTACTGCGGCCGGCGTGGTCGAACACCTCCACGTTCAGTCCAAGGTGTTTCGGGGCGCGACAACGGGCGGTTTCTGCGATGGTGATTGCCGACATGGCTGCTGCTGATCCTTTGTGACGACGGGTTCGGCGGTCATTGATTTAACGTCAAGCTCGGGGAAAATTGTGCACGGGCAGGTGGTTTTCGGATCAGTGCAGGGCAGACCAGGTGGCCAGCGGGCGGCAGTACTGGACTTCACGGGCCCGGGCAACGCGTATAGGCGTCGCCGAGGAATTCTTCGCGCTCCGGTTCCGGAATCAGACGCGGTACTTTCAGGCGGGCGGCATGCAGGTCGAGGTAGAGGATGTTGGCGCTGTTGTTGTGTCGGTGGGACAGGTGTTCCCAGTGGCGGTCGCCGGGCCATTTCCATTTGCCGTCGTTCCAGCCCATGGGGTTGATCTGGTGATAGTGCCAGGTGTCGTGGTAGTCGAGGTCGGCAAAGAACAGGCGTTTTTCCGGCGTTCGGATTGCCGGCCGGCGGATGGCGGTTGGGCGGCTGATGAAACCGACGCCCTGGTCGGAAATGCGGCCGTTGACGCAGATGCGGCCATTGGTCAGGTACGAGCCGACCCGGTTAAATTTCTCGTCCGGCTGGCTGTTGTCGGCGGGGCAGAAGAGCAGGGGACTGGCTTCGCCGGCCCTGCCCGAAACGGGTTTAACCCAGTAGCCGTCTTCATACAGGAGGTTCCGGCCGGAAACGCTTTGATAGCGGAACATCACCCAGGGGCCGTTGACGGCCGGATGGTAATATTCGTCGTGATCGGAGACGAACTCTTCCATGCCGAGACCGACCTGCCGGATCTGGCCCAGACAGGCGACAGCTTTGGCGGCCTGCATGGCTCGACTGAGTGCCGGCAGCAGCATGGCGGCCAGGACGCTGATGATGGCAATCACGACCAACAGCTCGATAAGGGTGAAATTCCCGCTGCGGCGGTGTCGCGACCGCGGTGGAAGACTGGCATGGCAAGCGCTCATGGGAGACTCTCCTTACGTCCGGTCAGGCCGGCGGCAACCGTCCGGCCACGGGTTGTTCGCTGCACTGCACCAGGAGTGGGGAAATCGCCACGCGGCGGCCGCCGGGTTGGGATGCGGCCGGTTCCAGCAGCAGGCGCAACAGGGCGCGGCCGACGATGTGATCCTGTTTGTCAATGGTGACGGGTGGCCGGTAGGATTCCCAGGCCTGCTCCGGACAGAGGGCCCAGGTGTTGTCATAGCCGACGATGCAGATGTCGTCGCCGGGTGTGACGCCCAACAGACGGCAGGCCGCGGCGCATTCATAAACGTTCTGGTCGGTGGTCGTCATGACGGCATCAACGCCGTGGCGGAGGGCTTCGACCAGAAAGCCGGCGGTCATCTTGATGCGTTCTTCGAAGCCCGCCTTGGTCCGGTTTGTGTTCGCCGCGGGAACGGGGATGCTGAGGGCGGGCAGAACATCCAGGCCGGCGGCCCGGCAGGCGTCGGCATGGCCGGCATGACGTTCCTGCAGCCAGTAGGCGTCGTTCGGGTTGTTCATCTTGTCGCACCGGAGGATCTTCCGATGGCCGTGGGCGATGAGCCATTCGGTCAGGAGCTGCGCCCCGGCACGCTGGTCGGACACGACGATGTCAGCCATGCAGGCGGCAACGGTGTCCGGCGGCAGGGTGTCGCCGTGGATCACCAGCGGTACGTCGGCGGCGCCGAAGATCTGCACTGTTTCAGCGATATCCCATTGTCGGCTTCGATCTTCGATGACGACGGCGCCGAGCGGTTTGACGCGGCGAACGGTTTTGATGCCTTCCTGTGGGGTGGCAGCCGTGGCGATAAACAAGGGGTTACACCCGTGTTCGCCGGCGGCATTGAGGAATCCATCCCGCAGTCGGGTGGCCATCCAGCCGACTTCTTCGTTCGTTTCGGCCGGGGTGGCCGGCAGGTTGAGGTTTGTGAAGACCGTGACAATGGCGGACCCGGTGCCTGCCGTCGCACCGACTTTGAGCAGGACGCGCTTTTTCGGGCTGTCCTGGCGGACATAACCGTCCTGCTCCAGGTGGTTCATGGCGGTTCGGACGCTGGTGCGTCCGACGGCGAGAGCTGCAGCGATTTGGCGCTCGGCCGGGATTCGCATGCCGGGCCGGAAGCCTTCCTGGTCAAGCCATCCAAGGATCGCGTCGGCGGTCTTCTGCGGTTTGGTTTTAGCCGTTTGATTCATCTATTACACCGTTTTGGGTTACATCAAATCTTACCTCGTTTTTGGCTATATGCAAACGAAATATGCCGTAAAACAGAATAAAAATCGCGAAAAAGGCCCGTTTTGGGTTGAAAACCCGTAATGGCTGTGTCAGGTTGGGGGTATGAAGAACGTTTCTAGGCTGTGCGCGCGACCAAAGGCAATCTGGATTCGGGCCGGCCGTATGCCGGCTACCGGACGGAGGACTTGTGACCCATGACCGGTATCGCTGAGCGCCCGAACATTCTCTATTTTCACACGCATGACACAGGGCGTTACATACAGCCCTACGGCTATGGCGTATCGACGCCGAACTACCAGCGGTTGGCTGCCGGGGGGACGCTGTTTCGTCAGGCCTTCTGTGCCGGGCCGACCTGTTCGCCGAGCCGCGCCGCCTTACTGACCGGCGAGTGTCCGCACGCCGCGGGTATGATCGAACTGGCGCACATGGGCGGGGCGCTCACGGATTACTCGCGTCACCTGGTGAACCACCTTCGTCCGGCGGGCTATCGGTCGACGTTGATCGGTTTTCAGCATGTGGCTGCGGAGGAATCAGTGGATCAGATCGGCTACGACGAGATCCAGTCGGTAGTGGAGCATCGTTGGGCGGCAGACGTGATTCCGGCGACAGTGGCGTTTCTGCAGCGGTCCCCGGCCGACCGCGGCGAGCCGTTCTTTCTGAGTTGCGGCATTGTCGAGACGCACCGGCCGTTTCCCGCCCCGGACGCCGCCGCGGCGCGATACCTGCGACCGCCGGCGCCGCTGCCGGACACGCCGGAGACGCGGGCGGACATGGCCGGTTTTGCGGCCAGCCTGACCATAGCGGATGCCGCGCTGGGAACGATTCTGGATACGCTTGAGGCCACCGGGCTGGCCGGCAATACGTTGATCTTATGCACGACGGACCACGGCCCGCCCTTCCCGAAAATGAAAACGATGCTGACCGACCACGGTCTCGGCGTGTTGCTGTTGTTGGCCGGCCCGGGGATCCCGGCGGGCCGGGTGATAGACGGCATGGTGCAGCACCTGGATCTCTATCCGACCCTGTGTGCGTTGCTCGGGCTGGACCAACCGGCCTGGCTGCAGGGACGCAGTCTGTTACCGCTGTTGCACGGTGACGCGACGGAGATCCATGACGCCGTCTTCAGTGAAACCACGTATCACGCCGGTCACTATCTGCCGTACCGCGCCGTGCGCACAACGCGCTGGAAGTATATTCGCCGCTTTGCCGACAACGAGTTCTCCGCCACGCGGCTGGGCGAAGGGCCGTCAAGCGTCTTTCTCGACGGCTTCGGCTGGAGCCGGTTACCGGCGGCGACGGAACAGCTCTATGATCTGATACTTGACCCGAACGAGGTCTGTAATCTGGCTTCCGACCCGGCCTTCGCCGCGGTAAAGGCGGATCTGGCCGGGCGTTTGCACCAGTGGCAGCAGCAGACGGACGACCCTTTGCTGCGGGGCCCCATTGATCAACCATCAACCACCAGCTCGCAGCGGTCCGGCGAGGCAGGCCGACCGCAGCCGACGAAGTCGGCGGGCTGAAAGACGCGAGGAAACAAGATGAGATTCCTGATGTTTGCCGCCCTGTGCCTGGTTTGCAGTGCGCCGGTGTTAACGGCCGGCCCGAAGCAGCAAGCCCCGCCGCCGCCCTTGAAAGTCACGCAGCTGGAATACTCCCATCCGGCCGGCATCAGCTATGATCCGGACGCGGAGTTGACGATCAAGGTGACGTTGCGGAACCAGTCCGGAACAAAGCTGGACCTGTCGCGGGCCGCTTGGAAACTGACCTTGAGCCGGGAGCGTATGATCGCGCCGCGCCAGTTCTGGCACGGTCGATTCCAGGAGGTGAAGGTGGTTCGCACCGGTCGGGCTGCCGAGATGCCGCAAGCATTGCCGGCCGGCGCCACGACCACCTTGAGTGTCGGGTTCAAACCCGGGCGCTACGGTTTCTTCTTTCTGAAGTTCGATCCCGCCGGCGACGGCAAGGGCTGGCTGCGCCTCTGCGGCTGTGCCGTCATGCGGAAACCGGCAGCGGGGCAAAAACCACGGACGCCGTATCAGGCCGGGGGCATCTTCCGCAATCCCGAAGCCAGGGCGCAGATTCTCGGTCGCTACGGCATCAAAGCCATTCGCTGCAATGCCCGCCTGGCGCCGCAACGGCAAGGGGACGCCTATGACTGGGCCCCGGTGGACCGCATCATGCAGGCCTTGAAGAAGCACGATCTGATGGCGCAGGTTGCCCTGTTGCCGGTGGGCTTCTTCGAGCCACCGAAACTCGGCGGCAAGCTGATCACGTACTACGGCGGGCGCAAGTTCAACTCCATTGCCCGCCGCGAAGATCTCCGGCCGATCTCCCGCAAGGGGACCTTTGCGCATTTCGTTGAGCAACTGCTCAAACGTTATGCCGACCGAACCTACATGGCGACGATTCGCAACGAACCCTGGGAGGGCGGCAGCATTTCCAACTGGCATGCGACGGCGGCCTATATGCGCGAGGTCCTGACGGTTGCCCGCGAGGTGATCGACCAAATGGACCTCAAGGGAAAGGTCCTCCTGGCCGGTACGGACTCCATCGACAACACCGTCGATCAAATCGCGATTGCCCGTAAAACGTCGTTGCTTGATGCGGTTACCCATCATCCTTACGGCGGCAAATTTCGCAATGCCATGGCCGCGGCGCAACCGACCGGCTGGGGGCTGGCAACCTACGACAACGAATCCTGGATTTCACCCGAGGATATGTGCATCATTACCGTCAGCACCTTGCAGTTGGCGGTCGGCTATCGTCAGGTGCACCCGCTGCACCACCCGGCCGCAATGCCGGCGCTCGGGAATCACGAGAAGGAGATCCTGTCGCCGCGGCCCATCGGTCAGGTTGTCGGCACCTGGCTGCATTTTGTCGAAGACACGGATCACAGTGAAGAACTCAACCCCGAGGCTCTGCCCCACATTCATCTCTTTAAGGCCCGCGGAAAATCTGACAAGCACGTGGGAATTCTGTTCGGGCGCGTCAAGCTCTACGGGCATCGTGCCTATACTGAAGGTCTGGTCGACGAGGCGTTCCCGCAGGTCCAGGGAAATGGGCAACTGACGCTGCTCGATCCCGACGGTGTGATCCAGGTTTTCGACGTCTTCGGCAATGCCGTCAAACGGCAGGCCGACGGTTTTGTTCTGCCGTTGAATGCGTATCCTTTCTACCTGGTTTCGGCAAATGGCTACGCCGACCTCAAGGCGAAGCTGGCGCGGGCCGACATCCGCTATGACGATGCGGGCGTGCAGTTGGCACTGAAAGACCTGACACTGCCTCTGTCAGAGCTGCCGCCGGTGCGGGTGCGGGTGTCGAACTGCATCCGTCGCCGACAGCGCGTGACGGTGTCCGTCAAGGGCCCTGCGGGCTGGGCCATCAAGTCGTCGCCGAAGACGGTGACCCTGGCCGGCGGTGCGGCAACGTGGCTTTCTTTCGCCGTCCGGCAGACGCGGCCGAACGCGCTGAACAGTTATTCTTTCACGGTTACCGCGGTCACCCCGGGCGGCAAACGCGAGCTGACGGAGAGATTGCACGTGGCTGTTTTTGAGAAGGGCACACCAACGATTGACGGGGATCTTTCGGAGTGGGCCCAACTTGGCGCCGTTCCCACCTGTCTCAGCGGGTCGCCGCTGGAGGTGGATTGGCAACAGAAGATGTGGTTCCCCATGGCCGGGATCGAAGCCCGCGATGAAAACGATGTCCGGGTGCGCTTTGCCGGGATGTGGGATGCGCGTTTCTTCTATATCATGGCCGAGGTCCACGATCCAACCGAGAATTACGTCCCTCCGGCGAGTGGCGGGCCCCTGTCATTGACCCATGGCAAGCCCTTTGACTACATCTATTGGAAGTTCGCCATTCCCGGCTGGGGCCTGGGCGGCAAGGACCGGCGTCTGGACGGCATCAAGGTTGCGTTCAACCTGTTTCCGGTCGGCGAGAAGGAGGACCCGCTTTTTTCGCGCGAGGCCCAGCGCCGGCTTGATACGCGTTTCCATCGGATCGGTCCGGACTATGAATATGATCTGTACCTGGCGCAACCCATGCAACTCAAGCATTCCTATGACCGGGTCAGGGCGCGGCATCTGCAACGCCTGGAGGATCCACCGGACAAGAAATACAAGAAGCGGCGGCCGCCGTTCGAAGCGCCCGTCTTTACCCCGGCCGGCCCGCCGCAGCCGGAGGTCTGGCGCCGGGTCGCGCCGGGGGTGCCGCGCCACCGATACTATCCGTTCTCCCCTCGCTGGAAGAAGGACCAGGGCGTGGTTCCCGGTGCTCGTCTGGCGATCGTCCGCAAAGGCGATATCGTCCGCTATGAAGCCGCCATCCCGTGGCAGGAGTTGGCCCGTGTACAGCCCGAAGTCGGCAAAGAAGTCCGTTTTGCCTGGTTCGTCTGGGATCGGAACAAGCTGGCTCTGGACTGGGCCAGGGACCGCAGTGTCGCTGCCGGCGCCGAGCAGATTCTGATCCCGTTCAAGAAGACAGCTGCGATCGAAACGCCCTGGCGCTTTATCGACGCGACCGAGGGCGCAGCGGACGCCCGATGAGGCGTCCTGCCGCAGCGTTTCCCGAAGGGGAATCCATGGCCGCAGCAAACCGCCGGGGATCGCGCTCGAGGATCCCGGAAAGGAGTTACCATGAAACGCCTGGTCCCATTCTGTCTGGCCTGCATCCTTCTGCATGGAGCGCCGGTGAACGCCGGGAAGCCCCCGGCGGTGCTGGGAGACCGCCAACCACAAGTCGAAGAAACCTACCCGGAGTGGCTCTTTGTCCACAAAGACGAGAAGAACCGGGTTGTCGACATCACCCAACCGCCGTTCAACGCCAAAGGCGACGGTGTCCACGACGACACGAAAGCGTTCGTCAAGGCATACGACTACGTCCTGGCTCGCATGTACGGCGAGCGCAGCTGGAAAGACGACGACGTCTGGCAGCACCGGGCGGACGAGCTCCTGATCTATATTCCCGACGGAACGTATCTGGTCAGCGATACGCTGATGTATTCCGGCCCGGTCCGCGGCAAGCGCAAGAAGGGCCTGGGCGGGGAAGGCTGGTACGGGGAACCGCTCTACGGGATCCGGTTGATCGGCCAGAGCCGGGACGGGACGACGATCCGCTTGAAAGACCACTGCCCCGGCTACGGCATGAAGGATGGAAAACCGAGCGGCAAGGTGGTGGTTGGCTTTACTCAGGCGCAGTTCAACAACTGGCCCTCCGGGAACGCGATCCGGAACATCACCATCGACACCGGCACCGGGAATCCGGGCGCCGTCGGACTGAACTTCCACGGCGCGAACAAATGCGAGATCCGCAATGTCACGGTTCGCTCCCGGGATCGCCGGGGGCATACGGGGATCCTGGTGGGGACCGGCCCGACCGCCGGACACTTCACGGACATTGCGGTCCAGGGCTTCCGCCGGGGGATTGCTGTGGACACGGTTGTCCGGGCTACCCACGTGGGATGGGAATACGTCACCCTCGAGCAGCAGAGCGAGGTGGGCTTTCTGTGCCGGACCAGCAGCACGTCGATTCGCCATCTGATCAGCCGCAATGCGGTGCCGGCACTCCGCGTCGACGGGGCGGGGCACGCCGTGCTCGACCGCGCTCGCCTCGAGGGCGGCGCGGCGGACACCGCCGCCCTCTGGATCGACAGCGAACAGGCGCAGCTGTTCTGTCGGGATGCCGCGATCGAAGGCTACGGGATCGCCGTTCGCAAAGCAGGCGCCGATCCTGTGCGGCGGCCCTTTCCGGCGGAGTACGTGTCCGGCAAGGTCGTGGCACTGCGCCCCGGCCAGGAGAAGCGGAGCCTGCGGCTGCCGGTGGAGGAGGTGCCGATCGTCGCGCCCGATCCGCCGGCGCGCTGGGCCAGCGTGAACGCGTTTGGCGCGGCGGGCGATGGGAAGACCGACGATACCGACGCCGTGCAGCGGGCGATGAACAGCGGCAAGAGCACCATCTGTTTCCCTTCGCTGGAATACCGTTTCGGCACGGTCGTGGTACCGCCGGAAGTGAAACGGATCACCGGCTTGTTCGGCAAGGTCAGGGGGCGTCTTCGCATTGAAACGGCTTCGGATGTGCCGCTGGTGGTGGAAGATGCCAGCTTTACTACGGTATGCACGGCGGCCCAACGGCCGATCGTCATGCAGTTCGGATCGTGGTGCGGTTTCGACAACGAATGCGGTTCGCAACAGCAGAAGCTCCATCTGATCAACATGGGCGGGTTCGGCTCACGATCCTTCGACGGCTTCCGGGTCTGGATCCGGTTCGTCGACTGCGAATACAAAAAGCTGCCCATCTACTGCAACCGCATGTCGATGTGGATATTCGGCTTCAAGACCGAGGGCGGCCCCGCCTTCGAGGTCCTCAATGGCAGTCGGCTGGAGATCCTCGGCGGGACCATCGGTGTCAACTCACGGGCCCCGGCACTGTACAACAATGCGTCCGATGTGTCGGCCACCTTCAGCTTGAGCGACCGGACCGGGTGGCACGAAAGGGCGGATCGATGGATAATCGCCGAAGCCCGCGCGGATGCATCCGCCGGTCGCGCGCCCGCTCCCCAGCACCCGCTCCCCAAAACGTGCGATCGGACGATGCAGACGCTGGACTTCCGCGCGCGGGAGGTTGATGCGGACGCGCCGCAGCGCGCCTCCCTGACCTTCCGGACGGGGCCGGCAAGTACCGCTGCGTGGGTTGGCTTCCACCGCTTCCGCGGCCGCAAGACCGCCACGTTCACCGATCCCGTGCTCGCGGGGCCGGAAGGACGAAATCTGCTCAGCAACCCTGGCTTCGAGACAGCTGCGGCTACCGGGGGCAGCATTCGCGGGTGGTCCGGCAGCCGGGGGACTGTCGAAGACGGAACAATGCGTCTGCAGGATCGGCATACGCTGGTGTGGCAGAGGGTGGGCGGCCTCCAGCCGGAGACCACCTACACGCTTTCGGCTACGGTAAGCGGGGACGACCTGACGATGATGGCGCGGTTCTTTGAAGCGCGGCACTGTGCCGGCCCGGATCTTCCGCGACGCCGGTCCAGGGGAGGCGGGAGCAACGTGTTCGTGCCGCTGTACGTGAGCTACGATGCAGCCCCCGCCGAAAGCCCGGAGGCGAAACCGCAAGACCTCACACAGGTGGACGCGGCTTCAGGCATGGACGTTGCCGCGCAGCAGGCAACGGTCGGGCATGAGCCCGAAACGCCGCGCCGCCGTGCGGTCCGGGAACCGATGGCGGCGCCGGCCGAGCGGGGGGCCGGGACCTACCTGCTGCTGGCCTTGGGCATCGGGGGCATTGTCTGTGCGATCATCTTCGTTTTGCGCCAAACCGCCAACAAATCCAACCCGCCATGACATCGCCGCCATCGGCATCAACGGCGGAGCTGAAGCGCCGACCAGGCAGAGCGATCCAGCGCCTGCGGCCCCGTGGGGGCGCTCGCCGCAATCGCGGGAAAAGTCGAAGGGCACAGGCGTGCAGACCCTTACGAGAGGACGCCTCATGATGACAACACAGACATCTCGACGGTGCGTGGCTTTCCGACTCTGCGTGATCGCCGCCGCAGGGCTGGCAGCCTGCCAGATTGTGGCCGGCGAAGGCAGGGCCACCCGCAACTACAAGCGCCGGGACCTGGGCGACACCTACACCGTCGACTGGGTCGGCAACACCTATGGCGGCGAGCACGTCTTCGATTCGACGCCGAAGCTCTGGTTCGGGCAACGCCGGGTGTCCAGTTACGTTGCTGCAATGTTCGTGGCCGGCGACGGCACATGCTACACCAACGCCACATGGGAGGAACGCGGCGGTCACATCAGCGCCTATCGTGACGGCAAGATTGTCAACATCTTCAGCTCTCCCTTCAGCGCGGGTATGAACGGGGGGCCGGCGGTGACGGCGGACAGACAGCATGTATACGCGGCCATGCGGCAGAGCGGCGGCACCTGGCGCCCGAAAAATCGTTACGGCCAGCCCCACCGTGCGGAGAAGGGAGAGACGTGGTACGCCGTGCGACGCTACGACCGCACGACCGGCAAACCGGCCGGCTTCAGGAACGGCTATGGCAAGCACGCCGCCCAGCTGGTGGTCAGCCGCCGCCAGCCGGTCACGGGCCTGGCGGTCGTCGGCGACCGGCTGGTGGTGGGTATGGCGGCGGCGGGGGAGTTGCGGATTTACCGGAAGGAGTCCCTGGCGCCTACCGGGGAGCAGGCTCCCGCCGGGACCATCCCGCTGCCGGGGGTCGGCCAACTGGCCGACGCCGGTGAGGACGCCTGCTGGGCGCTGGTTACACCCCCGGCCAACAAGCCGGCCCGACTGGTTCGGGTGGATCTGGAATCCGGCCGTGAAACGCACCGTATCGTGCTGCCTGAAAATATGATCCCCGCCGGAATAGCTGTTGACCGTTCTGCCGGTACCGAGCGACTCCTTGTCTGCGACCGCGGCCCCGACCGCAACATCACAGTTTACAGTCTGACGAACAAAGCGTATCAATTGACCAGTACGATTGGAGCGAAAGGTGGTCTGTGTGCGGGCACGCCCGGTCTCTTTAACGACCCGCGCGTGGAGGGCCCGAAGTTCCGCAGTCCCCTGGCCGCCGGCGTGGACGATCAAGGCAACCTGTACGTGGCCGACAGTCCGCTGAAAGGTCCGGATTTCCTCTTGCGAAGCTTCGATCAGACCCTGGCCCCCCGCTGGACTCTGGCGGGCGTGCAGTTCACCGACAGCCTGGCCACCGACCCGGGCAACCCGCACCTGATCTACTCGCCCCGCTACCTTTACCGCTATGACCGCACCGCTGACCCAACGAAGCCGAGCGGCCACCCGGGCCGGCGGGGTGCGTCCTGGGACGGACTCGATGTGAGTGGTGCGACCGGCCATACTCACTGGTCGCTCATCGCCGATACCCGGCTCTTCAGCCGCCATCCCGACAATCCGTGCAACATGCGCAGCGCCTCCGTCCGCGCCGTCGAGATCGAAGGTCGGCTGCTGATCGGACTGATCGGCGGGTCGGCAAAGAGCTTCGCGGTTCTCCGCCAGTCCGATGACCCGGATGTGCCGGCCCTGGTGCCCTATGCTTTCTTTGGCAGTGGGCAGAAGAGGCTGCCGGCGGCGGCGGGCTTCACGACTCGCGGCGGCTGGTTCTGGATGGACACGAATCGTAACGGCAGGGTCGACCCTGGGGAATGTCAGGCCGCACCTGAAGGCAAGGACACCTGGCGCGCCGGTTTTTTCTTCGCCGCAAACGGCGACATCTACTTGTCCGGCAGTGGCGGCGTGGTCCATTTTCGGGCCGAGATCCGCAACGGGCTGCCCGTCTGGAGCTACGACTGGGCCGACTGGACGCCGCGGCCTGAACCGTTCACCGCCTTGCGGCGGGCCATGTACGACGAGACGCGGAAGGCCATGTTCCTGACCGGCTATACAAAGGAGCGTCCGAACGCGCACAAACAGAGTCGGCTCGAGGGCTACTGGAAGAAAGCGGGCAAGGTGCTGGTCCGGTATGACAATTGGCCTGTGAAACCGACGCTGGCCTGGCAGATCGACACGCCCTGGGACGACGAGGCCGACCGCGAAGCCGCCCTGGCGCTCGACATCGCCGGCGACTACATCTTTCTGGTGATCGGCAGCAAGAGCAAGACCGATGATCCGCATCGTCGTCCCATCGTCTTCATCTACCGCAAAGCCGACGGCGGCCTGGTGGGGACGATGCAGCCGAAGTCACCGGTCAGCGACCGGGCCATGGTCGACATGGCCGGCACGATCAATGCCGTGCTCCTGCCTGACGGCCGGTATCGGGTCCACTGTATGGATGACGCCTACAGCAAGGGCCTGATCTATCATTGGTCGGCGAAGGTGCCGGCGGCGGAAGCAGCCCCCGGCACGCCGGCGGCAACGTCGCCGTCGGGCGCCACAACGGCGGCTGCCGGTGCGACGGCGACAAAACGGGATTCGTCTGCTCCCGGCGTGCCGCCGGGCCGCAGCGTTGTTATTGCCGCTGTGTCGCTGGGTGTGGTCCTGGCCTTGCTGCTGCTCTGCCTGCTGTGGCGCAAGCCGCGGCCGCATCAGTCGTCGCGGCGCCGTTGAATTCCGGCGGAGTCGTCGCCGTGGTTGCGGCAATCACGGCAGGGCACGGCATGCCTGAGAGGGGCGGCTGATCATCTTCTGTCGCGATCCGGAGAAGCCCTCAGATAAGATGATCAGCCGGCGCCCCGAGGCGTCGGACGGTCGCGTTGTCCATGGCCTCAGCCGTTGAGGGTTACCTGCACCCGGCACTCGGCGCCGGCGGGCTGGAGCGGGATGACCGGGCCGTCGACCGCTTCGTCGTCGACGGTGATCTGCGGTGTGCCGGTGCGGCGGTCCTCGGGGTTGTCAACGGTAATGTGGTAGACCGCATCACGGAAGCGGCGGACCATGCGGTAGCTCGTGAACCCGGGCGGCAGACAGGGGTTGAGACGCAGGCCGTCGTCCGTCGGCTGCACGCCGAGCATGTAATCGGTGACCGCGCGGAACATCCAGGCGGCGGTCCCGGTGAGCCAGTGGTAGGCGCCTTCGCCGTAGTGCGGGGAGGGCTTGGCGGCGCAGAACTGAGAATAGACATAGGGCTCAGCCTGGTACTGATCCTGATCGCGGGTGCAGGGCAGGGATTTGCGGTAAATGCGGTAGAAGCCCTCGGCGTCGCCCACCAGGGCCCGGGCAATCAGATGGAACGCCGTAGCGTGCGAGAAGACAGCGCCGTTCTCTTTGTGACCCGCGACGAACTGGCTGATGATGCCGATGTCCGGGTTGAAGGCGTCGTAGGGCGGGTAGAGATTGGCCAGCCCGAATTCGGTTTCGAGATACCGGTCCACCGCGGCCATGGCTTGTCGGCGCTGGTCGTCGGTGCCGAGGCCGGGGATGACCGCCCAGGTCTGGGTGTTCAGATAAATGAAGGCGTCGTCCTCCGTCTGCGTGCCGAGCTTGCGGCCCTGATCGTCGAAGGCGCGCAGGAACCATTCCCCGTCCCAGTGGCAGGCTTCGAGGTTCTCCCGAAGTTCGTCGGCGACGGTTTGGTAAGTTTCGATTCGTGCCTGATCGTTCTTCTTCTCGAGGATGTAAACCAGTTCATTCAGGCTGTAGTAGAGAAACTGCGCGAGCCAGATGGATTCGCCCTTGCCCTTGTCGCCGGCCATGTCGAGGGCGTCGTTCCAGTCGCCGTTCCAGAGCAGCGGCAGGCCGTGTTCCCCGCGCTGGTCGATCACCCGCTGGACACCCGTCAGAATATGCTCGTAGACGGACGATTCGCCGCCGTCCAGAAAGGGCAGCGTCTCGTCCAGGATCGATTCGTCGCCGGTCTCCAGCAGATACATCTTCAAGGTCAGCACCATCCACAGGGCGAGGTCGGCTTTGTCGGTGGGGTTCTCGTCGTAGACGACGCGGTTGCAGCCGGCGCCGATACGGCCGTCGCGGAACATGAAGCTGAAGACGCGCAGCAACTTGTCGCGCGTCTCGCCGGGGATCAGCGGCAAGACGCCGAAAGAATCCTGGCAGCAGTCGCGCATGGCCGGGTACTGGCCCTTGTGGAAGTAGGACGGGCCGCGGCCGAACCAGTTGTTGATCAGCATCTGGTATTTGTTCCAGTAGTTGACGAAGCAGTTCAGCTCGCGGTCGGGCGTCTCCACCGTCAACGTGTTCATGATGCCGTCCCAGTAGGCCGTGCACGCCTGCGACTGCGATTCGCACAGATCCGGCGACAGCGCCGCCGGGACCGCGTCGGCGCGCGGCTGGATCGCCGTCAACAGGCGGATGGTCTGCGATTCGCCGGGCGCCAGCGTCAGGTTCCACTGGAACACCGCCGCCGGGTCGACGCCGCGGCGTTCGTCGAACTCGCCCAGGTCGCCGCCCTCGGCAAACAGCTTCGGCTGCACCGGCGTGCAGCTCTGCCCGATAAAGGCGTTGCGGTCCGCCGTCAAACCGGCCGGCGGCGTGTCGGTGGTGACGTAGACGCGATACGGCCAGATGCTGTTGCCGCGGAAATCATCGGTCAACGACCAGCGGTCGCTGACGAAATCGATGGTCTGTCCCGTGCGCCGGGCCTGGATGAACAACTGCGCGAAGGTGCGTTCGCGGCTGTCTTCGTCGAATGAGCCGAGGATGAATTCCTGGTAGCTGAACAGCGACAGCGTGCGTTCGCGCGCCGAGGTATTTGTCAGCGTCAAGACGGCGAACTCGCCGTCGACCTCGGGGCCGACAAACCATTCGGCGGCGGCAAGGACCTCCTTGCAGGAACTTCGCAGGGAGGTCCTGCCGAAGCTGTGGGCGGCTTCGAACGAGTCGAAGCGGTTGATCGGATGGGCGTTGACAGTCCAGCACTCGTCGCCTTCGCGCAGGTACCAGAGGCGGGCCGGCAGGTCGTCCGTGGCCTGGCGCATTTCGCGACGCAGGACGCCGTGATGCCGATGGTCGAGATAAAACGAGAAGCCGCCGCCCACCTGCGAGATCAGCGAGCAGTAGCGGCCGTTGCTCAGGTAGTTGATCCACGGCCGCGGCGGCTGCGGCGTGTTGATCAGAAAGGCGCGCTGGTCATCACGGAAAGCGCCGTACTGCGTTGCCATAGGATTCTCCTCCATTGCGTTGTCGCTCAAGGTAGGGCCGAAATCCGCAAAGACAACGCCGCGCCCCGGCCGAACGTGATAACCACAGGGCACCGACTTCGCATGCAGGCCCTCGTTGACTGCCCTGTTCCGCTCCCTCTTCAGCGCCAAAGCCGAAGCGACGGCGGCTGACGAAGGCGCTCTTGAGCGCCGAAGCTGAAGCGGAAGAGCTTGTGGTGCGGGATCTCGATGCAGGACGCATAGAGCAGTAGACCAGCGCTTGCCTTTTTTCCGCACATCCGATTGACAAACGCGTCAGCAGACCCTATCGTAGTGGAAATGGAACATATCTTGACAGTTAAAAATAAATGCTCCAAAAAGACAAGCCCGATGCTTGCGGGTGGTGCGATGAGCCGGCGCCGAAATCGGAGGGCCGATGCCATGCAGGCCGCGAGAGGATTCACACTGATTGAGCTGTTGGTGGTCGTGGCGATTGTGGCGATTTTATCGGCCATGTTGTTGCCGGCTCTGCAACAGGCCAGGACCAAGGCGAAGATCATTTCGTGCGCGTCGAATATGCGTCAGTCGCTGGTTGGCATTGTGTTGTATGGCGACGACCACAACGAGTATCCGGTCAATGTCTCGCCGGCTGACTGGGGCGACCTGCGCTACGCGAATACCGGGAATGATCACGACAGCTTGACGGCGATTGCTGCGTATGGCCCGTGGGCGCCGCCGCATGACGGACACGAAGGCAGCAAAGCGTACTGGCGCTACCATCTCTTTGTCGATGGCTACGCGTCGAAGGATGTCCTGGGTTGTTTCGTCGGCGCGACTGAAGGCAGCCTGTATGCGCCCAGCGGCGACGACAGTCTCGATCCGGCGGCGGATCGGCGGCAGACGCCGCCGTACACGTACTATGGCCCGGGCGTGGACGCTTCCCGGTGCGCGACCTACGTCAACGGTATCCGTCCGACCACAGCGGGCGGAGGGCAGACGCGACAGCCGCGGACCATGCGGGTGTCCGAGGGCCATGGGCCGCAGCCGATGCTGATCGACAGTTACGTTCGGATCTATTCCCCATCCACGGCGCTGCACCAGTATTGTCGGACGCCGCACAAACGCACGGCGTGCAACGGACCGGACGAGTTTCAGCGTTTCTGGCGCGCCTATGATCACAACGCCGGCTGGTCCGACGGCCGGGTGGAATACTATCACGTCGCCTACGCGCCTCTCGGCAAGTACGACCTGTTTGAGCCCTTCAAATGGCCGGTGCGGATCTGGTGGTAACGGCGCTTCTCGCGCCGCCCGCGATTGGCTGCAGCGGCAGGTGTTGGGCCTGCAATATCACAAGTAAGAAGAAACCAATCAGCAATCGAGACAGATGAAATCAGACACGCAGATCAGACCTGACGCGACTCCCGATCTGGGGCGGACCGAAGCCCGTTACCGGGTCACCGAGCATGTGCTTGACTCGATTCGAAACGGTGCGTGCGAGGTCGGCGAGCTGCTGCCGTCGGCCCGGCGTTTAGCCAAAGTGCTCGACGTCGATCGACGCACGGTGCAGGGGGCTCTGCGGCTTCTACAGGAAGAGGGCTACCTGCGCCGGCGGCGGGGCGGTCGTTTCGAGTTTCTGGCTGCCGCGCCGAAGGCCACGCGGTCGAAGGATTCGGTCTGTGTAGCGCTGTCGCGGGGCGCGCGAATCGAAGACGAGGCGAAGACCCTGAGCGGCTGGTCGAACTATGTTGAACTCGGCGTGCAGGAGATCGAAAAGCACACCGAATTACGTCTGCAGATCGTGGATTTCGAGGACCTGACCATCAGCCGTGTTGAGGCGCTGGCTTCGCAGAACCCGACGGGATTTGTCTACGGCTCGCCGCTGTATGATCCGTCACAGCTGTATAAGCTGCTGCGGCCGCTGCAGGCGCGGGGCATCCCGGTGGTGGTGTGCGGCGACGCCCCGGAGCTTTCTGCTTTTGACCGCACGGACTCCGACCATGAAACCGGCGGCTATCTGCTGGCGCAGCACCTGCTCGCCCAGGGCTGCCGGCGGCTTGTCATGTATCGGCATGGCGACGCCGAGAGCCTGCCGTACTGGTACGCGGCGCGGCGCCGCGGTTATGAACGCGCGTTGCGGGCAGCCGGTCTGCCGGTCCTGCCGCTTATCCAGGTTCCCCTGATCCAGACGTGCCGCCGCGGCCGTGCCGGTTTTGACGCCAAAGTGCGAATGGCGGCGGGCTTTCTGATCGAGCCGCTGCAGCAGGGGGTGGACGGGATCCTGTGCGATTCAGACGGCCATACCTTTGGCGTTGGCGAGGCGTGCCGGCTGCTCGGGCACGAGCCGGGCAAAGAGGTCTTGGTTGCGGGGTATGACAACTATGCACCGGAGGTGTACGACCGGCATTACACCGACTTCCTGCCGCAGGCGACGGTGGACAAGCACAATCGTGAATTGGGCCAGGCCATGGTGGACCTCCTGCTGCGACGCATTCACGACGAGTTGTCCGCCGAACCGCAGCGCGTCCTGTTGACGCCGGACGTCGTCGAACTTACGGGAGAATCAAACTGAGCGCTGGCCGAGGGGATCGGGCAGCTGCAAAAAAGAGGGCGCTGCGGTGACGAACAACCGAGCGTCTGAAAGGAACGACCCATGCTGAAGAAGAAGAGAACAAATCAGTTCGTTGGCTTCCTGCTTGTCCTGTTGGCCCTGGCTGGGCCGGTTCAGCGGGCCTGGACGCGGGAGACGGCCGCCGACTACAAACGCGTTTTCGGCATTGATCCGGCTCTGGAGAAGTACAAGTGGTCCTCCGACGGGGTGGTTTCGGTGCAGTTGATCGGGTGCTCGGCGCCGGCGACGATATTCTGGCCGGGCGAGACGGCGCGTTTCCAGCTGCAACTGGAGAATCGCGGCAAGGAGGAGCTTGGCGTGCGCGGCCGGCTCCGGGCGATTCCGTACCGGATGCTTTGCGCCACCGACAATTTCGCGGTACCGCGTCTGATCTGGCTGCGAACGTTACAGCGCGCGCCCGGCGAAGTTGCGGCCTCGGCTCCGCTGACTGCGAAGCTGGCTGTCGGCGGTTTCACGAATCTCGATGTCGAGTTGGCGCTGCCGGAACGCTTCGGCGGCTACGGCCTGGTACTTGAGCTTGACGATCGCGGGCGCTTCTTTGTGGGCTCTTGCGTGCGGGTGATGAAGCCGTCGCTGCCGGCGCGCCGGCCGTTTTATCGACTGACCATGGACCTGGATTACATCCCCTCGCTGTTGCGGACCGGTACGGCGCCGAACCGGCTCGGGGTGGCTTATCTGCCCACCGACCGGCAGGGATTTGATGACTGGTATACCGGGTTCTCGGACAAGTTGGCGGCGTTCGCCGCGGCGGGCCTGCCGGTGACCCTGGAGTTCGGGGCGCCGAACGTGCAGGACATCATGCCGCTGGGGCGCAAGCGGCCCTGGCTTGATGACAACGACGTGATGCGTGCCGGCAAGGGTGACATGGCCTGGCTGCCCAGGTATGATCAGGACTTCAAGAAGCTGGTCAAGCAACTGGCGCTGGAACACGGTTGGCCCAAGGGACCGATCAACGCGATGATGCTCTGGAACGAGCCCTGGAACGGCATCTCCATCAGCGGCTGGGGGGCGGACGACGAACGGTATCGCGAGATCTTCATGGTCATGTGCAAGGCGCTGGAGGAGGCGCGCAAGGAAGCCGGGGTGCAGGTCCTGCTCGGCGGCTGCGACTCCACGTCGAACACCTGGGACAAGCTTTTCTGCTATGACGGAAAGAGCCCCTTTCTCAAGCACCTTGATTTCGTGTCGGAGCACTACCAGGGGATGAATCCGGAAACGACCGCGCGCCTCTGGACGGAGCGCCGGGGCGCGGACGGCAAGCCGGACCCGGTGCAGTTCTGGGATACCGAGAGCTGGGTGGCCAACACGGATGAGCGACTGGCCCCGGCGCTGGCCATCATGTGTGCGCAAGGCATGTCGCGAATGGTCGGGGTTTGCGGCGGCGCCGTCGTCACCCGTGGCACCGAAGGCCGGCACAAGATCGTTGTGCGAACCGAATCGGGAACAGAACGCCGGCTCATGCCGCAATCGTGGTCTGTGGCGGCTTCGGTAGCGGCGTGGTCGAACCTGGTTGCCGAGCGTCCGTTCAAGGAGTTCCTGTTCCGTCCCGGACTGCCGTGGGTCTTCGTCTTTTCCGGGCCGGCGGACAATCCGGACGACGGCACCCTCCTGGTCGTCGGTGATATCGGCGGGTTGTACGGTCGGAAGAACGTTGCCTTGCGGGGCGTCCTGAGCGAGGCCGAAGCCGAACGGCGGGCCAAACTGCAGGCGCGACTCAGAGACCTGCCCGCCGCTGCCGCCGAGCGTGAAGCCATCGAGCAGGACCTGGCGCGCGAGCTGCCGCTGCGCGGCGTGTCCATGAGCCTGGCGGACGGCAACGGCCGTTTCCACCTGCTCGACTGCTACGGCAACCGCGTACCCGCTGCAAACGGCAGGTTGACTGTGCCGCTGAGCGACGAAGGCTGGTACCTGCGTCCGGACGGCAGTCGGGGCTCCTGGCAGGCCTTGCTTGCTGCGGTTCGCGAAGCCCGAATCGACGGCTACGAACCGCTGGACGTGGTGGTTCACGAACCCACCCGCCCCATCGACGCCAAGGCCGTGGTCCGCCTGAAGCTGACGAACGTGCTCAACCGTTCGATCAACGGCACACTGTCGGTGGTGGTCGGCAAGCTGCAGGTGAAGGCGTCGGCGGCGCTCTCGTTCGCTCCGCACGAGAGCAAGGAGGTGTCAGTCCGGATCGTCGGCGGCAAAGCGACGGCGGCGAATCGCTATCCGCTGATCTTTCGCTTCGACGCCGGCGCCGACGGCACGGCCTATCACAATGAGGATGTTCACGTCCGGCTTATTTCCCGGCGCACCATTACCGTGGACGGCGACCTGAAAGACTGGCAGGGGGTCCTGCCGAACACCTTCCGGGCGGTCGATGCCGGTCCCACCATGACCGAGGCGGCCTGGCTGCCGTTCAAGGCGTTCGACCAGACGGCCAAGAAGGGACTGGCCACGATCTGGCTTGCCGCCGACAAGACGAATTTCTATCTCGCCGCCAAGATTGCCGACGACACGCTGCACCCGGGCACGCTTCGGTTCGCCCGGCGCGACGACGATGAATTCTTCTATCCCGAAGTCAGCAAACGCCTGGATCGCCGGAAGACGCTGGCCGCTGATTTCGTCGACTTCGCGCGGAAACCACCACGCTGGAGCCGGGCGGAAGCCGGCCGGTTTGCTTTGCAGACACCGGACGGCAAAGGCCGGATCCAGGCCGGCTGGACGCCGAAATACAATCACGGCAAGCTGGGGGTTGGCCTCGAACTCCCGCGACCGACCAAGGTCACCCTGCATCTGTTGAGTCGCCGCGACCGGCTGTGGGCGCATCAATGGGCAACCTATCGGGCCGAAACACCGATCGGCGGCAAGCGGCTGCAGGGCGAGTGGCTGGACGGGCATTTTCGCACCGGCCCCCGGGCCCGGCAGGACCAGGCGGCTAAGGGCGTTTTCCTCAGTTTCCTGGCCACCGGCAAGGTGCGCATTGAGATCCAGGGGAAGCCCGGGCTGTGTCTCGACGGGATCTTCTTCGATGTACCGTCCACGGAACAGGCGCAGTCGCTGGCGTCGGGCAAGCCGATCCGCTGGCTTCGTCCCTATGATTTCAAGACCGGGAGTTCCTGGCGGCAGACGTACGGCAAACAGGGCTGGCTCTTGCCCGGACTTACTCCCAGGCTGCCGGCCAACGTGAAGGCCGCCATCCTGGAGCATGTCGAGTTGGAAAAGCTGCAGTGGCCAACGGGCGTGCGGCGTTTCAGCTACCGCAAAAACCCGGTGCTGCCGCACGGTCCCGGTTTCGACAACCTGCAGATTGCCTTCAATGTACTTCCGGCTGCCGACAAGCCGTTGGCGCCGTATCCGCCCGGCACGATCCCCGGGTTCATCGCGTATTACACGAACGACTACGAATACGCCCTGAACCAAGTGGCCGCGAAATACGGCGGCGGCTATGAGATCTGGCGCTGCCGCCATCCCAAACTGCCGAACAAACATTTCTACCCGCGGCAACTCCCGAGCCGCATGGACGGCGCCGTACCCGGCAAGCTGGTCGTCAAATACGCTGACGGCGCCCGTTTCGTCGAAGCTGCCATCCCCTGGTCCGAGATCCCCGAGGTCCGCGCCCGCATGGCGACCGGCAAACCGCTCAAGTTCGATGTTGTAGTGAACGACGACGGCGGCGCGCGGGGCCTGCAGCTGTCCCGCGACAAGAGCGTCAGCCGACCGGGACTCGGCTGCAAGCCGGACTGGTACCAGCGCTGGAATACGGAAATCCAGTTCGGCTGGGAGCCGGAAGGCGGCGTGCAGGCCGCTCGCGGCACTGACGGCGAAACCACTCCGTGATCCCGCAAACGAGGCATGTCGGCCGGTGTTGCCGGCCGGCCGGCCGCGGCTGTCACCGAAAGAACCGGAAAGGTAAAATGATGAATGGAATTTCGTTCTTACACCGATTGCCCCTGATACTCGGCATGGCTTGCTGCCTGATCGGCGCCGCCGGTCTTGCCGGCAAGCCGCCCGCAGAGTGGACGTTCAAGGATGACTGGTCGCCGCAACGCGGCAGGGCGGTATACAACGAAAGCGAGAAGATGTTTCGCATCGAGGGCTGCGGCTGGGCCGAACATTCGTGGCGCGGTCGGCTGGCTCCGGACTTGCGTGCCGGCTATGATCCCGCCTTTCTCTACCAGAAGTTCGAGGGCGATTTCGACATCATCGTGCGGCTGGTGCGGGCGGCACACGGCAAGGCCCATCCAAACGCAACGGCCGGACTCATGGCCGTGAGCAAATTGACCGGGAGTTCGTCTGCCGTGGCCTTGGCCGCTTTCAAAATGGGCGGCCTGAAGCGCGTTGGACAACCTGTATGGCTCCGTCTGATCCGCAAAGACGGCCGCGTCGGCGCCTACGAATCGATTCGCGGAGAGTACTGGTACAACAAGAACAGCGGCGCTGTGCTGCCGGGAACGGTCTACGTCGGGATGTATACGAGCGGCCGGCAGAATCCGACGACCGCCTGGTTCGACCACGTGACGGTGAATCGCAATCCGGTGTTCACCTATTCGACCACCTGGCTGGGCAACAACCTGGCGGGTCGCAAAGGCAACACGATCAACTCCACCATGGTCGGCCTCGGCGTGCTGCCGGACGGAACCTGTATTACAACGACGTCGATGGGCGAGGTCGAGGTGTACCTGGCCCGCTACCGGGAGGGGCTGGACATCACGCCGTCGAAAACTGTCGGCAAG
Organism: uncultured Lentisphaerales bacterium; assembly: GCA_964384625.1. Classification (GTDB taxonomy): domain Bacteria; phylum Verrucomicrobiota; class Lentisphaeria; order JABSQK01; family JABSQK01; genus CAYLNH01. The sequence goes on from CAYLNH010000051.1 coordinate 27,580, forward strand.
CAGGTGCACAAATGCGGTATTGCCATCGCCATTGACACCGAGCTGAAACGCGGCTGGGTCAGCAAGAACGGCGGATTGATCCCTTTCCAGTTCGATGGGCTTGCCCGTCTCCGGCGCAATCCGATCTGGCTGGTCAAAACCGATCCGAAACGGCAGGTCCGCTGGCGGCACAACGCGGTCCGCGGCATTGCGGTCGGCAAGGATCATCTTTACGCCTCGGTCCGGCCGGATCATCAGATCGCTGTTCTCAACAAGGAGACGCTGAAGGAAATCAGGCGTTTCAAATTCGAGCGGCCGGGTCCGCTCGCCCTGGATGCCGCCGGGCGGCTCTGGGTGATCCAGGAGAATTACTTCGGGCACGTGCTGGATACGAAATGGTACAAAAAACCTGCCCGCCTCGTTGCCGTCGATCCGGCCACCGGCCGGCAGCTTATGGAGATCAAGGGGCTCGGCCTGCCGGTGGCCCTGGCGGCCGACGAGAAGGCGCCGCGCAAGTCCCGGCTTCTGGTCGCCGATAACGGACCGGATCAACAGATCAAGCTGTACGACGTGGGTGGGCCGCGACCGAAGTTGATCGGCGTTGTCGGCGCGAAGGGCGGCATGTTCGCCGGCATGCCCGGCCGCGTGGACGACTGCAAGTTCAACGGGTTCGCTGGTATCGGCACGGATGCTACAGGGAACATCTACGCCACCACCACCGGCTGGGCCTACCGCTATGTTCCTGCCGGGGCCATGCCCCTGCAAACCGAGTTGAAATGCCTGCCGCCGGCGGCGATCAACAACCCCGATGCCAAGGCCTTGTGGAAGGTGCATAACATCGGCCACAACATCGAAGGCGCCGGTTGGGACCGAAAGACAGGCGACATCTATGTCGGCTCCGATGCCCGTTATGAAGTGGACTGGTCGCGGCCCGTGGGGCGGGAGGCCCGGTGGGCCGGCTATATTCTCAATGCCCGCGACGACCCGGACGGGATCATCTGGCGCTGGAACCGGTCGCCCCCGAGCGTCCGCTGGCTGGACGGTCGGAAGTTCCTCTTTGCCAGGACGCAGGGCGGCTTGCTCGAGGTCTTTCGTTTCACCGAAGAGATGGGTGAAATCGGCATCCCCTGCACAGCCTATATCTGCAATCGCAAGATGCTGCAGAAGTACGCCGCCGCGCAGAAGGCCTGGGCCGACAAAGACCCTTCGGAACTGAAGTCCGGTGACAAGGCGCAACAGGACTATTTCTGGTCCTATGCGAGTCGCTGGCTGCCGGAACTGCCCATGCCGAAACGAGCGGGAAACGGCAAATGGGAGCGGACCCGGCTGAAGTGGGTCGACGGCAGCAACGGCGGCAACCGCGACGGCCGGGTGCAGCCGGTGGAGTACAGTGACGTTTCGGACTTGCTCCCGCAGGGCGCGAGAGAGACCGGGCATCACTATTTTGTTGACCAGAAGGGCGGGCTGTGGCACGTGGACCCGAACCGTGGGCAGCCGATCGCGTACGAGCCTTTTGCAGGGGTCAAAGACGGCATTCCGCACTGGGGCAGGAAACGGCTTTACGCGCTGCCGAACCCGTTCACCTGGGTTGCGTTCGCGTTTTACGATACGGACACGGATGCGATGACGCTGGTGGGCGGGACAAAACGATTCCCCGGCAACGTCTTTGTCAACGTCACTGCCGCCAGGCGGTATGAGAAATGGACCAGCGGCGCGCCGACTGCCGGACCGCTGGTCACCTTTCCGCCGCCCGCGGTGTGGCATATTCCGGGCGGCCACGGCAACTGGTGGCGGCCGGGAATCAAGCATCGAGCCGTGTCCGCCTCGGCCGCCGACCACTATCTCTTTGTGACCAATCGGACGGGGCAGATCCGGGTCATCGACATGAAACTCGGCAACCTGGTGGAATGGCTTGTTGCGGGTCCCGAAGTCCTGGGCGGCAGCGGGTCGTTCGAAGGCCGGCTGACGGGCGTGAACGCGTATCGGTTCAAAGACGGCGAATACCTTATCCTGCGGCAGGACAACGCCACGGTTCGCCTTCTGGTGCATCGCTGGAAGCCGGCGGATTCGGCGAAACTACCGGTCCGGGGCAACATCCGCCCATGGGCCCGCCCCGCCGACGGCGCGGTGGAACTGACCTGGGGCGGACAGACCGGGGTTACCGGGCCGCTCAACGGCTACGGGGTGTACCGCGCCGCGACAAAGGAGGGACCTTATCGCCGCATCAACCCGGCACTGGTTCCGACGTCGCGGTTCGTTGATAAAACCCTCCGGAACGGCGCGACAGCCTGGTATCGGGTTGCCGCCGTGGGCGTTTCCGGAGACGAAGGCCCCAAGGGTCCGCCGGTTCGGGGCGCAGCCGCCAGACCGCAGGCGCGACAAGTGACTTCGCAGGGCAGAATCGACGCTCAGGGCTACGACCGCAAGACCAGAGGCAACTGGCGCGGGGTCTACGGCAAGGACGCGGCGATCATCGCCGGGGATTCCACCGGGAAGCTCGACCAGGATGCGACGGCGATCAAGCTACCGGACTATGCCTGGTTCCGCTTCCGGCCGCCGAGCATGAGCGGCGGCAGCACCACCGCGAGCGATAAGCAACTGTTGGCCCAAGCGGCGCTGGTTCCCGGGAAGCGCTGCGATCCCGGCAGAAACTGGGTAGGTCGTCCCGACGACCCCGTCCGCTTCTATCTGGACCTCAACGACGGCAAGCCGCACAGGATAACGATGTATCTCGGACCACACGGCCACGGCGGCCACCCACTCGAGCCGACGATCCGGTTCCTTGATGGCAGGACCGGGAACGTGGTTCTCGAGGCAAAGCTGCCGCGGACGCCACGCGGGGGGAAATGGACGGCCCGCGGCACCAACCGAGCCTATGCCTCGTGGATTGTGTCCGGCAGACTCGAGATTACCGTTGCCGGCGCGCAGGTGCTGGGCATTTTTTTCGACCCGCCGTCACGCCGGTGATCGAGATCATCGGAGTGCCCGCAAGCGACGCGTTGGCGTCGGTGAATTGTGATACAGAGGTAACAGAATGATGAGTGCGTCAGACAACCGATGTCTCGCAATCGGTCACTGTACGGCCGAGTTGATCGAGAACGGCGGCGGCGGTCCGGGCCTTGGCGAGGTCCGCTGCGGAGATCATATTCTGCGTTCCGGCGAGCGCCCCATGTTCGTTCAAATCCGAAACCCCTGGGGCGTGGAGCTGTGTGATTTTCAGCTCGCGGAAACAAGCGCCCTGTCCGACGGCGGGGTGGCTCTGGAATTCTGCATGTCCCGCCGCGACGGCGGGCGCATGGAATGGATGTGCCACGAAGTGCGCAGCCGCGTGAACACAACCGACTGGTCCCGGCCGCCGCAAGCGGCGGTCGAGACCGGATTGACCCTGGAGTTGCGGCCTGTTGCCAGACAGTTGGGCCCCTTCAAGCTGGACGGCTTCAGCTACCGCTACCGCTATCGCAGTCCCGACATCCCGATCTATCTGATCTTCGACCGCGGCACCTGGGAGATCGGCGGTGATGTCAACGGCAACACCTTGTGGCTGCCGCAGGGGCACGGCCCCAGCGTCTATTTGTTTGACGACGCCCGGCAGCAGTATTCAACGGAATGGTACCTGCCGACGATCTGCCAGCCCAATATCTTTCAGTTCATGCCGTTTCAGACCGGTATGCAGGGGTTCACTCTGCTGTCCCACGACGACGGGGCACTCATCACCTGGGCGACGGCAGCGGCGCACATCCGCACGCTCATCGAAAAGCGCCGCGGCGAAGACGTCCTGCCACACTTCCACGAGCACTGCGGCGACCTTGCCGGCGACTTTGCCACGGCGCCGATGGAAGTGCTCTTCTGTGCCGGCAGTTTCAACCGTGTGGATGTCCTGAATCTGCACCATGAGGTCCGGGAACTCGTCCACGAAACGCTGCATGAGCAAGTCGGCATGCGCCGCGAACGCATCACGACTTATGGGGTCATGGGAAACGGCGTCGTCCCCGATCTCCAGCACTATCGCCGCCGCGGCCTGCCGAAACTCATTGAGGCCGGCTGCCGCACAGTCATGCTCTCCAACCAGTTCGAAAACGACATGAACGTCTATGGCCTTGCCAACGCCTGTTGTACGGTGGATCTGAAGGTGGCTGAGACCGTCGGCGAAGACAACCTGCGCGACTTCTGCCGCGACGCCAATGAAAACGGCGTGGTGGTGGAGATGTGGGGCAACACCTCTATTTCAACGACGACCGAGCGTTTCTCGCATCGAAACGGCAAAGCCCAACGCATCGACTTCCTCCCGTTGGACGGCTCGATCATGGACGTGCTCAAGGAGGACCCCCAGGCGTTCGTGCGCAACCCGGCGGGCGCCATCGAGGCCGATCACTACACGCCGCGGTTCTGCGTCATGAACCTGCGCCGTGAAACCGTCCGCAACTACTGGATGAAGCAGTGGACCTACGCCTACGAGAAAATCGGGCTCCGCGGTATCTTTCTCGATTCCAGCTTCAACCTCTCCAGCGACAAATTCCACTGGCTCTACAATGCCGGCGGCGGCGCCCAGCGCGGCGCCACCGATGACCAGGTCACCGATCCGGCCCATGCCCGGCCGACGCCGGAGCCGCCGTCACAGATCCTTTCGCAGTATCACGCGCATCTGTCGCTGATGGCCGCGATGCAGCGGGTCGGGTACGTCTATTCCGGCGAAGACCGAGGTGTATTCGGTCTGAGCCGCAGCGGCACCAGCGGGGCTCAGCGCGCCGACACGCTGCCGATGTGGGCCGATACTTTTTGTGAGTTCGACGCGGATAGAATCCGCGCTGAAGGCCGTCAACCTGACGATGTCTTCTTCCAGGCGTTGGCCTATCGGATGATGTGGTATCTGTACTGGGATCCGGTTTCCGATGACCTCTCGTGGAGCCAGAAGACGAAAAAAGCCGACGCGGAACGGCCGTCGGCTTGGCAGTTGCGCCAACTGAAAATCTTTAACGAAGTCGAGACCCATATGCGGCGGCGGACAATTCTGCCGGCAGAGTCAGGGGTGCTGTATGCCGACGGCGACGTCCGCGTTTTGTGGAGTTTCGGCGAGTTCGTCCATCGCGCGGCCCAGACGGAGTCGATCAATGATGTGACTACCGGTGAAACCAAATCGGCGACAACGATCGCCGCTCTGCCGCGTCACGTCTACACCTGGCAGGTGACGCCGGCTCTTGCGGCCCGGGAACACAGTATTAATCCGGCACGCAAATAGGCGACATTCTCGCGGTGTGTGCTATATT
>CAYLNH010000052.1:0-32755 GCA_964384625.1 uncultured Lentisphaerales bacterium
GCCGTCTCCTTCCCTGATGAACTCATTCACCGGGCCGACGAGCGACCCGGGGTCCAGCGAGTCGCGAACCGGCAACAGACATCGCATACGCCCACAAGTCCGCCGGTGGCTGGACTGGCGAACGTTCCGGCGCTATGGTGCGGCTCTTGCCACAACACGAAGGGATGACCTACAGAACTGACATGCGTCCGGCTGCGTTGCTGTGTTGCGTTCAGGATCCCCTGCCGCAGATCCATGATCCTGAACTCTTCGTCCTGAACGAGGATCCTACTTGAAGGATCAGGAGCTTCAAAGGATGGCAGTTGATCTGGGGGAAGAAACGAGAAAGGCTACTTGCCGACGCCGTGGACGCGCAACTGCTCGGCCATCGCCTTGAGCTCTTCGCGTTGGGCGGCGATGACCTTATCCTGGTCGGCAAGCTGCCGGGTCAGCGATGCATTTCTCCCGCTGCTGGTCTTCAGCTTGTCCTGCAGTTGGGCAATCTCATTCTGGAGTTTGGTGATCTTCGCCCGGGCCGGGTTGGCCGCCAGCTCCTGCTCGGTGCGCTTGAGCTCGGCGCGCATTGTGCGGCTTTGCCCGTAGATGCTGACCAGACATCCCACCATAATGGCAAAGCACACAATGCTCATGAAATGAGCCATCTTCAGTCGTCCGTATCGCTGCACTGTCAAGTCCTCCTGTTTCTTTTTGGGAACACGAGTGTATCGTGTATCGTGTTCCGCGTACCCCGTCAGTCCAGCCCCAGCTCAAGCCGGATTTCCTCGGGCATCATGTCCGTGGTCCACGGTGGATCCCAGACGACTTCGACTTTGACCTGGTCGACGCCGTTGACGTCGCGGGCGGCCTTGGCGACCTGGTCCACCAGCATCGGTCCGTACGGGCAGGCCGGCGACGTCAGCGTCATGTCAACTTCGACGTGGGTGCCGATAACCCGGATGTCGTAAATCAGCCCGAGATCCACCAGGCTCATGTGGATATCCGGGTCTTCAACAACGCGGATGGCCTCCATCAGCGTTTCTTTTGTGGGCATGCTCTGTTCTCCTGTATCGCTCATGTCGACTTCGCCTTCTGCCGCTGCTGCGGGATGCGGACGGCGGCACGGACGGTCATGCCGGTGATCTGGTCGTTGTCCTCGTCCTCTCTGACGGTCGACAGCGGCATGCTGTAGAGGAAGTCCTGCAGTTGCAGCCGGAACCGGGTCAGGAGGGATTTTATGTTGCAGCTGCGGATCTGGTCGCACTCGGTATCGCCGTAGCAGACGCAGGTGGCGATCTGGATCGGTCCGTCGAGGGCTTCCATAACTTCGCCGATGACGATGTTCGCCAGCGGTCGGGCCAGTCGATAGCCGCCGTGGGCGCCCTGGACGGATCGGAGGAGCCTGGCGCGCTTAAGGGACTGCAGCACTTTGCCGAGGATCTCCGGCGGGATGTTGTAGTGCTCCGCGATTTCCCGGGCCGCCGCCACGTCGCCTTCCGGCAGCGTTCCCATGTGCAGCAGGGCCATCAGGCCGTATTCCACTTTGCGCCCGAGCTTCAGCATTATTCCGTCGAGGCCTCGGTTTTTTCTTCGAGTGCCGCTTTCAGTGTGTGCCACGCCAATGACGCGCACTTGACTCGCATCGGGTAGTCACAGACGCCGGAGAGTGCGGCGAGTTTCCCGAGTTCGTCGGGGTCGACTTCCTCCGGACCCTTGCCGGTGAGCATGCGGTGGACCTTTTCAAAGGTCTCCATGGCTTCAGCGATGGGCTTGCCTTTGAGCGCCTCGGTCATCAGCGACCCGGATGCCTTGGAGATGGCGCAGCCGAGTCCTTCAAAGCTGATATCGGCAATTCTGTCGCCGTCGACTTTGAGGTAGACCTGCATCTGATCGCCGCACAGCGGGTTGTTGCCCTTGGCCGCATGGGTGGCGCAGTCCATTTTGCAGTGGTTGCGCGGGTTCTTGTAGTGGTCCAGGATCATCTCCTGGTAGATGTCTTCGTCGTCACTCATATGGCGAATTTCTCGTTGATTTTCGGCAGCAGCTCGATGAGCAGATCAATCTCCGCCGGGGTGTTGTACATCGCAAAAGAAGCTCTGGCCGTGGCGTTGACGCCAAGGCGCTGCATCACCGGCTGCGCACAGTGATGACCGGCGCGGATGGCGATGCCGGCTCGGTCCAGTTCATGGGCGATATCGTGCGGGTGCGCGTTCTCGAGTTCGAACGAGATCAGGCCGGCTTTGCGGGCGGCCGTGCCGATGATGCGTACGCCGTCGATCAGCTCCATGCGCTCCGTGGCGTAGGCCAGCAGATCATGTTCATAGGCGCCGACATTGTTCAGGCCGACGCGCTGCAGATATTCGGCGGCGGTTGCCAGGCCGAGAGCGCCGGCGATATGCGGCGTGCCGGCTTCGAACTTGTGCGGCACTTCGTTGTAAGTGGTCTTCTCGAAGGTGACCTCAGAGATCATGTCGCCGCCGCCCTGGTAAGGCTCCATCTCATCGAGCCACTTGCCCTTGCCGTACAGCATGCCGATCCCGGTCGGGCCATACATTTTGTGTCCGGAGATGGCATAGAAATCGCAATCGAGGGCCTGGACGTCCACCGGCATATGGGCGACGGCCTGGGCGCCGTCAACCAGCACCGGAATGTCCTTGGCGTGCGCCAGCTCAATCAACTCCGCCACGGGGTTGATCGTGCCGAGCGCGTTGGATACGTGCACGACACCGAGGAACTTCGTGCGTCCGTTCAGCATCTCCTTGGCCTGGTCCATTTCCAATTCACCCGCGTCGGTCATCGGGATGACTTTCAGGGCGGCGCCGGTTTTTTGACAGACGATCTGCCAGGGGACGATATTGGAGTGGTGTTCCATGGCCGTGATCAGGATCTCATCGCCGCTGCCGACACGCGGCGCCACGAAGCTGTGCGCCACCAGATTGATACCTTCCGTGGTGCCCCGGGTATAGATCAACTCGGACGCGTGTGCGGCGTTCAGGAAGTTGGCCAGGATCGTGCGCGACGACTCATAAGCGACCGTTGCCCGCTCACTCAGGTAGTGGATGCCGCGGTGGATGTTGGCGTTCTCATGCAGGTAGTAGTGGTGCATGCGGTCGATGACCACCTTCGGCTTCTGCGTCGTGGCGGCGTTGTCGAAGTAGATTAGTGCCTTGCCGCGCCGTACCTGTTCGGAGAGGATCGGGAAATCCGTCCGGATCTTCTCGACGTCCAATCGCCGGCAGGGGCATTTCGGGTAGAAACAATCCATAGAACTACTCCTCGCTGAAGCGCTGCAGCAGCATATGATCCAGTGCCTCACGCAGTTCGGGTATCGGCAGTCGGGCGAACGCTTCGGCAGCGAACGCAACCGTCAGGATGCCGCGCGCCGTCTGCAGGTCAATGCCGCGGGTCTGCAGGTAGAACAGTGCTTCCTCATCGAGTTGACCGACCGTGGCGCCATGCGAACATTTGACGTCATCGGCAAAGATCAGCAATTGCGGTTTGGCGTTCACCCGGGCGTCGTCCGACAGCAGCAGGGCGCGATTGGTCTGGAACGAGTCGGTCTTCTGAGCCTCCTGATAGACGTGGATCAGTCCACTGAAGACGCCGCGCGATTTGTCGTCCAGGATCCCTTTGTACAACTCGTGACTGGTACAGTTCGGTTTCGTGTGATGAATCACGGAGTGCGTGTCGAGCACCTGCTGGTCAACGCCGAGATAGAGACCGTTCAGCATACAGTCACTGCCTTCTCCGTCGAGCCAGACCTGGATGTCGTTGCGGCCGATCCGCCCGCCGAGATTCAGGGCGTGCGACAGAAAGCGGCTGTCGCGGGATTGGCGCACATAGGTGCCGCCCACGTGATACGTCGAGGCCCCCTCGTCCTGCAGCCGGATATGATTTACCGTAGCGCCTGGGCCAACGACGAACTCAGCGACTGCATTGACGAAGAACGGATTTCCGTCGTTGCTGGTGAAGCTTTCGATGATGCAGACAGACGCGTTCTCGCCGACGTCCACGGCAAATCGCGGCTGCACGTGCAGGGGCACGCCGTTGCTGACCCCGCGATGATGAATGTGGATCGCTGTCGGTACTTCGATATTCGGCGCGATGCGCAGAACGAGCGCGTCGTCGACCAGCGCGGAGTTGAGCGCTGTAAACGGGCTGAGTTCCACGTTTGCGACGCTGCCGAGAACAGCCAGGTCCTCGGCGCCTGCGGCGGTGCCGTTGGTACCGCCAGCCCGACTCAGACTGACGCCCGTCGGCAGCATGTCCGGCAGACGCGGGTCCGGACTCAGCCGGCCGTTGCGCAGCGTCAGGAAGATTGCGTTCTCCAGACTCGACCACCACCAGGGCGGCGCCGCGTCCAGCATCGGTTCCGCCGATGCCGGCTGAAACTGTGTCTGGGCGATGGCGCGCACATCCGTGAACCGCCAGGGCTCCAGTTTGGTATGCGGGAAGCCGACGTCGCGGAACTGAGTCAGGCCGGCTTCGCGCAGCGCCCGCACTTCCGCCGGGCCGTCGTCGAGGGCGGCGGCCGCCTGGATGTAGTCCTGTTCGAACGTCGCGTTCATCTTACGCTCCTGCGCCAATCAGTTCCTCGCGGACCCAGTCGTACCCCTGGTCTTCGAGCTTCAGGGCGAGCTCCTTGTCGCCGGACTTGGCGATCTTGCCGTCCATCAACACGTGCACAAAATCCGGTTCGATATAGTTCAGCAGTCGCTGATAGTGCGTTACCAGGATCACAGCATTATCGGCACTGCGGAAATGATTGACGCCTTTCGAGACGATCTTGAGGGCGTCGATATCCAGACCCGAGTCGGTTTCATCGAGGATTGCCAGTCTGGGGTTCAAGACCAGCAATTGGAAGATCTCGTTGCGCTTCTTCTCGCCGCCGGAGAACCCTTCGTTGACCGGGCGTTTCAGGAGGTCCTTCGGCATATCAACTATGCGGAGCTGTTCTTTGAGCAATGCGTTGAACTCCATTGCGTCCAGCTTCTGTTTGCCCTGGTGTTCAAGGATCGCATTCAGGGCGTTCTTCAAAAAGTACGTATTGGTTACTCCCGGGATCTCAACGGGATACTGGAACGCCAGGAAGACGCCTTCCCGAGCGCGTTCCGACGCGTCCAGGTCAAGCAGGTCCCGGCCGTCGTAGGTGACCGTGCCCTGCGTGATCTCATAGCCGGGGTGACCGGCCAGCGCCTGAGCCAATGTGCTCTTGCCCGAGCCGTTCGGGCCCATGATCGCGTGGACTTCGCCCGCGTTGACTTCCAGATCCAGGCCCTTGAGGATTTCATTGCCCTCAACGCCCGCGTGTAAATTATTGATCTTTATCATTTGATCTTTCTCTTCAACCAATCCTGCGGACAGGATTGGTTCTAATCGGCAGACAAACTGCCGAAGTTCTGTGCTTCTTCCGATTGCCGATTACCGATTACCGATTACCCGACGCTGCCTTCCAGACTGATGCCGAGCAGCTTGCGGGCTTCCACCGCGAATTCCATCGGCAGTTCCTTCAGGACCTCCTTACAGAAACCGTTGACGATCATCGAGACGGCGTCTTCGACGTCGATGCCGCGCTGCTGCAGGTAGAACAACTGGTCGTCGCTGATTTTGGATGTTGTCGCTTCGTGCTCGACCACACCGGTCGTATTCTGCACTTCGATGTACGGAAAGGTATGGGCGCCGCATTCATTGCCGATCAGCAGAGAGTCGCATTGGGAGTAGTTGCGCGCGTTCGTCGCTTTCTTGCCGACGCGCACCAGCCCGCGGTAGGAGTTCTCGCTCTTGCCGGCTGAGATGCCTTTCGACACAATCGTACTCTTCGTGTTCTTGCCCAGGTGTACCATCTTCGTACCGGTATCGGCCTGCTGGTAGTTGTTGGTCAGCGCCACCGAATAGAACTCGCCCACCGTGTTGTCGCCCTTCAGGACGCAGCTTGGGTACTTCCAGGTAATGGCCGAACCGGTCTCGACCTGCGTCCAGGAGATTTTGGCGTTGTCGCCGTCGCAGCGGCCGCGTTTGGTGACGAAGTTGTAGATGCCGCCGACGCCGTTTTCATCGCCGGGATACCAGTTCTGCACCGTGGAGTACTTGATCTCCGCATCCTTGTGGGCGAACAACTCGACCACCGCAGCATGCAACTGGTTCTCGTCGCGTTGCGGTGCAGTGCAGCCCTCGAGGTAACTTACGTACGCACCTTCATCCGCGATAATCAGTGTGCGCTCAAATTGGCCCGTACCTTTGGCGTTGATGCGGAAGTACGTCGACAATTCCATCGGACAGCGTACGCCCTTGGGCACATAACAGAAGGAGCCGTCCGTGAAAACGGCGGAGTTGAGGGCGGCAAAGAAGTTGTCCTTCTGCGGCACCACCTTGCCCAGGTATTTCTGTACCAGATCCGGGTGCTCTTTCACCGCCTCGGAAAAACTGCAGAAGATGACGCCCAATTCGGACAATTTCTCCTTGAATGTTGTCGCGACCGAAACGCTGTCGAAGACGGCATCGACGGCGACGCCGGCCAGCAGCTTCTGTTCCTCCAGCGGGATGCCCAGTTTATCGTAGGTCTCGACCAGCTTCGGGTCGACCTCCTCCAGGCTCTTCGGGGCGTCCTCCGGTTTCTTCGGGGCGGCGTAGTAGATGATCGCATTGAAATCGATGGGCGGATGATGCAGGTGCGCCCAGTGCGGTTCCTCGAGGGTCTGCCAGTGACGATAGGCCCCGAGCCGCCAGTCCAGCAACCACTGCGGCTCCTCTTTCTTGCGTGAGATCAGTGCGATGATGTCCTCGCTCAGCCCGGCCGGCACGGTTTCCTGTTCGATATCCGTGACGAACCCCCACTTGTATTCCTGCCGGGTGAGGGCTTCGAGTTCTTTATCTGTTTGTTTCTCAGACATTTAATCCGTTCCTGAAAAGTCCTGTCGGCCCGGATCAGGCCGGGCCGACAGGGTTACCGTAGTCCCACCGTATACACCCACAAGAGTGGGGCTGCAGAAAATACGACTTTTTTCGTCCTATTTATTCCGTCGGCGCTGAGTTGTGATGTCAGACGTGGTGGGAAAAGAGGGATGGCAGGGCCAACGGCGACTTCCGGCAAGCCGAGCAGATCGAGGGAATCGACCGCTTCGTATGATTCGGATCGATCAATTCAGCTGATTCGATCGAGAAAACGCCGGGTCCATGTTGCCGCCTGCCGCGTCTCTGGCTACAGTCCATGCATGCGTTTGCCGCCCCATACCGCAGCTCTTCTCTTCGGCCTGTGTGCTCTGTCATTCGCCGCCGACGAATCACGACTGACTGTCGATGCCATTGACGGGCCGCAGAAGGCGCTGCATGCCTTCGCCTACTCACGCGGCAAGCAGGTCATCATGCGCAAGTACATCTTCAGCGGTTTCCGCCGGTTTGAGTTGATCCATGCCGGCCGGGTTGTAGCGGTCGTTGAAACGGGCAGAGCGGGGAACCGCTGCACCACGGCGCCGAAGCAGTCTGTACAGGTCGTCCTGATTGGCGCCGGTAAAGACCTGACGTTCAATCGCGTCGAGATCCATCGGGGGAGAACCATCGTGGAAGCATACGACGTGGACGAGCGCCGGAACCTCATCCCGGTGGCCGCAGCCGAGTATCGGTTGTTGAACAAGCCGAAATGATCCTGCCCGATTTTGTTCGCGGTCTGCCACCGGGGGCAGGGCGGGGGCGGGCGGCGCACGATTTTTTCACGTGATGCTTGGAGTCATTCCAACAACTGTCGACTCCGGGCACTTGTCCCGAACGGCACTTCGTTCAGAACCTCCCGGACATGCGAGTGTGCATACTCCCAAACCTGTTTGCGCCATTCGGCACCTGTTTCGGGACCTTCGTTGCTTTCTCTTCAGGCAATGCATTGCCGTCGTCGGCCGTGCCACGGCTGCCGGGACAATGTCCCGGCAGCAATGTATATCCATTTCTTCATCGACCCTCAGGCGGCAATGCGCGCGGTATTCCTGCAACCGGTCGAAATACCCCTCTGGCGCTGCGCCTGAATGCGGACGTGTTGATCTTTCCGGCGGGAATGGTCTGTTTGTGCAGGAGGTCATTCCATGACGAATGCCAAGGACGACAAAGCCCCGGAACGCTTGTTCCCTTTTGTCTTGCGATCGAAAATACTCATCGTCGGCCGCGAGTCGGTGGCGCGCTCAAAGCGTAAACTGCAGGTGGTCCTGATCACTACCGACATCAGCGACAACTCAAAGCAGGAAGTGCTGCAAGCGTTCAAGGACTACCCGATCCTGCAGCACTACACCGCTGCCGAGCTGGAACAGCACTTCGGCGTGCGCAACGCCAAGGTTGTCGGGTTCGCCAAATCCGACCTGGCAAAATCGCTGTACGCGGAACTCAAAGCATACCGGATCAACATGCCGTCGGCGGACATGGGTTCGCCCGCGGCTTCGACGGCAGGCGTCGGGGAGACGAAAGAGACGGCCCGGCAGACTCCGGCGGCCGCGCCGCCGGTCACCGGCAAGCCGAAGAAGAAAGCGCGGCACCGGCCGCGGAAACGCCGGGGCAAGTAATCCTGGAGCCGGCGGTTCCGGCGGCGGGATCAGATTCTTTCGGGGCATTCACTTGCTGTTGCGGAGTGACTCAGGTCCATTCTGACCGGCGTTGACGGCGGAACAAAAGGAAACCGCGCCCGGCGAGCCGGGCGCGGTTTTCAGAAATATAAAAGAAGTTGGTTTACTTCTTCTTTTTCTTCGAGGTCTTCTTCTTGGCCGTCTTCTTCTTCTTCTTCGGGGCGGCCTTCGTCGCGCCGAGGACGGCGTCCTTGGCGGCCTTGGCAACGCGGAACTTAAGGACCGTCTTGGCCTTGATCTTGATCTTTTCCTGCGTCGCAGGATTGAAGCCCATGCGGGCCTTCTGCTTCTGTTTGATCAGTTTGCCCAGACCCGGAATGGTGACCCCATCCTTGCTCTTCGCCCCCTTGTAGATGGTGGCCAGCAGCGAGTCATACGCAGCCGTCGCCTGCTTCTTGGTGATTCCAGCGTCCGCGGCGATTTTTGCGAGGATGTCGCTTTTGGTTACTCCTGCCATTCTCTTACTCCTCCTTTTGTGGTTCGAGTGATGTGGAGTTTTGGTTTACTGCCTTTCGGCGCTACCATCATAACGTATCAAAGCAGCTTTCAAAAATGGTTGGTGGACTTATTTCGTGAATTTACGGTTTTTTTGTCGAATTTTGAGGTTAAAAACGGCATTTGCCCCACTCTGGAGGGGGGATTGGCGTTGCCTGTGCGCTGTCGGGCGGCGGCAAAGCGCCGCCAGACCCGCTCCAGTGGCGGTTTGGCGGCGTTTTGCCGCGAACCGCCGAAACCGCAGGTGGACCTATCGATAACCGCGTTCCCGAAAGGCGGCGGGCGACAGGCCGTGGACGCGTTTGAACGTCTTGGAAAAATGATAGGGGTCCGCAAAGCCGACGACGCCGGCGATGTCTTTGGCGAGCCGATCCGAATGCAGCAGGAGTTCTGCCGCGCGCGCCATCTTCAGGCGCGTCAGCAATCGGTAGGGCGTCTCCCGGGAGAACCGCTGAAACAGGCGACAAAGGTAGGCCTTGTCGATTCCGCATTGTCGGCTGACAACGTCCAGGGCGGGGATCTCGAGGCAATGGTCCACGATGTATTGCCGGCAGCGCTCATAGCTTTCCCGGGCCAGGCTGCGGCGGCCTTCGGCATTGGCGCCGGTCTCCGCAACCCGGAGCAGGAGGAGCTCCACGGTTACGGCACAGAGCCGGGCGGCACGCGACGAAGCCGAAGTGCCGTCGGTGTGAAGATCCTCAAACAGCGAGCGAATGACAGTGGGGTCCGGCACCTGCAGCGGTTGCCGCTGGTTGAAAGGAGCGCCGTGCAGCAGGCGCTCGGCCGCATCGCCGACGAAGTCCACAAAGTACTTCTCCAACGGCTCCGCGGCGGACGTGTGGATCTCGTGCGGCACGCCGGGGCCGTAATGGAACAGGTCGCCGGCCCGCAAAACATGCCGTTCCCCCGCCAGCACCAGGCGCCCGCGGCCGGCCGCGACGAACTCCAACGAGAGATACGGGAAGTCGTCGCGGGCGTTGTGATAGGCCGGTGAACAGGCCTCCCAGCCGCCGCAGACCACGGCAAGCCCAGTGGTCGGTCCCGGTGTCAGATCAAAGAAGTAATAGCGCCCGTCGCGCACCTGGTCTGAGATAAAGTCCGGTTTCCGATTTGGGCGTCGAGTCATGCGGGGGGCATCCTTTGCGATGTCGAATTGGTCAATAATATACATCTACAGGGCAATGACATCCATTTTTCATTGGGAATTGGCGTTTAGATTGTAGACAATTATCATCATCAAAGGAGATCCTTGGAATGAGTGATTGCGTTACAATGAGTGATTGCGTTGACCCGAAGCTGGTGCCGAAGGCGCGGTTGGCGTCCGGCGCCGAGATCCCGGTGATCGGCCTGGGGACGTTCGGCTCGGACCACGTCAGCGGGGAGCAGGTCGCCGACGCCGTGCTGGGGGCTGCAGCAGTTGGATACCGGCACTTTGATTGTGCTTCGGTCTACGGCAATGAACACCGGATCGGTCCGGCGCTGCAGCAGATCATGGCCGGCGGGGTGCCGCGTGAGAACCTCTGGGTGACGTCGAAGCTGTGGAATGACAAGCATTCGGAAGAGGACGTCATTCCGTCCTGCAGGCAGAGTCTGGAGGACCTGCAACTGGACTACCTGGATCTGTACCTGATCCATTGGCCGTTCCCGAACTTTCACCCGCCGCACTGCGATGTGACCTCGCGCAGTCCGGCTGCGAAACCGTATATCCACGAGAACTACATGCGGACCTGGCGGCAGCTGGAGAAACTTGTTGAGTTGGGTCTGGTGCGGCACATCGGCACGTCGAACATGACGATCCCGAAGCTGGAGCTGCTGTTGCGTGACGCCGCGATCAGGCCGGTGGTCAACGAAATGGAGCTGCACCCGCACATGCAGCAGCCGGAGCTGTTCCGCTACGTTACAAGTCACGGCATGGTCGCTATCGGCTACTGTCCGGTGGGGTCTCCGGCGCGTCCGGCGCGCGACCGGACGCCGGCGGATACGGTTGATATTGAGGACCCCGTTCTGGTTGAGATTGCGGCGAAGCACGGGATCCACCCGGCGACATTGTGTGTTAAATGGGCGGCGCAGCGCGGGCAGATCCCGATTCCGTTTTCAACGACGCCGCGCAACTATCTGGCGAATCTCAAGAGCGTCGTTTCTGAGCCGTTAACGGACGAGGAGATGACGGCGATCGCCGGGATCGACAGGAATTGCCGACTGATCAAAGGACAGGTATTCTTGTGGAAAGACGGCCAGACCTGGGAGGACCTGTGGGACCTCAACGGCGAGATCGCGCGGTGATCGGCGATGTTCTCATTCCGTCAGCGATCGACCAGGCGCGAACTCTGACTGTATCACAAGCATCCCAGACGACGACAGACTCTGGCTGCCCAACGGGCAGCAGTGAGCGTAGCGAGCGTCAACTTGTGCTCCGGAGGCATGAGCAGGGATGCTCATGATACATTTAGGACGACTGTTCCGAAAAGAGTGATCGGTGATCGGTAATCGGTGATCGGTAAGAAGGAAGAAAAAAGCCGCGGGTGAAATTCTCGCGCTGCGATAAGAGGGAACTGCATATGACTATCGACCGTTCGAGAAAAATGATGGGAGCGATCCTGCCCGGCAACAGTACGGCTGAATTGAAAGAGTTCGATATTCCTGTTCCGGGACACGGTGAGGTGCTCATCCGGACGAAGAGCTCGACAATCTGCGGGTCCGATATCCGCTGTATCTACCACGAGCATCTGGGCCAAGGTCCGGAGGGCTACCAGCCGGGCATGATTGCCGGCCACGAGCCCTGTGGACAGATTGTCGAGTGCGGCCCCGGTTGCCGGCGTTTCAAAGAGAACGACCGGGTCATTCTCTACCACATTTCCGGGTGCGGCGTCTGCAACGACTGCCGCCGCGGCTACATGATCAGCTGTACCAGCGACAAGTGGCGCCGGGCCTACGGCTGGCAGCGTGACGGCGGGATGGCGGAGTATATGCTCGCCGAGGAGAAAGACCTGATCCTGCTGCCGGACGAACTGAGTTATTCCGACGGCGCCCAGGTAGCCTGCGGTTTCGGCACGGTTTACGAAGGCCTGGAGAAGATCGGCATCAGCGGCAACGACGCCGTGCTGATCACCGGTCTCGGCCCCGTCGGACTGGCGACGGCCATGCTCAGCAAGGCCCTCGGGGCAGCCAAAATCATCGGTGTCGAATTACTCGACTACCGCGTCGACCTGGCCAAAGGCCTCGGGCTGTTTGACGCCGTCCTGCAGGCCGGCCCGGACAATGTCGAGCAGGTCCGGGCGTTGACCGGCGGCTGCGGCGTAGAGAAGGCGGTGGACTGTTCGGCCAACGACAAGGCCCGGCGGGTTTGCCTTCAGGCCACGCGGAAGTGGGGCAAGATCGCCTTCGTCGGCGAAGGCGGCACCTGCGACTTCCAACCGAGTCCGGACATTATTCACGACCAGAAGACCGTCTACGGTTCGTGGGTGACCAGCACTTGGCTGATGGAAGAACTGGTCGAGCGCCTTGTCCGCTGGGGCATCCATCCGGAAGAGTTGATCACCCATCGGTTTACGCTTGATCAGGTCGCCGACGCCTACCGCCTGATGGCCGGCGGCGAGTGCGGCAAGGTCGCCGTCGTCTTCGACGAGGAAGTAAAATAGCCCCGGCCGCGTCGAGTTCACTGGCCGACCATTGCTCCAGCAGGTCAGGTCTGCCGGCGGCAGGAAGGCAGCACGCCGGAGCCGCTCCCCGTGACTGAGGCATCCTGCGGAATCCCGAAATCCGCTTGACACGGGCCGCTGTCCGCAGTACAAGTAGTACGCACTACTAAGCAATCTGGAGAGGTGATGGCGGTTACGCAGAAAGAGCTTGCGGCGACGCTGGGTGTGAGCCAGCAGGCGGTCTCGTTCGCGCTCAACGGCAAAGGGGCGCTCAGTGACAAGAGTCGCGAACGGATCATCAGGGCCGCCAACGAGCTCGGCTATCGCACCCACGCTGCCGCCCGGGCGATGGCGCGCGGCAAGTTTGAATCTGTCGCCATCCTGATGGAGACCGTTCGCGGTCGCAGCGGGACGCCGCCGGTGCTGCTTGAAGGCATCATCGACGCGCTTGAGGAGCGGAATCTGCACTGCATGCTGGCCAAGTATACCGACGAACAGCTGAGCGATCCGGGGCTGTCGCCGAAACTGCTGCGCGAACTGACCGCAGACGGGCTTCTGGTCAACCTGAACACGGATGTGCTGGATCGCGCCCGGGCGCTGTTCAAACGTCACGCGATCCCGGCGATCTGGATCAACGCACGACTGGACGTCGACTGTGTGCGCCCGGATGACTTCGGCGCCGGCAGGCTGCTGACGCAGGAACTCATCGATCAGGGGTGCCGGCGCATCGCGTATTACGACGAATCGCACCACACGCCGACCTGCCACTACAGCCGCATCGACCGTTTCGAAGGCTACTTGGCGGCAATGCGGGAAGCCGGGCAGACGCCGCATCCGTTTCTGTTTGAGGCCAGGACCTCGCATGCAGAAATGCGGGCGGCGGTCTCAGCGGCATTCCGTCTGGATCCGTTTGATGCTGTAGTCGTCTATGGCGGCGAGCGCGACGAAGTCGCCGGGATAATTCTCCCGGATCTTGGACTGCGTGCCGGCATGGACGTCCAGGTTTCGACGTTTCTTGATGCGGCGGGTCGGAACTGCTTCGGGCCATCCGTTCGTGTGCCGCAGTACGAGACCGGGATCGCTGCCGTGGAAATGCTGGAACAGAAGATGAAGAAACCGAAGGAGGTCCTGCCCCCGCGAGTGATTCCGTTCGAATTGGTGGACACCCGCCGGTCCCGGCCTTGCATCAGTGGAGATTGATTCCTAAAACAAAAGCAGTTGCCGCTGCCGAATACACTAAGAGGACGAGTTCATGTTTATCCCATCCGGATACAGCCCGAAGAGGGGATGGTTTACCTTGATCGAGCTTCTGGTGGTCGTATCGATCATCGCCGTTCTGGCTGCCATGCTGTTGCCGGTGCTGGGTCGGGCCCGGAAACAGGTGTTGATGATTTCCTGCATCAATAATCTCAAGCAGATCGGGATTGCGCTGGAGATGTATGCCAATGATTACGAGTATTATCATGGCCAATACACCACGACCACTGACGACCACAGCTCCGTGAAACCGCGTCATTGGGATTTGACTTTGGAGGACTACATCAAGCTTCACCGAAACCTCCACAAAGCTCCCACCGACGACCAGATCTATTGTCCAGAGGCACGGCGGGCGCGACAGGGGCAATATCGCCTGGGTTACCTGATCAACATCCACACGCTTGAGTTTCGCGACGGTTCGGACGGCTTCTATCGAGTGCCGTACCGGGCCCATGTTTTCCGGAATCAGGTGGATCCGAGCCGTCGGGTGATGATGAACGACGGCCAGAAGACCTGGGGCTGGGATCAGCGGCATCGGGTGAACTCGATGACCTGTGCCTGCGAGCATTTCTGGCCGCACACTCCGCGGGACAAATACTACTCCCCAGGCAGCCCACGGCGGAACTTAGCTCGATTACACATGGACGGCTCGCCCTTCCTCTTCAACGACGGCCATACCGAATACGTCCCGGACCTGGGGCATCGTCTGGAGTACCGGAACCACGAGTACTACAAGTGGCGCAAGTAGACTGGGAGACGCGTCCGCGCTATCGCTCTGCGATTTCGGACCTGACGGGTCTGTCGGATGCACTCCGATGCCGGGTCATCGCGTCCCCGCGTCGTCGTGTTCTCCCCCCACTAACGATCGACGACTCACTGCTCACCCCAGGTATCCCAGGCGCGTCAGGAACGCGTCCATCTTGGTCACGGTATCTTCGTAGTCGACGCTGCCGTCTCGGCCATAGTTGAAGAACGCATGGCCGCGGCCGTCGTAGCTATGCAGTGTGCAGTCGACGCCGGCTTCCTGCATCGACTTCTCGAACGTCGCGGCGCAGTCGTGCGGCACGCAGGTGTCGGCCGTGCCATGGAAGGTCACAGTGGGTGGGGCAGCGGCTGAGATATGGTGTTGTGGTGAGAACTCCTCTGCGCGTCCCAGGAAGCGGTCACTGCCGAAGCGGGTTGTGTCCGTCACCGGATTGAACAGTACCAGGGCCTTGGGCTTTGACGGCACCGCGAGATCGTCGGCCGGGTCATCCTGCCCGGGCACGATGCCGGTGCAGGCGGCGACATGGCCGCCGGCGGAGCCGCCGCCCGCGGCGATGCGTGCCGGATCGAGTCCCAGTTCGGCGGCGTGCGCGTAGAGATAGCGGACGGCGGACTTGCCGTCGGCCACGCATTCGATCGGGCTGACTCCGTGCCGCGATTTGACGCGGTATTCGGCGGCGGCAGCGAACATTCCTTGTTCTGCGAGGTGCCTGCAGTGCGGGAAAAACTGTTCCGGCGTGCCGCTGTTCCAGCCGCCGCCGAAGAAGAAGACAATCGCGGCGAGCGGCCGGTCGCGATCCCGGTAGGCCGGTTCGAAGATATGCATCGACAGATCGACATCGTCGATCGTCTTGTAGATGACTTCACGTTGGGCGATCGCCATGGCAGAGGGTCCTTCCAATTGCTTCGGGTCTATTCTTCACTACCGCCGCAAAACCGGAAGTCAACGATTGCTGACCGGTCTTCACTGCCAGAACCGTCTGCCGCTCTGACGGCCGTTGATGCGGTCGAAGCTGTTGGCCATGTCCCAGGTCAGCCCGATGATCACGACAACTGTCAGGAAGATCTGGTAGAGCAGCACCGCAAGTTCTTCGAGGCCGCTGCCGTGGCCATATAGAAACGCGCGTTCGAACAGCCGCGCAAAACCGTCGTCGCCGGCAACGATCAGGCCGGCAGCCGGGCTGAAATAGAAGAAGATCTCTTCGTTGATCCCAAAACTGTAGAAACCGAGGAGCATCGCCAGTCCGTCGAGGACGTGTTCGAAGATGTCCACAATTCCGCCGATAAGGAATGGCCCGAGGCAGATGGCCAGGATCGTGACGACGGTCAGTCCCGCCGCCCGCGGTGTCGTGCGGCAGCGCAGGGACATCCAGGCGCCGATCACCAGCGTCAGGAGGAGGTAGAGGATGACCAGGGGCGTGATCGAGAAGAAATGCACGCTGTTGTAGTCGTTGAGTGCCGTGGCCAGGCCGCCGAGAAAGAGGATGCCGACGGGTATGAGCCACATCACGGCACAGCTTCGCAGCAGTGAGAACAGGGTGCCGAAGACAAATGTGCCGGCACTGAGCCGGGTGGCCAGCAGCAGGTCGAGACGCTGTGCGCCGCGATCACTGGTAAACGCGGCGGACGCCAGCAGCGCGGTGAATAACGCGATCACCGGCAGCCACAGCGACAACAGGGCGAACCAGAACTCCTCTTCATCGAAGAATCCCCAACCGTCGATCATCACGAGCCAGGGGACGCCCAGCAGCGTCAGCCCGACACCGAACAAACAGGCATTGGCGACGACGGACTTGACGCGGTGCCCGCCGAAGCCGGAGTTCTTCCAGAGGATGGGGAAGCGGCCGACGGATCTGGGGCGGAAATCCAGCAGGCGCGCCGGCTGCAGGATTGTACTGAAGAACGTTCGGAACACCTGCAGTCCGGCGTCGTTCATCGCTGCTTTGATGACTGACCGGCGGCGGTGGCGATCGCGGCGCAGCGCGGCTGCAGAGAAGACGGCCGCGAGGACGTAGCAGCAGACGCAGATGACCAGCATGACAACACAGGGAGAGAAGACCAGGCCGAAACCTGCGCCGACCCATGGATCCAGCGAAACCGCCAGCCCGATGAAGGGGTTGAGATAGAACAGCAGCGACTCATCCGCCAGTCCCATCTCGTGCAGTGTGACAACGCCGATCGGCGGCAGGATCAGCGCCAGGATGATCAGGGCATAGGACTTGATGACCGCACTGAGATAACTGCCGGAGAAGGTGCTGCAGAAAATGCCGACGCCGCCGCAGAAGACGGCACTGCCGCTGATGAACCCGACCGCCTGCCAGACCTGTGCGACTTCGACGCCGCCGAACAGCATGGCGCCGAAGAGAAAGGGGAAGGTCAGGCTGCAGAGCATCAGCAGATAGGTGATGCGGGAGAGCCCTTTGTCCTGGACGATATTCCAGTTGTTCAGCCGCGTCAGAAACAGAAGATTCAGGGTGTTGGCCTGCCGCTCGCCGGAGACGGAGCCGGCGGTTACCAGCGGCGCCAGCAGCATCACGGCGATCAACTCGATATAGGAGAAGACGCCGAACAGCGTCAGCCCGAGCTGGGAGAAGCCGCGGCTGTCGCGAAAGGCGGCCATCACCAGTCCGCTGGCGCCGAGCAGGATGACGACGAACAGCGTCTTGACCCAGAAGGTACGGCGTTGGGTAGCGATTTGAACCACCTCTTTGAAGTACACCGGGCTGAGGATATGCCGCAGGAGTTTCACGCGAGCTTGCCTTCCGTCAGATTCATGAATGCCTGTTCCAGCGACAGCTCTTGCGGCTGAAAGCGCTGCAGGCGAATATCGTTGGCGACGAGCAGTCTGGGGATGTCCGACAGCTCGGCCGTGGCGCTGACGACCACGGTCAGGCTGGTCTCGTGGCGTTCGACGGTGGCGACGAGTTCCGAGCGCTGCAGGCAGTCCATGGCGCGGTCGATATCGTCGGGGTTCGTTTCCAGCAGGACCTTGCCGCGGCCCATCAGCTTTTCGTTCAGCTCCCGGCGGGAGCCTTCGAACACCATGGCGCCCTGCTCGATGATCCCGACCCGGGTGCAGACCTCCGACAACTCCGCCAGGATGTGCGAGGAGATGACAATGGTCTTATCCATGTTCGCCAGTTCCTTCAGCAGTTCACGGAGTTCGCGGCGGGCGCGCGGATCCAGGCCGGACGCCGGTTCGTCGAGGATCAACACCTTCGGATCGTGGACAAGCACGCGGGCGACGCCCAGCCGCTGCTGCATGCCGCGCGACAGCGACTGCACCATCGCGTCTTTTTTGAACGCCAGGTCGGTCAGTTCGAGGATATCGCCGATGAGCTGCTTGCGCTTCTTCGCGCCGATGTAGTAGGCGGCCGCGAAAAACTCGAGGTACTGCTGCACGGTCATATCTTCGTAGACGCCGAAGACGTCCGGCATATAACCGATCAGCCCGCGGATCTTGTCGCCCATGGTGATCGGTACGCCGTCGATGCCGACGGTGCCGGAGTCCGGAATCAGGATGGTGGCGAGCACCTTGAACGTGGTCGATTTGCCGGCGCCGTTAGGGCCGATGAAACCGTAGATGTCGCCGCGGTTCACCGTCATGTCGACGCCGCGCAGCGCTTTCAGGCTGCCGTAGGACTTGCGCAGTTTAGTGATCTTGATCATCGGTATCTTCCTTTATCCTGGTCACCGAGAACAACTGTCGGTAGATATGAAGTTCAGCCGTGATCGGCTCGGGATCGCTGACCGTCATTGGTGATTTGCCCGCGTCGTTGACGGCGACCAGCAGCCAGCGGCGGTATTCCCGGCTGCCGGGGATGTCGTGGGTCACGCCGCTTCGGGTGAGCTGCAGCAACGGGGCATTCTCGATCAGGTAACGCCGGCCGTCTGCCGGCGACATTTGCTGGAAAGCATAGTAGTACCGTGGGTGGATCAGGTTGTTGTACTCCTCTTCGCTATACGTCTGCGTCAGGCGCCAGGACTGGCCGTTGTTCGAGACGTAGCGTTGGCTGCCGGTGTAGACGACATAGCTGGTGAACGACCGGGACGGCGCCAACGGCGTGACGGTGCCGGTCAGTTTGTCTTTGCCGTCGAACGTCAGTTGGATGTCGAACGGCGTGTCCTCGGTGTGGACTGCTGAGCAGACCAGGAAGGTGCTGGCCCAGACGGGGTGGGCAAACTCCATCTGTTCCGGCTGGTAGGACAGCACCGATTCGTTTCGCGTTCTGTGGCCGAACGACTGGCGGTAAATCCGGCTGTCGGGCGCGCCGCGGACCGCATACGTGTGTGACCGTCCCGGGATGAAGCAGGAGAGCACTGTGCGGCGGCCGCCGCCCGCGCCGTAGTCGTGGACTACAACGCTGCTCAGGCGGGACCGACGACCGCGAACGACAAACGACAGGTACGATGCGAGATAGCCGAAGAGCACGACTGTTGCGGCGGTCGTGAACCACATCCAATGCAGCCGCTTGACGAGTTTCAGAACCACGTGTTCGACCACGGTCACGAGCAACGCGAACACCAGCAGAAAGAGAAACACCAGGGAACGCGGAATCTGGTCGAGGTCAGTCCAGGCTTCCATGGCGTGCGCCCAGTCCGGCGGGTTCTGGCCACGGTGATAGCCGTAGGGATTGGGTGGTGAAACATTGCGGCGGGTGATCCTCAGTTCTTCAAGGAACGCGGTCAACTGTTTGCCGTGTTCGGCTCGCGCCAGGGCAAGGAGGTCCTTGTCGGCCCAGGCGATGTAGCCCAGGCCAAGGGCTTCCACTTGCGGGGCCGGCGGCTGGATGCCGAACGCCTTGGCAAAGGCGCAGTCGTCGAATCCCGCCGGCCAGGCTTCGGCGTCGACCACCAGACGGCCGCCGCCGCGGACCCAGGAGTGCAGCGCGTCGACTTGTCGCGGGCTCATGGTCCTGGCGCCGCCGGCAGCGAGCAGCAGGAAGTCCAGGCCTTCATACATGCGCCAGTTTTCCGGCGCGTCGGCCGCCGTCAACGAGACGCATTCAAACACGGTCTGCTTTCCCGCGGGCAGTTCCAAATGGATCTCACGGTCCGCCAGGACGCCGAGCAATACCACGGTTGGCGGGCGCTCCGCGACGGAGGTCCGGCGGAATGTTTTGTAGCCCGGCTCCGGCCTGGGCAGCGGTCGGATGCGGAGGGGTTGCTCTTCATCGATACGTCGTCCGAAACGCGTGACCAGCGCCACGTCGACCAAGTCATTGGCCGTCATCGAGTCCGTCAGCGGGAAGGGTAATTCGAAGTGAAATCGGCCGGGGCCGACGTTCAGTTTCTGTTCTACGCGGAAGCCGTTGTCGGCCGTACCCTCCAGACGGATGACGATTCGGCCTTCGAAGGGTTTCGTTGTCTGCAGGTCGACGACGATCGGGACCACCCCCGGCTCGGTAACGACCGCCGGCCGATAGACCAGCCGTCGACGAAACCGCGGCGCTTCGGCCCGGCCGACAGCGCCGGCGACCAAGAGCACAATTGACCATAGAATTACTGGCTTCAACGATGTCCCCATACGACGAGGGAATCCCCAGCGAAACGGGCCTACCTTGCAGTTCTAATGTAGCCGGGAACCGGGGAAACCGCAAAACCGCAGAATAGAAAATGAAGAATGTAAAAGGAAAGGGAATCGATGGAGTCGAAGAATCGAGGCAATCGGCAGAATCGATCCATTCGGATCACTCGACTCCCTCGATACAACCGATTCCGTCGACCATTCCGCACTTCTACATTCTACATTTCCTATTCTGCGGTTTTACATTCCCATCTTCCTAATACGCTTGCGCCACAGGCGTCTTAACCTACAAAGAGACCATGATTTGAGGCTGAATAAGAACCAACCTTTAACTAGAGAGAATCCCGTAGGGATTATCTAAAGGGGACACCACTGATGAAACAACTATTTCTGGGCCTGGTGGGGCTGCTGATTGCGGCCGGACCGGCAAATGCCACCGGAATTCTGCTGCCGAAAGACCGTGGTTTGCCGCCGCTGGCGGTGAAGACGCAGAAGGTTACCGTGACCGTTGAAAACAATGTGTCGCAGACGCATGTGGAACAGGTGTTCACCAACCACACACGGGGCGCCCTGGAGGCTGTGTTTGTGTTTCCGCTGCCGGCCGGGGCGAACATCAATGAGTTCGCTATGATGATGAACGGCAAACGCGTGAAGGGCGAGGTCCTGGCGCGGGCGAAGGCGCGGCAGATCTACTCGGACATCGTGCGCCGTATGAAGGACCCGGGGCTCATCGAGCACATGGGCAACAATCTGTTTCAGGCGAGTATCTTCCCCGTGCCCGCCAACGGCGAACAGAAGATCGAGATCTCCTACTCGCAGGTACTCAAGCCGGACGCCGGTCTGGCGGAGTACCTCTACCCGCTCAAGACCACCAGCCAGCGTCTGCAGCTCGTCGGCAACTTCTCCGTGTTCGTCCATCTGAAGTCGAAGGTCCCCCTGAAGAACATCTACTCGCCGACGCATAAGGTGGACATCGTCCGCAAATCCGACCGCGAAGCGAAGATCAGCTTCGAGGAACGCGGTTCCCCGCTGAATCGTGATTTTCAGTTGTTCTACTCGGTTGATGAGAAGGATATCGGCATGAACCTGATGGCCTTCCGCGAGAAGGGCAAGGACGGTTACTTCATGCTGATGGTGTCGCCCAAGGTGGAGCTGGACGAAAACGAGGTCGTGCCGAAGGACGTCTGCTTCGTGATGGATACGTCCGGCAGTATGAATGGTGAGAAGATCAAGCAGGCACGTGAGTCGCTGGCCTACTGCGTTAACGCGCTGAACCCCAAAGACCGCTTTAACATTGTCCGCTTCAGCACTGAGGTCGATACGTTCGCCAAGCAACTGAAGGACGCGGACAAGGCGCAGAAAGCCGCAGCCGTCGAGTACATCAAGAAGCTTGAGGCCCGCGGCGGCACCGACATCAACGGCGCGCTGGAGACGGCATTGAAGATGAAGGCCGATAACAAACGGCCCTACCTCGTGGTCTTCATGACGGACGGTCAGCCGACCATCGGCCAGACCGATGACCGCGAGATCATCAAAAGCGTGAAAGACACAAACAAGGCCGGCACACGCGTATTTGTCTGGGGCGTGGGCCATGATTTGAACGCGTTGCTGCTGGACCAGATCGCGCGCCAGACCGAGGCTACCAGCCAGTATGTGCGCCCCGGCGAGAACATCGAGGTGAAGGTCTCCAGTTTCTTCGACAAGGTGAATAGCCCGGTGCTGTCCAATCTTAAGTTGGACCTGGGCAAAGCCGGCGCTGAACAGGTCTATCCCAAGAAGCTGACGGACCTGTTCAAGGGCCAGCAGTTGATGGTGTTCGGGCGGTTCGATAAGACCGGTCACACGGCGATCCAACTGACGGGCGAGGTGAACGGTAAAAAGCAAAGCTACACCTACGAAGCCGCCTTCCCGGAAGAGGAATCGGAGAAGCCGTTCATCGCCACGCTCTGGGCCAACCGCAAGGTCGGCTACCTGCTTGAGGAGATCCGCGCTAACGGCGAGAAGCAGGAGTTGGTCGACGAGGTCGTGCGGCTCGCCAAAGAGTTCAACATCGTCACGCCGTACACCTCGTACCTCGTGATGGAGGACGAAAAGAATATCCGCCCGGTCCCGGTCGATCCGGGTCCGCGGCCCATCCCGCCTCCGATTCGTCCGCCGCGTCCGATTCCGCTGCCGCGGCCGATGATGGAGCGTCGTTCGCAGGCCTTGGACAAGATGGACTTCAAAGCCGAAGCAGACGATGAGGCCGGCGAGAGCCAGCTGCCGGCCAAGGCTCCGTCCGGAAAGGGCGGCGCAGCGTGGAACGCGGCCAGGGCCAAGAAGTCTGCTGAACAGGAGAAGGCTCGCGAACTGGCCGGCGGGTTCGGCCGCAAAGAAGGCAAGGACGCGGTCGGCGCCAGTATCGTCATGGAAGAACTGAAGCAGGCTGATGTCGCCACCCAGAGTCTGGCGGTCAAGCGCAAGTGGACCTTGCGCCGCGTCGGCACACGCACCTTCGGCTACAACCGCGGCGTCTGGGTCGATCTCAAATGGGATCCGAAGACGGCAGACACCACCAAGATCAAGTACCTGAGCAACGCCTGGTTCGCGTTGATGGACAAGGACCCGGATCTGAAGAAGGTCCTGGCCATGGGCGAGCAGGTCCTGGTCGTGCTCAAGAGCGGCAAGGCTGTGGTCATCGCCAAGGACTCCGGCAAGGAGGACCTGAGCGAGAAGCAGCTTAAGCAGTTGTTCAAGTAGGAAACTTCCCGTCTCGTTGCCCCTCCCGGTGCCTGGCTCCGGGAGGGGCGTTTTGTTTCCCGGCAAAGCCGGACACGGAGCGCGGAGTTGCACTCCGCACCAATCCTATCTGGGCAAAGTGCAACTCCGCACTCCCTGTGGCCTGGTGGCCTGCAAGCCTTGCTTATTAGCCTCGATTATCCAATAAATGCCACCCGTTGATCAAAAAATGTACGTCAAGGGGTTGCCTTTCGGATGGACTCATGGTAGGGTAGGTTTCAGCGCGACAAGCGCGAGGACTCGAACCGCGAACCCAACCCAGGGGATACAATCATGCGTCGACCTGCCCTCGTAGTAGTGTGTCTTTTTGCCGTGGTTACCGGCTATGCTCAGATCTCCCCAAAGCTCGTTGCCGACGTAAATAAGAGCAAGAACGCGTTGGTTTTGCGCAAGCTTGAGGTGGAAGTCCGGGTCATCGGCCTGATTGCCGAGACGGAGATGACCATGACCTTCTACAACCCGCACAATCGCACGTTGTCCGGCCAGCTCTATTTCCCGGTGCCGGCGGGTGCGGCGGTGAGCGGCTATGCATTGGATGTACGGGGTCGGATGGTGGACGGCGTGACCGTGGAGAAACAGAAAGCCCGAATCGTGTACGAAGAAGAGACCCGCCGGGTGCGGCATCGAGTGATTGATCCCGGGACCGTGGAATGGACGCAGGGCAATGTGTTCAAGACAAGGGTCTATCCGATCTTCGCCAAAGGGAAACGTATCGTCCGCGTGTCGTATGTTTCCGAGGTGATGGGCAGCACTTATCGGCTGCCGCTGGACTTTGACGATAGAGCCGATCTTAAGCTGCGTCTCCGTGTGCTGCGCAGCAAGACCCCGCCCGCGGCTGTGCACTACGGCAAACGCCGACTGAAATTTCTGGCCTGGCAAAAGGGGTTCAAGGCGGACCTGACGATTGTGCAGGCCGACCTTACGGAAGATCTGGAGTTTCCAATCCCGCATATCTGGCAGACCACGCCGCTCCTGGTGGAACGGGCCTTGGACGGCAACCACTACTTCCTCATCCAGGATACACCTGCGCCGCCGCCGGCCCCCCGGCCGAAGCCCGTCAGGAATCTTCTCGTGCTCTGGGACGCATCTCACTCTCGCGGCCAAACGGATCACGGCCGTGAACTGGACGTGTTGCGTGAACTGCTGGCCGACAAGTCGATTCGGGTTCGGGTCGTTGTTTTCCGTGATCGCGCGGAGTCAGCAAAGGAGTTCATGGTCCGCGGCAATTCCGGTGCGTTGCTCAAATGGCTGGCGAGCCAGCCGTATGACGGGGCGACGCAATTGGGCAGTATTCCGCCGCCGGCGGGCGGCAAGGAGCCGGATTGCTGTCTGCTGTTCAGCGACGGCATGACCAACATCGGCAGTCGTGATCTGGCTGATTTCGGGGCGCCGGTATTCATCTTCTCTCAGGACCGAAAGACGGACAGGGTCAAGCTGCAGGACCTTGCTCTGGGCTCGGGCGGGGCGTATTTCAACCTGCTTGAAACGCGGCCTGCGATTGCGGCCGCGGCGATTGGCGAGGCGGTGCCGTATTTCGTCCCCAACACCGACGACAATACGGTCGAAACTTATCCGCAGGTGTGCCGTCAGGTGACGGGCAAACACTTTCTGATTGTCGGTCGCTTGCGCCGCAATGAAGGCCGAGTGACCTGGCACTACGCCACCGGTCGCAGCCAGTCGAAGCCAAAGGCGACAGTTGTGACGCGAGCGGATGTGCTGGCTTCCGACCTGATTCGTCGCTACTGGGCACAGCGCAAGCTGGAGCATCTGTTGTCGAGTCCGTCTCGGCACCGGCGGGAGATCGTGGAGTTGGGGCGCGACCACGGGTTGGTGACGCCGTACACGTCGCTGATTGTTCTGGAGCTCATGTCGCAGTATGTCGAACACAAGATCCGGCCGCCGGCATGTCTGCCGCGGATGCGGCGCGAGTATGACCTGCGCGAAGGCGGCGTCACAGAGATGGCTTATCGGCAGCGTCAGAAACGAAGTTTGTTCGACGTTGCAGTGGCAGCGCGCTTGCGCCAGGAGTGGTGGAAAAAGAAGATCCGCGTACCGGAGGGTTTCGAGTATCCGAAAGAGGCCTGGCTCAAGTATGTCAAGCCGGAGAACGGACTGGCCGCAGTCCATCAACACGCCCGTCGAGGAGACTACGGCAAAGCGCTGGTCAAGCTTCTGATCCTGGAAGACCTGATGGCCGATGGCGATCCGAACCGCCGCAAATGTGAGCGAGCGCGCCGTGAGTATGAGCGGCGATTTGCCCGGCAGGAGCTGCAGCGGGCGCAAAGTTTGATGACGACGCTGGAGCCCGTGGCAGCCGAAGAGTGTCTGAACAACGTCATGCGGTATGATACGCGTTTTGCACCCGCGGCAATCAAACTACGCAGTCGTCTGCCGAATGTGCGGCGGGCCCGGGCGCTGCAACTGCTGGCGACGGCTCGTGCCCATGCGGCGGCCGGCCGGACCCGGGCCGCCGAACAGTCTTTGCGGTTGGCGCGGCAGTTGGAGCCGGGATTGTCCAACGGCGGCGCCGCCCGGGCGATTGACCGACGCCGGCGGTCGAAAGCCGAATCACTCGTGGCGCAGGCCATCGACTTGATCCGTGACGGCCAATATGCGGAAGGCCGCGAACGGATGCGTCATGCTCTCGACCTGGATCCCCGGGTAAAGAAAGACCTCGCCCGGGTCGAACAGGAACTCGCGGATTCGCGTCGGCGCCACGGCAAGGAGATTCTGGGCCGGGCCCAACGGCAAATGGTCGACGGGAGCTATGACGACGCATTCGTCGAACTGCAGGCACTGCAGCGGCTCTTCCCCGAGTTTCAGTCCGAAGCCGCTACGCAGCTGAGGCAATTGCAGCGTCTACGCCGGAAGTACCAGGCCAGGGTTGCGGCAATGAAACCGGATGAGCGCGAAGCTGAAGAACGGCAACGGGACGAGGCGGCTGAAAAGAAGGCCGCAAGAAGAGCCAAAGCCACTGAGATCGCCTTTCTGCGAATCCTCGTGCGTCAACTGCAGGCGGTTGTGAATGACTTGCCTTACGCAGCGCCCCCGGCCGCATTGGAGGACAAGGATATGGAACTGACTTTGCTTCGGGTGCAGATCAAAACACTGGAAGAAAAGCTGGCGAAGTCCACAGACGAGTTGGAGCGCGCCAATGAAGAGGTCGCCAGGCACCTGCTTAAGATCGATTCACTCAAGAAACTGAACGAGGGGCTGAACATCCGGTCCGCCAAGCTGATGGGCGCGCTTAGCTCCATGAAGGGTTCGGCGATGAGCCCCGGCCATGTCCACCGCGGCTATCCGGCTGTGGGGTATCGTTCGACGCCGGTTGAGATGACGAAGCACCCGCCGAATGCCAGTCTGGGGTCCATCGGAACCCCGGCGGCGGTCATCAAACCGAAGGCGTGGGATCCGCAGCAGGCCTACCTCGATCGGTTGCAGGAGGTCCCCGCCTCGATGGCCTACGCTATCTACCTGCGGCAGAAGGAGGTCTATGCGAATTCCCCGAGCTACTATCTCGACTGCGCGGACCATTTCTTTCGGGTCGGCCGCGAAGATCTGGGACGGCGGATCCTGACGACGCTGGCGGAATTGGAAACGGAGAACTGTGCGATCCTTCGCGTCCTGGCCTACCGCCTTCTCGGTGTCGGCGAGTACGACCTTGCCGTGAGCGTCTTTCGTGAGGTCAATCGGATTCGTCCTGAGGAGCCGCAATCCAGTCGTGACCTGGCCTTGGCGCTGGTTCTGCACTTGGAGTCGCGCCGGCGAGAAGGCCTGCAGCAGCTTGGTCGAACCGCGGTCTTCAGCGATCGCGAACTGGCGGCCGAATACGGTAAGGTTCGCAATCGGCTGGGGATCCATTCCGCCTACCGCGAGGCATCCCAATTGTTGACGCACGTTGTTCGGACAGAATGGCGGCGGTCAAAAGGGATTGAACCGATCGCCTTGACGGAATTGAACAACCTCTGGCTGCGGCATTCCTGGAGCGAGGACTTTCCATTGCCGGACCAGCTGCAGTGTCATCTGCCGGTGGACCTGCGAGTGGTAGTCGGCTGGTGCACCGACGATACCAACGTGTCGGTGTCCATTGAAGAACCTTCCGGGCAGACCGTCAGCCAGCCCGATCACCCGAGCCTGTTGGGTGGCGTCATTCGCAAAGCGGCAAATTCCATGGGACCGGTGGAGTACTCCATCCGCAATGCCCGGCGCGGGACCTACCGCATCCGCGTCAACTACGACGCAAACCGTTCGCGCGAGATGCTCGGGCCGGTGACCGCGTACGTCTGGGTCTTCACCAACTACGGCCGCGAGAACCAGACCAGCCGTATCATTGTTCGCCGGCTGACGCAGCCGGGGGACCGTGTGGACGTCGCCGAGGTGACCATGTGAAAGCGTTGATCCCGATGCTGGTCATTCTGATTGCGGGCGCCGCGACAGCATTGCCCGGGCTGCCGGCGCGGCGGCGGCAGTACGCCCGTCGCTTGATTGCGAACGCGGAAGATGACGTGGAACACAAACGCTATGAGCCGGCCATGCGCCTGCTCTGCGTGGCAGCAGCTTTTGATTCAAACCGATCCGCCCAGTGCCGGCGCCTGATCCTCCGCATTGAACAGGCACACTGGAAGCAGGTCCGGGACCAGTGCAATGCCCAACGGCGTGAAGATGATTCCGTCGCGGCATGGCAGGACGTCCTGGTGTGCTTGCGCTGGTACTGGGAGGACCGATCGGCCCTCGATCGGATCCGCGTTGAGATCGACCTGATGCTGCACGGCCTGATGGATATGAAGCCGCGGACCGCGATGACGGCCGATCCGATCGACCACCTCGTCCCGCCGTTTGATACGGCAGCGACCGCCCTGCAGACACCATGGCCTCAGCGCCGCGACGGCGACTCGGCAGAGGAATTCGGCCGGCGCATCCGCCGTCGGATCGATGCCCTCCACGAAGAACTGGCGATGTATGCCCGGGCTCTGAAGGAATTGTCCCGCCGCCCGCTGTGATGTCGGCGCTGCTGCTGCTGAGCCGCTGAGCCAGCCGGGGGACTGCAGCGCCTTCACTTGACCGCCGCTGATCACGCAGGCTGCCGCCTGGTTCAGCAATACGTCAGTCACGGGGAGCGGCTCCCGCGTGCTGCGCTCCTGCCGGTGGCGGAACGCCGGCAAACGCTGCACCCCGTCACCGACGCCTCACTCTGGTTCACTCACCGCCCCTTGAACAGCGGGCCGGAGATGTGTATAACATTCGTGATGTTGCCTATGTGTTGTTCATCATGGATGAAGCCGAGGAGAGCCCGGGCTATGAAAGACGGTTGGAGACGGTTCACTTTGATCGAGTTGTTGATTGTGATTTCCATCATCGCGATCCTGGCGGCGATGTTGCTCCCCGTCCTTGGGCGAGCCAAAGAGCAGGCGCGCCGGGCATTGTGCCGCAGCAATCAGCGGCAGCTCTATATGGCGAACGCCATGTATGCCGATGACAACCGGAACCGGATCCCGATCGGCTATCGCGATGGCGTCAAGCAGATGAACTACATCGTCTACAACGAAGCGGCGCACAGCGTCGACGAAGGCCTGCGCCACGTGTGGGGACTGTTGTACGTGGACGGTTTCCTCGAGGGCGCAGAGGCTTTTTACTGTCCGTCGCAACAGTGGCAGCAGACGATGTACAACACCGACTATAACCCTTGGCCCCCGGGCCGCGACCCGAGTCAGAAGACTCGGATCGGGTATTCCTCGCGGTCCGACGAAATTTCGTGGCCGCTGCACGGCGGCTATCCGTCGGTCATGGCGCGGTTGGATGATTACGCCGACAAGACGCTGCATGCGGATGTGTTGAATTCATACCCCTTTGTGGACAACTCGCATAATGACGGTGTCGTCGTCATGTACGGTGATGGGGCGGCGGCCTGGATCGACCGGAATCTCCTCGAAGAGGGCCCGAACAATCTGAATGAGATCGTCTTGGGCTATCCCACCGGCAACAATCCGAAGATGGACAACATCTGGGCGACGATCGACGCCCGGCATTAGCCGCACCCGCCGCGAACATCTTTCCCGCGGCCTCTGTTGTGGTTGCGCGAGGTGTTTGCCTGCAGGCCGTTTCCGCCTTACCCGCACTTTGTGCTGTCGCGGTCTTTCGTTTGCAATTCATAGGAACGTTCATACCTTACTGTTTACTTGTGGTTGACGATATCTGAGGAGATTGATTCATGCCCGGAACGAAGACCGGGGCCCGCGCCCATTTCATTGCCAATACCCATCTCGATCGTGAGTGGACGATGGACTTCCATCATACCCGGATGCTCACCGTCGAGTTTCTCGATAACCTGATCCCGTTGATGCAGGAGGTGCCGGAGTACCACTTTCTGCTGGACGCACAGACGGTGCCGCTGGAGGATTACTTCGAGATCCGGCCGCAGAACGAGGCGGCGCTGACGCGGCTGATCAAAGCCGGCCGCGTCCACATCGGGCCGTGGTATACGGCGTTGGACATGAACTGCATCTCCGGCGAGACGGTAACGCGCAACATTCTGCTGGGGCACCTTGTCGCGGAGCAATACGGCCAACCGATGAAGGTCGGCTACACGCCGTTCGGCTGGGGACAGATTTCCCAGCTGCCGCAGATTTACGACAACTTCGACATCGACGTTGCCGTGTACTACCGCGGCATCACGCCGGCGCAGGCGCCGCAGGCGGAGTTCGTCTGGGCGGGGGCCGACGGTACGGAACTGCTGTGTTCGCGTCTGGGGGTCGGCGGTCGTGCCGCGTTCTATTTCTTTGTCTGGCGCGAAGCCCTGTATGCCGGTCACGACGCCCGGCTGGCGCGCGATCTGGACTGGCAGGATCATCAGGTGCCGTTCAAACTGTGTGACGCCGACAACCGGTTTGACCACGGCACACTGTTGCAGCCGACCCGCGAGCTAGACGAGAAGGCGTTGAAAAAGGCTTTCCGCCGGTTGATCGCCGAACAGAAGAAACACTTCTCGACGGCGGAGCTGGCGTTCATGCACGGCATGGATACGTCCATGCCCGACATCCGCGAAGACGAAGTCCTGAAAAGATGCCAGGACTACCTCAAGCCCGGCGAAGAGTTCTTTCACAGTTCTCTGCCGTACTTCGCCAAGTGCGTCAAAAAAGCCGTCAAAGGCAGACGTCTGACGCGGATTGAGGGCGAAGTTAAATTCTATGAGCCGTTCCCGGGCGAGACCCTTGGGGTTGCCAACGAGATCATCTCCGCCCGGTCCGGCCAGAAGATCCTGAATGCGAAAGCGGAAAACCTGCTGCAGCGCAGTGCCGAGCCCTTCGCGACGATCGCGCACCAGCTGGGCGCGCCGTATCCGAAGGAGTACCTGACACTGGCATGGAAGAAGTTTCTTCGTTGCCACGCGCACGACACCATCGGCGGCTGCTCCATCGATCGGGTTGAAGAGGACGCCCGCCATCGGCTCAAGGAGGTCCTGTCGTTGAGCAACATGGTTCTCAAGGAGGGCCTTGGCGCGATTCAGGCAAACATCGATACGTCAGAATTCCGCGCCGACCAGCTCCTGCTGACGGTGTTCAATCCGTCGCCGTTCGCCCGTTCAGAAGTGGTGACGGCCCACGTTGATGTGCCCCGGGCCGCCGGCATCAACAGGCCCGGCGTGTTTACGGTGGACGGCGATGTGGTCCCATCCGTCAGCGCGGCGACGGGTCACGGCGGCAAGGTGTTCCGCGATCGTACGGATCTGGCGCTGATGGCGTCGACCGACGAGTATGAATTGACTTTTGCGGCCGACGCGATTCCACCGTTGGGCTACCGGACGTACGTCGTCGGCAAACGCCGGAGGCAGCGCGCGGGCAAGCTTTCGCCCGCGGCGAACGTCCTGGAGAACGAGTTCCTCAACGTCAAGATCAACCCGAACGGCACAATCGATCTGACGGACAAAACTACTGAGACGACGATACGCAGCCTGCACGTCTTCGTTGATGACGCCGAAGCCGGTCACGCCTGGACGCACTACGCGCCGTTGCACCTGCGGCCGATCACGTCGAAGCGGGCGAAGGCCGAGGTCTCGTGTGTTTCAAACTCTGCCGTTGCCGCGAGCTATCGGGTATGCCTGACCCTGCAGATCCCGGCAACGACGAACTATCCGAACAACCCGGTTGCCGAACCGCAGCAGGTCAAACGCAGTCGCAAGCGACTGCCGCTGCGGATTGAGTCGGTCGTCACGCTGACCCGCGGCGGGCGCAGTGTCGACATCGAAACGACGGTGGTGAACAACAGCCGCAATCATCGACTTCGCCTGCTGCTGCCCACAGGCATCCGCGCCCGCGACTCGCACGCTGACGTCGCCTATGACGTGGTCGCCCGGCGTATCAAGCGCGACCACCGCAACCCCTACAGGGACCTCCCGGAATTGACGTTCAACTTTCAGAAGTTCGTCGATCTCAGCGACGGCAAGCGCGGCTTTGCATTCATCAGTAACGGGCTGCGCGAGTACGAGGTGTTGGACGACAACGACCGGACGCTGGCGATTACGCTGTTCCGCGCCTGTCCGATTCGGCTGTGTACCACGTCCTACGAAACCCTCGAAGATCGTCCCGGCGATCTCGGCCAGTGTCTCGGTGAGAACCGGTTTCGCTATTCACTGCTCCCGCACGCCGGCGACTGGCAGGCGCCGGCGACGGCGGCGGCAGCCGAACGCGTCAACTACCCTTTGCTCGTCTGTGAAGCCGGCCCCGGGCAGGGCGGTTCGCTGCCGTTGCAGCAGGGCTTCGTCGAGTTGATCGGCGACGGCCTGGGATTGAGCGGCATCAAGAAATCCGACCGCGACGACTCGATCATCATTCGCGTCTTCAACCCGACCGATACCGCTGTGGCCGGGCAGTTGCGGCTGATGCAGCCGGTTGAGGCGGCACAGATTGTGACGATGAACGAAACCCCGGTGAAAGGCGGGAAGCTCAAGCCCAACGGCAACAATGTGCCGCTGTCGTTGGCGCCGAAGAGGGTGTTGACGGTATCCCTGCGGCTCACGCTTCAGCCCGAAACGGCATGGGCTTAAGCAGGTTGGGAACGCTGAGGTCTTCCCGTTCCGGCGGGATTGGCGATGGGGCGGCAGAATTGAAGGGGGTAGATACTCCCCAGGCAGAGCATGGGATCTCTTCTCGAAGAGCGGGAGCCCGATGCCGCAGCCTTTTCGCGGCGGAAAAGCCGGCCTGAATAATTCAGCGGTGAAGACCAATCGCTGGCACCGCGGAGACAAGCTCCGTGGTGGCCGGAAACAGAGTTCAGGAGGTCCTTAAGCGCCATTCTCATCTAGCCCTTCACCGGCACAACGAGCGCGACGACGCCGGCAACGCCAAGCGCGATGATAGCGACCTCGAAGGTGTTGAAGGGGGATTTGAAGTCGTGGCGGCGCTGGATGTTTTCGCCGCCGGTCTTGATCGTTTCGATCGGATCCTCAATGACCTGCTCGGCTTCGGGTTTGACGAACTTGACGTTGTAGATGACGGTCCCGATGGAAATGAGGATCATCAGGACGCCGATGACCTTGATCGTCGTTTTCATGGGTATTCCTTTTTGATTTGGCATAAGGTAGATGATCGAGGCAGGCCCGGCAAGCTTCGCTTTGATAAGGTTGATTGTCGTGGTCGGAAGGAAGGCGGAATTGTTATTGGGGAAGAAGAGGGGAGAGGGCTCGGAAGGAAGGCAGAATCATTTTGTGGCAGAATTATTGTTGG
>CAYLNH010000053.1:0-32284 GCA_964384625.1 uncultured Lentisphaerales bacterium
ATTGTAGGGGTGTTGCAATGCGAGTGCCTGTCCTGCTGCATTGGAAGATCCGTTGTAGTCGGCCATATGCCGGCCGGTGTGCATCGGGCGTTCATCACCCGAAGTGAGATACATGCTGGAGACGATTTCGTTGTTTTTCATTACCACTGGCGAATTCTGGTTTTGAGCTGATCGATCTTCTTACCGTCCTTGTAGAAGTCGACAAGCAGTTCGAGATGAATATATCCGTTCGGAATAAGTTTGTTGACGGCGGCATCGCCGCGGACACGAATCGCCTTGGTCCGGTCGAGTGTGCCGGGGATGCGGATACCGGCGGCCCGCGGCCGAAAGGAACGCATGTCATACAGCCGATCGGACTTGGCGGTCGCCGTCGTGGCGTAGACGCGATCGCCGAGATCGCCGATGATGCCGCCGGGCCGGGGTGCGGCGCTTGACGGCGCCGGCACGAATGAGCCTTTGTCGCTGAAGGGGGACTTGCCGTCCTCGGCGTTGTTTTGGAGAAGGACCAGTTCACGACCGTTCTTATCGACGCCGTAGATTCGGAGGTTGTCGAGATAGATGGTCAAAGGGATCCCTTGGGTTCGGCGGGTGAAAATCCCGATGGCGCGCAGACGCATGGTGTCGCAGTCGGCGGCTTTTCTTTTCGCCAGCGTTATGCTGGTTTTCGCGAGGCCCCAAAGCTGCGCCTGGGGAACCTCCCGGCCGAGGTCGATGTAAGCGACATTGGAGAAATCAGAGGCGCCTCGGTCATTCACGCCGCGCAGTTGAAAGCCATAGTGCCGGCCGGGCTGTAGAGCTGTGACGACATGAGCCAGGGCGTCGCCGTCGACCTTGTCCGGCAGGCGACGCCAGTCGCTCCAGCCGTTCGGCGTGAGGCGTTTGATGTCGATGACATAGGCATCCGGCTGTTCGCCGCGGCCGCTGCGGTAGTCGCCGAAGCCGCGTTTTGTCGACCCCGACCAGTCCAGTCTGACGGCAGTCTTCGGCGTTTCAGGATCGGGTTCGGCGAGCAACTGCTGCGGCGGGAACAGCCGATGGTTCGCGTCCGGCCGCCAGCGCAGCATGAGCTGTGAGGAGGCGTGGTAGTTGCCCATGAAAAGCAGATACTCGTTGACTTCATTCCGCTTGGTGACGGTCAGCTCCCATTCGCCGTCGAAGATCGGCCGGGACGTAACCGGGCCAAGGTTCACGTATCCGACCTTTTTGAAGGTGTCGAGTTTGTAGATGTGGATGCGCATGTGCGATTGCTGGCCGGCGAAGAGGTATTTCCCGCACGGCACGATCGTCTTGGTCCGCTTCGTCCAGACCGTCTTCTCGTTGTCCCACGGCAGGCGCAGCTCGCGGAGCTTCTCGAGGCGGTCGCCGTCGATGCGGTAGGCGACCAGGACGCCGGCCGAGTTCGGCTTGTTCTGGTTTCCTTCCTCGCGGAAGGCTTTGGTGTGACCTGCCAGCAGAATGGTTTTGCCGTCGGCGAGTGGCCGGATGAAATGGACCTGGTTGTAGTTCTTCGCGAATTCTTCCGGCACCGGCCAGGAACGGTTTTCCGGCGCTGTCCACGACCAGACGGGGGTGCCGTGTTGGTCGAGCCGGCGGGCGACGGCAAGCTTGAAGATCCTCGAACTCGCATGGCCGCCGTAGTTGCCGCGCAGCCAGACATTGCCGAGTTCATCGACCCAGTGCGCCGCCAATCCGCGGTCACCGTGCCAGTGTTCATTGCTGTCCTGATCGTACTCGCCGGCGTCGATGGCGCCGTTATTGTTTTTATCGAGCCAGATCCAGCGGGCACTGCCCTGGGGCACGTGAGGCAGGGCGGAGCCGGCGCCGGCGATGCGGCCGCAGGGCCGGGCGATATGATCGTCGCCGTTGAACTTCCAGATCATCAGGCCGCCGCCGTGCTGGTTGGTCTGGAACTGGAACAGACGCCCGTGGATGCGGCGTACCGCGCAGGTATAGGTCAGTCCGAGGTATCCAGTAACCCGCGGATCCTGCGGATAGGAATAGGGGTCGATGGTGCAGGCGATCAACTCGGCATCACCTCCGGCACGCTTGCTGTAGTCCATTTTGTAAACCCGTGTGTCTTCGAACACCAGGGTTTCGTCCGCCGGATCGGTGGCGGCATTCATGAAGCCGGTGCTGTGGACGCGCCAGAGCCGCTGCCCGGCGGCGTCGTAGGCTTCCAGCGCCTTGATGGATACGCCGTACTGGCAGATATACAGATTGTCCCGGGCATCGACGGCGACGGCATTGATGCCGAGAAAGCGTTGCGGCCCGACGCGGCCGACCGCGGCGCCGGCGCCGGCAAAGACCCCCTTGTAGATGCCGAAGCGGCCGTTGTCGCGCCAGCTTGTGTCGCGCTGCGGTCGGTTGTTAAGGTTGGTGAAGGCATGGACCTGACAGCTCTTGCCGCCGTCGGCGACCAGCAGGCGGCCGCGGCGATCGAAGCAGATACCGGTGGGATGCTCGATGTTCCGGATTTCCGGGCCGCGGGGTTTGCCGTCCGGGCGGTAGGCGGCGACCAGCCCGGGGCGCGCCGACCGGCGCCCGTAGAACACCAGCCCGCGGGCCAGGCCGGCCTTGGCATTCGGCGCCTGGTAGCGGTAGAAACGGTGCGGCTTGCGGTTGTCCAGATGGTAGTAGTTATGGCGCAACCCGCCGTTGGCCGGTCGTGCCGTGATACGGCCGATCGTCGTCCAGCGTTTGCCGTCGGTTGACGCCTGGAAGACGGCGTCGACAGCCTTGTATCTGTGGGCCTGGATCCGGGCGAGGACTGCAGTCCGGGCGCCGTTGGCGCCGAGATCAATGCCGATCCAGTCCGTTCCTTTGACGTTCGTCGCCGGTTTCAGGGGCACATTCCTCGGGCGTCGCCGTTCCGAGACGATCCATAGCGTCCCGTCCGGGGCCACTGCGATTTTGCCCGGGCGCGGCACAGCGAAACCGTCGGGATTGAGTGGAAAGAGGTCTGTCGCGCGATAGACCTTGACGCGGTCATTGGTTGTATCGCTGACATATACGCGGTTGCGTTTCTGGTCCACTGCCATGCCGTCGAGCCGGCCGTTGCCGCCCCAGTTCATCGGGATCTGATTGACGCGAACGCCGTTGAGTTTCTCGCCGAGCGAGCCGTCGGACAACAACTCATACTGGACCAGGTAATGGCCGCTCCTCTTATTCCGGGCGTAGTACACGCAGCCGTTGCCGAGGGCAATGGCGCAGCCACCGTGCCAGACGTTCTTCGCCGGCCGCACAACGCCGTCTTCGAAGATGGGCCAGGCATTGTGCGCTTCGTCGGCGCGGGCGTTGCCGTAGACTCGGCCGTGGGCGTCGACCGCGATGGCGTTGAGCTCGTGCGGCACCCACTTGCGTTGCGCGAACGGAAGCTGCGGCGCGAGCGAGTAGGAGTTGCCGAACCAGCTGGTGGTGACGGGCAGTTCGGGACCGTCGGCTGCTCGGGTTTTCGTGTTGGTCTCGGTCTCGGTCGGTTTCGAGGTCTTCGCCGCAGCGGGGGCTGCGATCGGCGTTGGCGGCAGCGGCTGTTGGTGATCCGGTGTCGGGATGACGTTGGCGCGCTCCGGGTGCGGTTTCGCGGTTCGGCGGCCGGTTCGGTATTCCGCCAGCAGGAGCCAGGCGACGAAGCCGGTCAACATCAAGGCGATGACGATCATCAGCCAGCGGGTCGGGGTCGTCTTCGGTGGCGCCGACGGCTGTTGCCGTCGACGGTGGCTGCGGGTATTGCGTTTGAGCTTTGTCATTCGGACCTCATTGGGTCTACTGGCGGGCGCGCAGGCGTTCGTCGTTCAAGCGTTGTACGCCCCATGTGGTTTTGTTGCCGGCATCCAGTTCGCGGGGACGGCGCGGTTCGGGACGGCAGGTAGCCGCCGTCGAGCAGCAGGAGCCAGCCGCGGGGATCATTCCATTTATGCGAGCCGACCTTAATCGGCGGCGTCACCATATCGGCGTCGTCGGTGTAGTTGAAGACGGCGAGCGCCTGTTGTTTGGTTTGCGACAGGCAGACGGCGGTGTAGGCGGCCTGCTTCGCCCGGCTGAGGGCGGGCAGGAGGATGGCCGCGATAATCGCGATGATCGCGACAACGACCAACAGTTCGATGAGAGTGAATCTTATCAAGCTTGCCTTCGTCCCGACGCTCTCGCGAGGTCGGGACTTCGGCCGGCACGCCAGAAGTTCTGTAAGTGTGAATCTACGGCGCGGCAATGGACCGGCCGCGAGCGTCGTTTGCTCCATTTCGGAATTCTCCCAATGCAACTGCCGTATTGTTACAGATCCAGGTCGCCTTCGAGGTCGAGGTCGTCCAGGTCGCCTTCGATGTCCAGGCCGTCCATTGCGTCTTGGTAGAGTTCCAGTTCGGCAATGCGCTGGATGGTCGCCGGCGTGGCGATGACGGTAAAACGCCAGACCCGGGCTTTGTGGGGTT
This sequence comes from uncultured Lentisphaerales bacterium, assembly GCA_964384625.1. Lineage (GTDB taxonomy): Bacteria > Verrucomicrobiota > Lentisphaeria > JABSQK01 > JABSQK01 > CAYLNH01. The sequence goes on from CAYLNH010000053.1 coordinate 4,428, forward strand.
TGAAGGTGTGGGCGTGGAAGTAGTCGTGGTTGTTCTTGCCGGACGTGACCAGGCGCCAGTTGCCGTCGAGTGTACGCGAGCACTTCTCGCTTACCGTATAGCGATCGCAGGCTTCCAGCGCGAATGCCGATGTCGGTCGAGCGCCGGGATGCTCCCAGATGCCGACTCCCCTGATGGTCCGCGGCTTCTGGTATTCGATCACGATCTGGGCGCTGCGCAGATTGGGCGCCGGCAGGCCTTTCTGCTTCGGATCGCGGGAGAAATACTCCGAGACATAGAGCGGGGTGCCGGTATAGACGTCGCCGTCCACATAGCTGTTGGAGTTCGTCTTGGACTTCCGCGTGACGCCGGGCGGGAAGGTGCTGGGGTCGACGCCGCCTTCTTTGATTGCCTGCCCCGAAACCCTGAAGCCGTAGGCGAGCTGGTCCCGCTCGCGCACGTTGCCGAGTTTGCCCATGACCTGGTAGACATAAACCCGGGCGACCGCGGCATTCGCCACCTGCGCGCCGGCCTCGGCCGGACTGTAGGCCGCGTTCCCCAGCAAACCCAGCTTGAGGTGAATGAGTTGCCCGCGGCTCAAGCGCACACCGCCCGGCGCCCGGAAGACGAGCTTGACCGGCCCGGGTTGTTGCGGGCGGAGCGGGATGCCGATGCGCCGCGGCTGTGCCAGGTACGGATAAATGAGGACGTGCTTGCTGCCGTCCAGGTGCAGGTCGACTTCGAGGTGGTCTTTGGATTGCTGAAGTGCGTAGTCTACGGCCAGCAGCAGGGTGTCTCCGGGCTTCATCCTGGGGACCCTGACGGTGACGGTCTGTTCGCCGGTGACCGTCTTGGCCTGTGTAAAGGGCGCCCCGGCGACCTTGGCGGTTTCAACGTCCTTCGGCAGACGTTCCCACCAGGGACGGTGCGGTTCGGACAATCCCGGCATGACGGGGTCTTCCGAGCGGGCTGGTTTCTGCACCGGGCCGGAGCCGAACTCGATGGTGGCGGCTACGGCGCCTTTGGCGTCGAGGCGATACAGTTTGCCGTCATGACCGGCGACCGCCGGCGTGCCGTCGGCATAGACAACGGGAACGCCCGGAGCCGGGACCCTGGTTTCGCGAATGACGTCGCCGGTGCGATTGACCAGACGGACCCGGCCATCGGCATAGACGATTACGGCGAAGCTGCCGTCGGGCGCCACCGCCACGCCGGTGTCCGCCTGGTCGTCGCCGACCGCCACCGACTTGCCGGCGTTGAGGTCATAGAGCATCACCTGCCGGCGGGCATCACGAAATGAAGCCACCGCGAGGGTCAGGTTTCGGTCCGTTTTCAACTGGTCGGTTTGTTCGTGATCAATGGGGAAGTGCGAGAGCTCGCGGCCCTGGCGGTCGAAGGCCGCCAGCACGAAGCGCTCATGCGGATTGAGTATGGGCCGGTACCAGTCCCGATGGTTGGTACTGCCGTAGCAGACGTCGTCGAGCACCAGTGCCCGGCTGCCGTCCGGCGCCAGGATCAGGCGATTGGCGAGATAGCGCGAAACGAGACCGGCCGGTTTGCCGGTCTTCGTATTCAGCCAGACCAGGTAGCCCGGACTCAGTGAGGTGAGGCCGTGGCCGAGCGTCGGCGTCACGTCGAAGATGCTGGCCAGCAGCCATTGCCGATCCGCGGACATGGTCATCACCTTGCATCGCCGGGGGAATTTCGCTTCCTTGTAGAGCTTGGGTTTGCGAGCGGGATCGAAGAACCAGCGGAGTTTGCCCTCCGGACTGAAGCGGCCGATGCCGCCGCCGAGGGCGGTCACGAGATCGCCGTCGAGGTAGTAGTGCAGCTTGCCCGGGATCCGGCCAAGTGGGCGCTCGCCGGCCAGCATCCGGGCAAACTGCTCGAGATCACAATCGAGGACATATTGGGTTGCGGCCCCGGTCTTCGGGTTGATCGCGACCAGATCCGGTCCGCCCTGGTCCTCGCGCATCAACTGCTTGATCAGGACCCGGCCGTCGGCGGCAATCACGGCGTCGACGATCTGCCGATCATAGACCGCCGGCATCAGTGAAGGAGCGTTTTGTTCCGACCCGAGTGCCGAGGCCATCCCGGTTGCGGCCTGGAAGCCCATCGCCTTGTAGATCTGACCATTCTCGCGCCCCTTGATCGCCGGCTGCGGCACATAGACGCGAGCCGGTCGTTTGCCGGCAACCAACTGTACCAGCGATTGGGCCGCCCGTCGCAGACCGGTTTCATCGTGCCCGTATACAACCACGGCGTTATGGCCGTAGTGGAAGGGGGCCCAGGCGTGGGCCACCAGGCCCTGGCCGCGGGCGGGAAAGCTGGGCGAGGGATTGCGCGGCAGCATGCGGGAGCGGATGATCAGGTCCAGCATCGGGTTCCCCGGGCCGTCGGCACGACCGAGAAGGATGACGTTCTTGTAGTAGACCGTTTTTGCACTCCTGGCGTATGCGGTATAGAAGGCATACTCCATCATCTTCCCCCTCAGGTAGTGGCCCACGTGGTTCTTGCCTTCCACTCGGTGGCCGACCCATTCGCCGTCCATGACGGCTTCTCGCGGCTCAAGGTCTTCCACGGTTTCGTAGCGCCACTGCATCGGATAATAACGGTGCAGCGACGGCAGGATGAGACGCCGTCGAACCTTGATATCGCGGGCCAGGAGATCCTTTTTCAGCTTGACGGCGATTGCTTCGCAAGCAGCCAACTGGTCGGGGTAGATGACGATCTCGACCTCCTTCTGCGTGACCAGATCGTGGACCGTGTCCGCGTCCAGGACGACATCGGATACCGTGCGAAGACCAGGCTTGCCGGCCGCTCCAGCAACGTTGAAGGAGGACTCCACCGTCAGGCCGGTCACCTGTTCCACCGCTTTGATCTGCCAGCGGCCGGTGAGATCGTTGCCGGCGATCTTGAGGAGGATCGGCTCGTTGGTCTTGCGGAAAAGATGGTAACGCACCCGTCCCCGGGGGTCGCTGACGGTGAACTCCACCGGCAGTCGGCCGGTGAACGACTTCTGCTTTGCGTCCAGGGCGCGCGCCTTGAATTGCAGGGCCCGGCCGCGGCTGACCTGTTTCGAGTGTTCCAGTTTCAGGGCCTTGACGGGGCGGTCCGCGAGGACGTAGATGGTGCCGGGAAAATAGCGCATGTCCGAATCGAAGGAGATCCCGCCGTCGACCTTCACAACCTTCACCGGCTGCCGCCGCAGGGCATCGTAAAGAACCCCTTGCTTCGCGGCGCTGATGGCCGTCCTGCCGCCCTGATAGGTGAACTGCGCTCGGACGCCGTCCTCGTCGCCGGTTTTCGTGTCTCTTGCATCGTTGAACGCCACCCAATACTCCAGATCGCCGTCGACGCTGCGGATGACGCCGAAGTCGAAGCCGTCGGTGTTGAAGAAGGGTTTGAGCTTGGGCTGCACGGTTTCGCGGAACTGTTTGGCGAGCGGCCGAAAGGTGTCCTCGATCTCCCGGTGATTAATGTGGTTGCTGGCTCGCAGCTGGTGGATCGGCACAATGATCAAGCCGGGCAGGGCGTCCTTCGAGGCTTCGTCACCCAGGATGATTCCGCCCTGCTGACGAAACGCGATCAGGACCTCCTTGAACTTCGCCGGCAGCGGGCGGGTCATGTTGACCAGGAACAGGCCCTTGTAGCGTTTGGCCAGTTCTTTCGGGTGTTTCAGGCAGTTGGCCTCGGTGATCATGGTTGCCTGGTATCCGGCCTTCTGCGTCAGGTAATGAGCGCCGATGAGCAGCGAGTAGTTCTGGCCGGCAAGCCCCTCCTGACGAAAGGACGAGACGACGGCGATCTCGTCGACGCGGTCGAGTTCCATGTAGACATCGCCGAAACGAGTTGCCATATCGGCGATTCTGGTCAGGGCCTGACTCCGCCGTTTCTGGAGGCTCCAGGAACCGGCCAGCGTGTCGGAGTGGAAGTTGTAGTTGCCGATGCCGACGGGGTTCCGGGAGAGGGCCTGAAGGAGATTCTTGTAGCCGTAGAGAACCCAGCTATTGGCAACCAGATCTAGGGGTTGGCGGGTTCTGACCGGCCAGCGGTCCCGGCGCATGGCAAACAAATCCGATTGTGTGATCAGGTAGAAGGGCAACGCTCCGGTATCGCCGCGGTGATCGTTATTGACCCAGTCCGAGTGCTGGTAGAGCAGCGGCGGGTGCATGCCGTTCCTGGCATAGTACCCCCCGCTGCAGTTGCCCACCGTCATGGTGGCGCCGGGGACGAGCTGTTGCAGGGCCTGCCGATGGCGCAAGTGCGAATCGGGATACAGCGTGTTGAGCCAGCGCAACCACTCCAGTTTGATGCCGTCTTCGCCGGACACAACGGACTTGTCCTCCATGTCGATCCCAAACCCCATGGCGCCATCCATCTGCGCCCGAATCTTTTCAAGTTCCGCTTCGTTGGCGGAGGTGTCGACCTTGATGTTGCCGACGCGCGCTTCAAAGACCTCCTGGAGCTTCTTCAGGCGATCCTTGTGTGCCATGTCAAAGCTGGCAGGTGGAGCCGCGTGTACATGCCCCTGCGTCGCGGGCGTCATGCCGTCGCCGGTGCCGTAGACGAGACCGCTGAAGTTCGGGAAGCGGCGCCACTCCTGCGCCAGATGCTGCGTCGACTGCAGCGCGTCGTCGGCATGGTCGAGCCAGTACTTGCCGACATTGAAATAGAGGACCAGCCCGCCCCCGCGAACCGGCTTCAGATCGATGCCGTGGCGCAGCGTGGACTCCGCGGCAATCTGGTTTCGCATCGGGACCTCGAGCAGTTCCGGGGGGAAATTGGCCTTCTGGAAGGCCTTGAAACGGTTTGCGTCGGTCGGGATTTCGCGCTTCATCAGGGTCCGCAACGCGGTCTCCCGGGGGGACATGACGCCGGCGCGCACACCGCCGACGCCATGCGTCAATTGGTTGAACCCGCAATCCCGCAGGATCTTCAGGTTCTTGCGTGAGTAATCGCTGCCGGCCCATTTGGTGTGGCCGAAGATCTTCATGTTGGTCCGCGGCATTGTCGGCGCAATGACCAGAGGAAAGGGGTTGGACTTTGTCTGATCCGTCTGCGCCTGGACGACATATTCGCCGGGGCGCAGCAGTGTCGTGTCCAGCTCGACTTCAGCAGAAGAGGATTTCCCGAATCTGTCCAGTGACAGCTTACCCAGCGACATGGCCTTGCCGTCTTCAGTCAACGTCATCTCGACCGTCCCGGCGGCAGCCGCACCGAAGGCGCGCACGGAGAACTGCACGCGTTCGCCTTCGCGAAACGTCTGACGGCAGCGGTCGGTAAAGATGTACAACTCGGGTTCCGTTGCTTTCAGCGCCGGCGCCGGCGGCGTCTTCCGCAAGCGCACAAGACCGACGGCAAGTCCCTCACAGCGCAGGGCGTAGCCCGGTTTCAGTTCCGGTTCACCGATCGCCTCGGCCCCGTCGGCCGTTACCGCGATCGTGAATTCCCCCTGGCCGGCCACGTCAACCTTGTACCCGGTCTTCGATGCCGGCAGATAGACCCGCACAACCTGTGGGGTCTCGCCGTAGAGGAACTGCTGGTGTACGGCGTGGCTGCCGCTGCTGATTGACACGCGGGTGCTGTCGACGCGGTCATCCGGATAGATGTTCAGATCGACCGGATGGCAGAGAAGATTCCAGGCGGACGGACCGGTCTTGACGAACGCGGGGTGCTTTGTGATCTCGCCGTCGTGAACGGTGAACTGGATGTTGCCCGGGTGAAGAGTATGCCGGCCGTCGGCCAGACCCAGGCCGATCAGGGCCTTGACACCGGTGCCGCCGACAACCTTCGAGCGGGCATCGCTTTTTACGGCCGAGGCCTTCGGCCCGGAGGTCCCGAGGTCCTCCTCCAGTTCGGCCATTCCCGCAACACCGTCATCCCCATCGTTGGCCAGCACCGATGTCCTCTTGCTGTAGCTGCTGAACGCCCGCTTTTTGCCGTCGACGACGACGTTGCCGGGCAGGTTGTAGTGGACCGTTTGTCCCAGTTCCTTTTCCTTAACGGTCTTCTTGAGGAATTCCAATGGCGCCTGATACTTCGCGTCGACGAAGTAGATCCAGGTCTCACCGGCGCTGACGGCGATCGCCAGCGAAAGCCAGATCATCGCGGCAACTGCAGGGACTCTCCGGTTTGCTGTTGTCATTGTCGTTCCTTTGGCTCGGTGTGCGGTCTCTTGTTGTTTCTGATCCGACACGTGCTCATGCTGTATTCGGACGGAGCGACAGCCCATGAGGGACTGCCGCTCTGTCCGACTCCTCTGCAGTCGGCGGTTCGCCGCCGGCTGCAGCACCGATCACCGATCACCGTCTGCGGCGCCCCAGCCGAACTCGACTTCGTTGGCCCAGGACTCGTTCCAGTCGACGTGGAAGGCGCCGTTGCGTTTCGAGACGCTGCGTTCCTTGGCCAGCTCCATACAGCCGACGCCGGCGTTGTCGTTGACGCGATAGGAGAACTTCACCGGCTTGCCGGCGTCGAGGAGTTTCTTGACGTGCGGCAATTCAGACCACGGGATGGAGCACTCGACAATGCGGGTGTTACCGTCCTGTTTGATGACGAGTTTGCCGTTCTTCACGGGCGCGTCGTATTTGGTCTTGGGCTGGCGCGGATAGAAGTGTTTGTGCGGCATGCCCGGCACTTTCATGCGCCAGATCTCGGTGCCGCCGCCGTACTTGGGCGCGACGGGGTTCAGGCAGTATTCGTAGTCGGTGCAGCGGTAGCCGACGTACTGGAAACGGGTGCCTTTCGGAAACGCGCCTACTTCCCACTCGCCGCCGACGCCTTCGGGGTCGCCGGCGGGGATGGCGTTAAAGGCGATCTGGATGTTGTCGGTTCTGGTTCCCTGCGCGTGAGCGGCGGGCAGATCCGGCTGTTTACGATAGCTGTAGCGCCGCACGCCTTCGGGCCAGACATGCTCTGTCTTCTTGACGATGTCGGGCACGCTGATGGTGACGCCTTGGGGGAGCTTGGGTTCAGCGCCGAGGACCTGGTAGCCGTTCTTGCCGTATTTGCCCTTCCAGTTGCCGGATGTGTCGTAGTCGATGCTGAGCGGGCGCCCGATGCGTTCGGGCTTGCCGTTCTTACCGATGACCGGCGGATCGAAGAAGATCCCGGCCAGGCTGACGCGCCGCCAGGACGGTCCGCTGATGGTAACGCGCAGGCGGCCTTCGAGGTTGCAGACGACATACTGGCCGTTGTAGTTGCGGGCCCCACTGCTGCGGGAGCGGCCGATCCGCTTGTTGCGCTCCAGGTCGATGACCTCGAAGTTCATGCCGTGCGAACGCCAGGGCGGGATGAAGAAGGCGACGCGTTGCGGCTTGCCCTTCGGGATCGTGATGTCGACGCCGAATTTCGTTGCCGGCATTTTGTATTGCCAGCGCGTATTGACCCGGGTCTTGGCGGTCGGATGTTGCAGCAGCTTCGTGTCGTTGTTGTCGACCGGTTTACTCACTTCCTGCATCATCAGACTGGCGCGCGAATCAAACGAGATCGCGACCTTGGGATAGTAGTAGGCGTCGTCGTCACGGGTCTCGAAGCGGACGGTGCCGGGGTGCGGCGTTTCGTCGGCCACCTTGGCGGCGAAGTAGAAGTTCTTGTCGTCGCAGGCCAGGAACGCGGTGGCGAACCCCTTGGGCAGGGCCTCGGGCATCTTCTCGTAGGGGAACCACGCGAGCTGTTCCAGGGTGGGCTTGGCCGACTTGTCGATGGCGATCGGCTGCGGGATGGCGTTCTTCCAGTCGTCGAGCTTGCCGTCGACCGCGATGCTGCGTCGGTGGATGACATTGACCCGCATGTTCTCTTCGTGTATGGCTTGGCCGTCCTTGCCGCCGTCGAAGACGATACGCAAGGGATAGGTATTGTCGGGCCGCGCCGTGCCGTCAGTGATTCGGACGTTGATGGTCTTCGTTTCGTGCGCCTGCAGGCTGAGTTGTTTCGGGCAGTCAACGGTCAGTTCTCCCAGGGTCAACTGCAGGGAGCCGGAGACCGGGCGGTTGAGCATGTTGGTGACTTCCAGGCGCATGGTCGGTTTGCTGTGGATCGGTTTGGTCATATCGCGGCAGACGAAATCCAGCGGCTCGTAGCCGTCGATGCGGGCGCTCTTGACGGCTTTCAGGAGGTCCTTGTATGAACCTTTACTGCCGTCGGTGCGCAGGTAATAGCCGGTGCCGTTGAGCGGGATGACGAACTTGCCGTCCTTGGCTTCGATTTCGTTGCCGTAGGTGCCGAAGAGCCGGAAACGGTTGTCCTTGTTTTCGAGCGTCATGGAAGCGCCGGTGAGCAAGTAGTATTTATTGATGGCGTCTTCCAGGAGCTTGCGGTGTTCCGGCGGCGCGTCCTCGGGGAGCGCGGCCAGCGCCTGCTTCAGTTCTTCTTTCCAGGCGATCTCTTCGAGGCCGCGAACGTTGCGCAGCGGGAAGCTGGTGAAGCTGCCGCGGAAAGCTTCGGCGATACTGCCGACGACCACTACGGTGCCGTCTTCGGCGTTGTCGTTCATGCCGTCGAAGGTCAGGACCCAGGGGAGTCCTTTCGGGAAGAGGAGGCGGTCGAACTTACGTTCGCCGAGGTAGCTCTGGGTGGCGGCGATCGCGGCGTTGATCGGCCAGGCATGCGGGACCTCGATCTTCTCGGCCTTGCCGTCTGCTTGCCGGACGCGCACCTGGAGTTGGTTGATGGTGCCGCCGCCGTAGATGCCGACGATGCGGTCATAGCCGAAGGAGGCGCAGCCGGCGACCATCGCGGCGACGCCGTCCTCGGTGTTGGCGGCCCAGCTCTCGGTATCCCAGATCAGCGTGCGGCCCTTATAATGTTTGCGATTCTGGAACTTCTTAATGGTTGAATAGGAGTTGTTGCCCTGGTAGTGGATGCTCATGAAATCGATCCACTTAAGCCAGCTGTCGTTGTCGGGGAGCAGCTTGTCCTGCGTGTTCGAACTGGAGTCACAGCCGCCGATGAGGACGTCGACCTTGGCGTCTTTACGGGCGCGTTCGACGGCTTGGGCCATGGCTTTGTAGATCTCGCGATAGCGGATCATATCGGCGCCCCAGCCGGAAATACTCATGCCTTCCCAGGGTTCGTTCCAGAGCATGACGCCGTTGATCGGGCCCTTGGGATAGCCGAAGTCGCAGCAGAGCTTGTAGACAAATTCTTCGAACTCTTTGTCGTACTGCGGCATCCAGGCGATGTCGCATTTGGTGCGCTTCATGACGTTGTTCTCGTCGAGATGCGGGCGCCACATGCCCAAGGCCATGCGTTCCTTGCCCCCGCCGATGCCGAATTCGACGGTGACGGTCATATCGGCCTGCTGGAACTCGCGCAGTCGCTGGATACGCCGGTCCTTCTTGTACCACTCGTCGAAGTCGTCGTCCTGCATCGATTTCCAGTTGATGCCCTGGCGGTTCGGATAGGCTGCCAGCCGTTTCATCTGGTCGATGGAGTGCGCGTCCATGGTGTAGCGGCGATAGAGCGTTTTCGGGAAGACATTCTTGCGGACACGCGCCAGGCCGGCGCCGAAGAAGCGGCCCTGGTCCCGGATGTCGACAATGATGACATACCCGCCGAAGGTCTCGGGGATTGTCGGTTTGATGGTGACGTGCTTATAGCCTTTGGGCGGCAGGTAGACCTTGAGCGGGATTTCGGCGACGTCGCCGATTTTCAGGATGCGGGTTTTGCCGAGGCCGCCGAGTCCCATGTTGCGGGCGGCTTGATGGTCGAGGTCGTAGACGCCCTCGAGCACCAGGGGGGCGTCGGTCAGGTTCTCGAACTGAAAGACCAGTTCGGCTCGATCCCCCGGCCACAGGATGTTGGCGGGGATGTTCGTCTTGATCAGTTTGACGCGCAGGTTTTCATTCTCACCAAAATCCGCGTGCTGTTGTTCGGGGTCGACGCCCCAGGCGTTGACATAGGATTCGGTCGGGCAGCTCCAGCCGATGCGCAGCCGGCCCCGGGCCGGGGCGGCCAGCGGCGCCAGCAGCAGGGCGACGACTGCGGTCACGATGCCGTAGTGAATGTGTTTCTTCGTGTGGTTGTTCATAGGAGTTCCTCTCACGGTTTCTCTCTCCCTTGTTGTTCTCTGCTGTTCTATGAAAATCATCTTTGCCGTCATTCCCTCGGGTTACCCCGCTCCCTCCGGCGCGTTGTCGGTTTCAATCAGATCGGGCTTGACGAAGATTTGCTTTGGATCCGCGTCGAGGACGCCGTCAGCGCGGTCGGAGATGATTTCTAAGAAGGCAGCGCCAACCTTGTCGACGCGCTTGTCGACCGTGACCGCCGGGACGCTCGACTCGAACGCGCGGTTTTCGTCGACGCTCCAATAGTTGTCGTAGCCGGCGATCAGGAGGTCCTTACCGGGCTCGAAGCCGAGTTCACGGCAGGCGGCAGCGGTGGCACAGTGGCTGCCGTCGGTTACCAGCATGATTGCATCGGCCGGATCGTCGCCGCTCAGGACCTCCTGTAACGCCTTTCGCCGGGAGGCCACCGACTCCTTGAAGCAGGACTGCAGGTCGCCTGATACCGGCTTCGCGGGCGAATCAACTTCTAGCCGCGGCAGGCCCAGGTCGCGGCAGGCCGAACGATAGCCCTGACGTCGATGGTGAAACCACGAATGCCGGCTGTCGGGCAGATTGAAAAAGGCAATGCGGCGGCAGCCGTGGTCGTGAAGCCAGTGGACCAACCCGGCGGCGCCGGTTTCGTGATTGCTCGTTACCTGGTCGAAACTCACGATCGGCACGACCGCCAAGTCGAGGTCGCCGCCGAGGGCGGCCGTGGGGATCCCGGCCTGCTGCAGTCGTTCGAGAAAGACAACGCCGCCCGGCGTCCGCAGCATGCCGCCCAGACCAATGACACCAAGGGGCCGGGCATCGACCAGTCCGCGCAGAGATCTGTCGCCGATCTGCTGCGGCGATTGCATCAGAACGTTGATTTCCACGTTGTGCGCGGCATGCGCAATGCCGGTGACGAACAAGATCTCCTGATGCCCGGTCTTCCGCAGGTCGATGTGCGGATTGGAGACGGTGCTCATGACCACCACCGTGCGGGTCATCAAGGCATTCGAGTCGGCGCCGGCGGCCCGGGCCAGGACCCGTTTGCGCGGGGAGATGCTGCGGATGGCGCCTTCCTGTTCCAGGTGACGGTAGGCGGTGCGGATCTGGGCTCGGCCCACCCCCAGTGCCTCGGCCAGATCGCGTTCGGACGGCAGCGTTGCGCCGGGGCGCAGGTTCTGGTCATGGAAATAACTGCGGATCCGAGCGGTCAATGCCGCCGGTTTCGGTCGTGAAACATGGGTCTGCATCGTGTTCATCCTTCTGTTTGCGATAGACCACAATAACCCATGATAGTTCCAAAATCAACCCAAAATAATAGATTTGGGTCGATTTTCCAAAAGCCGATCACGTGAATGGCTTGATCTATGCAAAAGCCTCTTATAATTAGCTTTTTAATTCAATTCGTAATCCTCCTTCCGGTTTCGCGGGAGCGGTATTTCATGGGGCGTACAGCCCAAAAACAGCCCAAAATATTCGGATTTTATTTGACAACGGGTGATTCGCGGGGATAGTAGTGATATGAAACCACAAAACGCCACGATTGTCGACCGCCGCTTCACGCTGATCGAGTTGCTTGCGAGCCAAGGCGTAGTCCCGACCTCGCAGGGAGTCGGGACGAAGCGTCCGTCAACGTTCACGTTGATCGAACTGCTGGTCGTGGTCGCGATTATCGCGATTCTGGCGGCATTGCTGCTGCCGGTGTTGTCGCAAGCGCGGACGCTGGCGAAGCTCACCGTCTGCAAGAGCAACTTGAAGCAGTGCGGTGTGGCGCTGGTTCTGTACGCTGACGACCATGACGACTTTTTACCGCCGGACAGTCCGACGCGCTATGCGGGTTGGCCCTGGGGCGATTTGAAGTATTCGTCGCGTCTGGCGCTGAACGACTACGCGCCGGGCGGCGAGGTCTTCTACTGCAGCGATCCGCAATTCTATGAGATCCGCAGTGCCCAGCCGAAGAACTGGCTGAACCCGGCGAAGAACCGTTGCGGGTACATGTACATCGGGTTTTCCAACGCCGGCGCCTGGCCCAGCAAGGGCTACGAAATGCGCGGCCAGATGTACCTGCCGAATAAGACGGCGATGAAGGCCATGCAGCGGCTGACCAATCCCAACGGCGTCGACATCGAGACGACGCCGTTGATGGGCGACATCATCCGTTGCGGCCGCCCGGGCAATACACTGGTGCAGGAGAGTTGGACCTATCTCGACGGCAGTCATATGAAAGTGAAGCCGGCGTACAAGCAGGTTCCCTTCAGCCACCTGGTCCGCGGCCGCAACCAGCTCATGGCCGACGGCCACATCGTCTGGCAGGAAGGCCTGAGCAAACTGAGTTACGCGCAGTGGTGCGTTTACTGAAGGAGTGCCGTGATGATCGGATCCCGTGAGAGATCCACACCCCTTGAGCTGTTGGTGGCGAAGCCCGGCGAAGTTGAGAGTGTTGTGCACAACCACACGAAAGCGAAGACGAGAGCAATCGCAATGAGGTTCACACTCATCGAGCTGTTGGTGGTGATCGCGATCATCGCGATTCTGGCGGCGTTGCTGCTGCCGGTGTTGGGTCGTTCCCGCAAGATGGCGCTGCGCACGAGCTGCATGGGCAATCTGCGGCAGTTGGGCCTGGGAGTGGCGATGTACGAAGACGACGCCGACCGCTGGGTTCCGATCCGTCTGACGCGGTGGCGCCTGCAGTTGCTGGACTACACCAACGGCGACTACGGCGTTTTCAACTGTCCGGCTTCACGATTTCAATGGCGGGGACCGAACAGCGCGATGGGGCAGGGTTCCCTCGGCGTGCTTTTCCAGCGGCCGTACAGTTTCCGGCGGCTGCGCACCAGCCCGCCGATCCAGATGGAGGACGGCTGGAACAACAAGTGGTGGGTCTGGGCCTGGCCCAGCGCCGCGGGGCGCGCCTGGAAGGATCCGGCCAACAGCATCTATGCCGCCGATTCCTTCTGGAGCAGTCTGCCGCTTTCCTACCCCACGTTTGAGGATGAGAACACGACCGGCACCGACCACATCCATATGCCGAGCAAAGCGTCCTATGTTACCGGGGTCGCTCGTCGTTTTGCGGATCGCCACCTGGGAACAAACTGTGTCTTCCTCGACGGCCGGGTTGAATCCCGGGATACTCAAAAACTGGACGCGCAGCCCTACAAAGCGGACGGCACCGTCTGGGATACCTGGTAGCGAGCCGAGCCGACACACAGAAGAGTCCGATGAAACAAACCGCAAGAGGATATGATTTGTGAATACGTTTTCGACCCGACCACTGGTCATTGGCGATACAACGATCGAACTGAAACGCGCCGGCACGAACTTCCTCGGACTTGGTGAAATTTCGGTGGACGGCGTCAAACTGCGTCGCGGCAGCGTGCCGATGCTGGCGAAGGTGCGGACGCCGGATGGCGTCGAGCTCGTGGATATGACTTTAGGAGAAACCAGCGCCACAGGCGACGGACTGGTCCTGTCACTGGGGGCTGCGGCTCGGCCGGGCGCGCTCATGGAGTGGATGCTGCATGAGTGCCGTCCGCGAGTCGCAACCGAGGCCTGGGGGGAAGCGCCGCAGCCGGTGGAGGACCTTCAGTTCTCGCTGACTCTGACGCCGGCGGCGCGCGACTTCGGGCCGCATGCGGCGCGCGGGTTCTGCTACCAGTACGCGTATGCCTGTCCGAGCCGGCCGATCTACATGATCACGGACTACGCCACGTGGGAAGTCGGCGGTTCGGCGCTGGGCAACACCATCGCGCAACGCGGCGCCGTGCGCACGATTGCCGATCTGGATGAGTTGTACTCGACGGAGTGGTATCTGCCGGGCATCACGAACCCGAATATTTTCCAGTTCAAGCCGTTCCAGACCGCGCTGCAGGGTTTCACGCTGACGCTCGGCCCGGGCGGCGCCTTGCTGACCTGGGCGACCGAAGTCGCCCACATTCGGACGCTGCTGCAGAAGCAGCGCGGCGCCGCCGAGATCGAACACTGGCACGAACACTGCGCCGATCTCGGTCCGGAACTGACGACCTCGCCCATGGAGGTCCTGTGGATCCCCGGCGATTTCACGACTGCCGCGGCGTTGGCGAATCTGTATTTTCACATCACCGAGGTGATCTACCCGGAACTGCATCGGCAGGCCGGTTTGCGCCGGGAACGCATCAAGCCCTACGGCACGATTGAGGAATGGGAACTGCCGGACCTCGAGCACTACACGCAGAACGGGCTGCCCAAACTGCTGGATGCCGGGGTCAAGACCGTGTTCCTGGCGAACATGTTTGAAAACAACATGAACACCTACGGCGTCGGCAACATGTGCTGTACGGTGGATTACCGAATCGCCGAGACCGTGGGCAAGGCGAAGGTGAAGGCGTTCTGCGACCGCGCCCGCGCAGCCGGGGCCGAGGTGCAGATGTGGGGGAACACGGCCATCTCCGACCTCGCCTGGAAATGTTCGCAGCGCAACGGGGCAAAACAGCGCATCGATTTCCTGCCGCTGGAAGGCTCGATCATGGACGTGCTGAAGACGGCCGCGACGCCCTTTGTCCGGAACGCCTTCGGCGCCATGGAGGCCGATCATTATTCGCCGGTGTTCTGCCAGCTCAACCTGCGCGACCAGACCGTGCGCGACTACTGGCACAAATGCTGGCGCGACGCCCACGAACAGATCGGTATCGACGGCATCTTCCTGGACAGCAGTTTCAACATGAGCAGCGACAAGTTTCACTGGTCCTACTGGCCGGACGGCGCGCAGAAAGGCGCCACGATCGATCAGACGCATCTGCATGGACACCAGCGGCCGGCGTCTGAGCCGCAGCCGCAGATCCTGTCGCAGTATCACGCGCATCTGTCGCTGATGGCGGAAATGCAGTGCTACGGCTACCATTACTGCGCCGAAGACGTCGGCGTGTTCGGTCTGCACCGCAGCGGGCCGGACGTGGTCAAACGGCTGGACCACCTGTTCATGTGGTTCGACGGCTATTGCCAATTCGATCCGCAGGCGGTCCTTGATGCCGGTGAAGATCCTGATCGCGTGTTTTTTCTGGGGCTGGCCTATCGCGTCATGTGGAATCTCTTCTGGGACATCGACAACGACGAGTTGACCTGGGGGCATTGCAGCAGCAAGACCCCCTTGGACCCGCCGACCGCACCGCAACTGCGACTGCTGCAGATCTACAGCGAGGTCGAAGCCGACATGGTCAACCGCGAGGTGCTCGCCGACGAGGCTGCGGTTTTGTATGCCGGTCCGGACAATCTGATCGTCTGGGCTGCAGAGCCGGTTGCGTTGGCATTGGAGTCGGCGGGCCGCATTGAGGACCTGGTCCGCGGCGACACCATTACCGCCGGGGGGTGGCAGGCGGAAGCGCGGCATGTCTACCGTGTTCCCGGCGGCGTCGTTAAGCCGTCGTCGCCACGTATCGAAGCGGAGCAATACGCATGAACATCATTTCACAGCGGCCCTCCGATCGAACCCGATCACGGCGGGGAATCGGTGTTGTCAAACCCGGCGGGCACCGCCGGCAGCGGCGGCAGGCGACGTGCGGCGGGCGTAGTGAACGAGCACGTTCCGCTGGATTTACTTTGGTTGAGCTGTTGGTGGTGATCGCGATCATCGGTGTATTGGCCGCGCTGCTGCTGCCGGTGCTGGCGCGGGCGAAGGATGCGGCGGCCACGGCCGAGTGCAATTCCAACCTGCGACAGATCAGTCTGGCGACGCTGATGTATCGCGAGGATTACGATGGGCTGCACGTAATCAACACCGGCTACAACGATCACGCGCCGCCGCCGTTCGGCGATCATCCAAAGCAGATCTGGTCGAAGATCCTGGTGCAGGACTACCCGGAGGTGATTCCCTGTTTCAAGTGTCCGGCACAGACGGTCAAGTGCTGGAACGGCAGTCCGAACAACCGGCAGTACGCCCTGAACCTGTTTGTCATCCAGGAGAGCCGGCATTGGAAGTTCGGGTTGTTGAGCAGGCTCCATTTTATGCGTGACCCGAGCAGTACGTTGCACCTGACCGACGCGCCGGGATCGGATCTCTACGGCAACGCCTGGGCGTTGAAAGACCACGAACAGGTTCGTATCGAGTGGATGAAGCCGGGCAAACCATTTCACTCGATTGCCATGACGCAGCACCTGCGGCGTTTCAACCGCGCCTGGGCCGACGGCCATGTGTCGCTGCTGGAGACCACCGATGTCTACGGCTGGGCCACGGACGGGGACAACTGGGAAGTCGACTGGCTGACGCAGCCGGCCCGCATGTACCCCTGAAGACCCGCCGTCGCACAAGGCTATGGTGGGCAGGCAGAATTGCCTCTAGGGCGCCGGCAGACCGGCGCCGGAATCGGAATGAAGTTGGTTGCGTACAGTCGTCGGCTCAGACTGAAGGAGCCGGGAATGAACCAGACAAGACGGTTTACGCTGATTGAGCTACTGGTGGTGGTTGCCATTATCGGTATTCTCGCCGCGATGCTGTTGCCCGTATTGATTCGCGCGAAGCAGGCCAGCTACGCGGCGTTGTGCCGGAACAACCTCAAGCAGATCGGCATCGCCGCGGCGATGTATCAGGATGACAATGATGAGTTCCTGCTGATCAGCTCGACCACCAACTACGAAACGGCCGCCGATGCCATGGCCATTGACATCAGCGGCCCGAGTTGTGTCGGCGGCCACCCTTCACTCGACCCGCCGGGAATGGGTTCGCCCAACCGCCAACTGTGGTTCGACGCCTTCATGCCTTACATCGGAGTCAACGGCTTGCGGCCGTCCGTGGCCGGGCGGGTGGCCGAAGGCGGCAACGACGGGATGAAGCGGGCCGGGCAGGTCAAGCAGTTCTTCGAGCTGGCGCAGCTCTACTTCTGTCCCCAGGACCCGATGGCCGGGGCGCCCATTACGGTAGCTGACGATCCCTGCTTCAACGGCTGGCATCTGTGGTGGGTCACCTACGCACCACCGGGCAACGTGATGCGGGCCTACGGGGTTGAGGACCCGGCCCAGCCGGTGAATCTCTGTACCGCCAACGCCCACAGCGCCCGCACCTCGGCGCACCGGGTTAACCGGGTGACCCAGGCCGCCAACATCGTGTTCCTCGGCGAAGGTGGGCACTGGGGCATCTGGGGCAAATGGTGGCTGGCCGAATCAAACCTGGCCAATGTCCAGCAAGGAGGATCCTGGGTGGACAAATGGAAATGGACTCATCCCGGCGGCGGCCCCAACTACCTGTTCTTCGACGGTCATGTCGAAGCCCCCGGCTATCCTCCTCACGACCTGAACCACACTGCCGCCAGCGGCACCACCATTGACGGCAAGTTCTATTCCGGGAACGGCTGGAGCGGATTCCTGGACGAGTTCCACGGCGGCAGCTGCCCCCATTAGGCTCGCACGTCCGGGCACCATAGCCGTCGGTCACAGCCAATCTGAAGGAGTTAAGATGAAGAAAACAGGGCGCTTCACGCTGATCGAGTTATTGGTCGTCGTCGCGATCATTGCGATTCTGGCGGCGATGCTGCTGCCGGTGTTGAGTCGGGCGCGGGATACAGCCGCGCGGGCGCTGGATGCGAACAACCTGAAGCAACTGCAGTTGGCCTTACTGACCTATATGGATGAGGCCGACGATTACCAGCCGATTCAATGGTGCGGGTCCGCAGCGATCGAGCGCAACTCGATATACCCGGTCGTCCTGGCCGAATACCTGGGATTCCCGGACGTCGGTAAGCAGGCTTACGTCAACGGCGCCGGCGGCCCCTTCTGGAAATTCGTCGAGCAGACAACGATCGACAACGGCAAGATGACGGTGTATCACTGTCCGCAGGAACGTGTCTGGAAGACCGGCGCCGGGGGGCAGGATATCAATCGGGCGGCAGGCGAAGCTTACGGAACGCACATCCCGGACTGGCCGCACCTGACGACCTACCTGGCCATCGACAAATCCTGGGATGCCAAGATTGCGGCGCTTGACGGCCCGTACACGCACAGCGATAAACTCTACGGCAACACCTGGCTGCGGGCCAACAAGACGATGGCACAACTGACGGACCCGGCGGCGTCCGCGGTGTTTTCGCATCGTTCCGGGGATGAGTCGCAGTATTCCTATCTCCTCGGCACCTACTACGGGGCGCCGGTGCCGAAGCACTGGGCCGGCATTGGCTATGCCCGGCGCATCACCCACGGCGGTTATCTGCCGATCGGCTTCCTCGACGGCCACGTCGAGAATATCAAGGATACCGACGCCCAGGCGAACCACGGTCCCGGGAATCCCGTCGTGCTCTATGGCTCCTATATGCCGTAATGATGGGCGGAAAGGAAACCGAGCCTCCGTTCCTGGCTGGAAAACTTACGCCGGGCCATGGGAGCCGCGGAGATGCAATTCGGCTGGGAAGATGTGGCGCGTCGGTTGCTCGTCCGACTCCAGCAATTTCAGTGACCGCTGGACCATCGCGTTGACCGGCAGGTCCATGGTGGTCAGCGGCACCGTCAGGCCCTCGGCGTAGACCGACCCCTCCCACGCGACCATGGTCAGATCCTGCGGTACCTGCCAGCCCTGCTCCTGTGCCGCCAGCAGACCGGCCATTGCCGACTGATCGTTATTGAAGATCGCCGCGGTGACGCGGTGTCGGCGACAGCAGTCGACGAAGCGCTCGCCCAGGTCCGGAGTGAATTTCGCTAACGAGGTCTCGTCGGTGGTCGTGCCGGCAACCCAATGGACCTCAAGGCCGAGGGCGGTCAGTTCCCCGATCATGGCTGCGCCGTCGTTTTCAAACAGGAACGCAATCCGCCGATGACCCAGGTCCTGCAGCAGTTGTCCGATGCGGCGCATGGCGCCGTAGCGATCGACGCCGACCAGATGGGCGCCCGCATCCAGGAGGTCCTGCGCGTGCCGGCCGAAGCCGAAGCGGTAGTTGTGCACCACAATGCGGTCGAAGTTCTGCAAGAGCGGCAGGAGCACCTCCGGACGGCGGATCTCCGAGCGGTCGCCGCCGACCTGAAGCCAGAGCAGCCGACTGCAGCGCCGGGCCGCCAGCTCCTGCAGACCGCCGACATTGTCCTTTCCCGAGCTGACTACGATTTCCATCGGGCGACCGTGCAGTTGCGGGAAAAACAACTGCAGGTCCGCGGTCAGGTAGCGGTAGAACGCCCGTTGCAGCAGAATACCCAGGACCTGTCGTTGCTGACCGCCGGCGCGCAGATCCCGCGCCTGCCGTGACGGCACGTACCCGGTTTGCTGCAGATAGGCTTCGACCCGGGCGATGGTTTCTTCGGAGATGCGCCGTTGCCGGGCCGTACCGTTGATGACGGCGGAGACGGTGCGGCGATGCAGGCCGAGAGCGGCGGCGATGTCGGCCATGGTCGGTCGCTGTCGAGCGGTCTTCATTCTTTGCGGCTTTCGTTTGATTTCCGGGTGTAACCCGCTATACTACATTACTGCACCACACGTGTGGTGCAAATGAAATGCGGGACAAAGTATGATGAAAAGATTCACGCTGATCGAGCTGTTGGTGGTCATCGCAATCATCGCGATTCTGGCGGCGTTGCTGCTGCCGGTCCTCGGCCGTGCCAAGTACCAGGCGCAGTTGACTGTGTGTACGTCGGTCCAGCGTCAGTGCGGCATGGGCCTGTTCATGTTTGCCGAGGAAAACGACCGGGAGTTCCCGTCGCGGGACTGTTACCAGCGTTCATTCGCTAAAGACACGCATGCCGACGACCGCGAACGCCTGCTGGCGGCGGTGCCGCCGGAGGTGCTTGCCTGCCCGTTCGGTCCGGTCTTCTACGATTTCGCCGGGGTCGGATCAGACTTCGTCATCGTCAACTACGAGATGTATTTCGGCAGTCCGCTGGAGGTTGGTCAGGGTGCCTCGGCGAACTACCGTGTCGGCGACATGATGACCTGGAATGCCGGCGGCACGACCTACGAATTTGACGTGTTGCTGGCGGACCTGGACCGTTGGCGGTCGACCACCACGCGCCTGTCTTCGGCTCATCCCGATCGCGACGGCATCCTTTCGGTGAATCAGGGCAGCACATCCTATTCCTCGATCAACCAATATGGCGGCGTCGCCAGTGTACGTGGAGAGATCGACCGCAACTTCCTGCGCACCGACGGCTCCTGCTACCGGTTGACCGGGATTGCGACGCCGCATCCGGTTTGCGATCCGCGCCTCGTGGCGGTGCCGTTCAAAAACGACGAGCTGACCCACGCCAACGGCTATCTGCCGCCGGAATGATTAGTTCATAAGCCTTCTGCTGCGAGCCGCCTTTGCACTCCATCTCATGAGCTTCCAGCTGACGCCGCCCTCGGAGTATGACAGCACATACTCATTCTCGCCAATGCCCCCGAGCCCGAAAACGGACAACTCGGAGAGCTGCGATCTGATCCCGCACCCCTTTTGCGGCCGGTGTACCTTCTCCCACTTCATACCGTTGCGTCCCGGTTCATCGCCGGCAGGCCCTCGCATCCTGCAGCCTGGAGCTCACTCTGGCCAGTTCTATTCCTTGGCGGCGCGGCAGGCGGCGTTGACCAGCGTCTGCCAGGTCGGATAGTGCTTTGCCTGGCTGCCGGAGAGGCGCTGGACCACCGACATCAGATCGGGATCGAAATAGCTCGCGCGTTCCATCAGTTCCAAGGCGTTCTGCGGGTCGTAGGTGCGGCCGGCCCGGTAGTAGTCCAGCCCGGCCGCGGCACGCCGGCGGTCGAGGTCCACTTTGCTCCTGGTCCATTCCCGGCGCGTCTTCTTGCCCATGGCGTAAGGCACGACGTAGTCGACGGACTTCTTCAGGGACCCCCTGGTTTTCGGCGATTCCCAGGCGTACAGCTCGCGTCCCCGTTCGCCTGCGAGCATGGCCAGTTCCAGTATCGGTTTCAAGGCGCTGCTGTGGTAGGTCAGGGTGTCCCGCCGCTTGAGGTCGGCGCTGGCGCCGTCGGCAAACAGGCTTTCAGAGACGAAGCGTTTGATTGCCTGGTGTGCTGTTTTGAGCCATTCCGGCCGTTCCAGAATCATGCCGCAGATGGCCAGCAGGCGGACGCTTTTGGTGTAGCGATTGGTCAAATGCCGGCGCGTCTGGAGCGCGCGCTGATGCAGTTTCCCCAGGCCTTTGACCCATTCGTCCAGTTTCTGTCGTTCCACCTCGGGAAACGTCGGCCGCAGGCTGTAGCAGGCCACCAGGAGCGGATAGAATTTGTTTTCATTGACGTCGTTGCCGGTGAGTTCGTAGGTGTCGGTCCAGGCGAGGATAAAGCGTTTCAGGGCGGTGGCTGCGCGTTTGTCGCCGGCGACCTGCCAGTAGCGGACCAGCCGGGCGGTGCCGGTCATGTCCCGCAGGTTTTTGACGCTGGCAATTCGCCGCGGATCGGTGTTCACCAGGCCCTCGTAATGGATCACTTCCAGTGGCTGCGGCTTGGCGTCGAGCCAGGGCCGCGCGGCCTGCCGGGCCTCGGCGGCCAGTGCTTTGGCTTCGGCGTCTGCCGCCGCGAGCCGCCGCATCACGGTCAGCTGCGGCGGCGACAACGGCGTCACCGGCGGAATAGCGAATTCCCCGACTTTGTCGCCGGCACCGGCCAGCGTGGCGAGAGCCGTGAGAACAGCCAGGATCTTGATCATGAAAACACGTCCTTACTCACTGAATGAAAAAACTGCATCGGCCGGGAATGGCCTTCCTGCCGGTGGCGTTCGGAGGCGGTGCTGTGGTTTGCTTTACAGGACCATTGTGCCGTTGGAAGTCAAGGGAGCGTCTGCCGGCAGTTGCCGGAAGGCAGCGCCATTCGGGGCTGGCTGGCGACCAGATTCATCCGTCAGACAAGCCAGTTACACCCCAAGCTGAGCTTGGGGCTTCTTCTCGAAAAGCAGAAACACGATTCCGCGCCCTTTTCGCGGCAGGTGTAGCTAACGGGGGCTTGTATCGGACAACAGAAGAGAAAAGGCGGAAATTCGGAGCGGGATATCGCCTCCAACCCTTTTCGCGCTGGGTGTAGCTCAGTTGGGGGTGGCGGCGTCCCAGAGCCAGTAGCAGGCGTCCAGGCGGTCGCGGGCGACGAGTTCGACGCGGCCGTCGTCGAATAACGTCTGCCAGTGGGGCAGGGAGGCGTTCTCGAAAGAGGTGACGGCCGGACTGCCCACGGACACCATCGTCCAGTCGCGGGTGGCGTCGATCAGCATCATGTCTTCGGAGATCGGGTTGGAGTTGACGATCGTGCTGGTTCGAACATGCCGGAAGGGATCGTCATTCTTGTGGACCTTCTTGTAGTGATACTGGAAACTGCCCCAGAAGCGTCGCGTGGGGTCGCAGTCCGAGCCGCCGTTCTTGCTGAAGTGCTTCTCATAGGTCAACGGCCGGAGCGGGCAGAAGAAGACTTCGCCGGTGGTGACATAGTCGGGCATGAGCCCGCGGGCTGGATTACCCGGGAAGTCGTCCGGCATTGTGCTGCAGCCCGGTTCGGTCATGTAGTCGCCGGTGCTGTCGGCGAACCCGAAAATCTTACCTTCGTTATCGCCGGCATACATGAAAAATCCCAGGCCGATTTGTTTCTGGTTGCTCGCACAGACGGCCTCGGTGGCTCGGGTTTTGGCGCGGCCGAGAACCGGCAGCAGCATGGAGGCGAGAATGCCGATGATGGCAATGATCACAAGCAATTCGATCAAGGTGAACCTTGCTTGAATCGACCTGCGTCCCCTGACGGGTAACTTTGGTTGGCAGGCCACCAGAAGCTCGATCAGGGTAAACCTGATCGAGCGCTGCCGTCTTCGCTCAAGCGCTTCGCCGGACACGGTGGCCCGTTGGGCTGTGCTGCGGCCGGCCGCCAGCTTGATCCGCGTGTCGCTCATGTCAGGTTCTCCTGCGGTTTGCGGCGTGTCCACGGTTCCACCGGGTTCGTTGGGCGGCGGATGCATCGGTCGCCGCCTTGGCAAGCGGGCAGTTGGGTCAGGGCGGTGCAGCGGTCTGGAGGTGGATTCGTGCGATGCGGCATGACCGCTTTCCAGCCTGCAGACTCGTTGTCAAACATGCCGGAAATCCGTTGATTTTCAGACGGATCAATGCTTTGCGGCTGGGGTCTTCGGCGGGATCAGATACACCACTTCGCCGCGTTTGGAGATGAAGTCGGGTTCGCCCAGGGCCGCCTCGAGTTGGGCGTGCAGCTTGAACTTCCGCAGTTGGCCGTCAATGCGCGGGGCCCGCATGAAGACGGCGCGGGCGCCGAAGGTATCGCGGATGACGGGCAGCGGGTCGGGGTGCCGGCCCAGCTTTACCTGTTTCCAGAGTTCGAAGCGTTCGGCATCGCGGGCATAGAAGAAGAATGGATCGAGGAAGACCAGATAGCGTTGTTCGGGGGCGCCGTAGAAGAGCACCGGCGGATCGCTCCAGCTTTCGGTGAAGACGATGTCGCCGGGTTCCAGGTTGGTCTGCAGGAAATCGGCGGCGGCGGCGTATTTCGGGCGGTTGATCTGGTTGGCGTATTGCGCCATCAGCTTGCTGCCGTAACCCACGAAGTTGCCGGTGACCACATAGGCGACGACCAGCCCGAGCAGGGCGAGGCGGACCGGCCGGCGCGTCAGTATGACCGGCCGGGCCCACGACACATACAACGCGACAAAGGTGACGCCGACGGGGATGAAGTACTCGGTGAACCGCTGCCCGCGCCCGGCCAGCAGCAGGTAGAAGCCGGCGAACAGCGCCAGAAACCAGATCTCCCGCGACAGCCGTTGCCGCCGTTTGATCGCGTGCAGCGCGGCCGCGATGAAACACAGAACCAGCGGCCCGTAGTTCAGTGCCATGCTGGTCCAGGACATGCGGCCGAGTTCGCCGGGTTCCATGCCGGCAAACGCTCCGGTGCCGCGCCAGTGCTGCTGCAGCACCAGCACGTTCTGGAACCACAATCCCTTGATATTCGCCGGGAAACTCGGATGCACAATTTCGCCCACCACCATCCCGGCCAGCAGCGGCAGTGTCAGCGGCAGGACGAACTTCAGTTTCTCCCGCCGCCGGCCCTGATCATCCAGCACGAGGTAGAGGACGTCGTAGACGACGGCGATGCCGACGACCTGCCAGTGCCCGGTATAGGCCAGGGCATAGAGCGCCATGGTCAACGCCAGAGCGATGGGGCGGCGGCGGATCATGAATGCCAGGCACAGGGCCAGGAAGGCAATCGAGAGCACGTGCGGCCGGCACATGGTCAGGCGTTCCAGGAAATGGCCGAACGAAGCGAACGGCACCAGCAGCAGCCACCAGAACGGCGGCCGGATCTTGAGACTGCGAAACAGGTACCACAGCGATGCCGCCGCAGCGAGGTTGCAGACGACGATCGTGAGCTTGCCTGCGGCCAGCCGGCCGAACGGCAGGAAGACCATGATCAGCAGATGGAACAGCCACTCCTTGTCGAAAAAATTGTCGACCCAGACCGATTCTGTGGCCCAGGGGAATTCCCGCAGGACAACGCCGTGTTCGGCCATCTTCCCGGCAATCGCGACATGGAAGTAGGGGTCCTCGCCGACCAGAAAGCCCAGGAAGCCGATGAAGAACACGATGACCAGCCCCCAGAGTCCGAGGAGAACCGCCAGACGGATGTACTCATCGCGTCCCGGCGCATCGGCAGCAGCATCGCTCTCGGCCATCAAGGAGGTCCTCAGTTGGCGGGCTTGATCCGGTCGACGAAGCTTGCCGGCAGGGCCGCAAGCTTGTGCGCCGCGTAGTTGTAGCCGGCGAAGCCCATGTCCGCCAGGGCAATCACCGCGGCGTCACGAGACAGGCGATGGCTCATCCGGAAGGTCGTGCGTTTGACCGCGGCGAATTCCGATTCCACGGTCAGCTCATCGTTCATAAAGGCTTCGGCGCCGAAGCTGACGGCCATGTCGGTCATGACCAGTCCGGTCTTGCCGTCGCCCAGGTCCATTTCCGTCAGGCCGAGTTCGCGGAGGACCTCGATGCGCGCCTGGTGCAGCAGACCGGCGACGGCGTTGTTGGCCAGATGCCCGCCGTAGTTGACGTCGGTAACCCGAACGTTGACCGTGGTGACGAAGGTATATGCGGCGAGCGGTTCGAGCTTGATGCGGGGCATGTTGATCCTCCGTTGGGGACGCCATTTAGTGTAGGATCCGGCAACGGCCCCGTCAAGCCACAAAAATGGCTGTGGCAAGCTTGAAAGATCAACCGTCGATGGCATAGATACAGGCTCCGTTCCGCCGTGTGTTTTGCCCCGCGCAAATTCCGCCATAACGAGTCTTTCAAACCAGAGGAACTCCTAACCATGATGACCATTGTTGATGTAATCGGCCGCGAAGTTCTCGATTCCCGCGGCAACCCCACAGTCGAGGTCGATGTCTGCCTGTCCGGCGGCGCGATCGGCCGCGCGATGGTGCCGTCCGGCGCCTCCACCGGCGAAAACGAAGCCCTGGAACTGCGTGACGGCGACAAGGACCGCTACCTGGGCAAGGGCGTGACGAAGGCCGTCGAGAACATCAACGAGAAGATCGGTCCGGAACTGGTCGATGCCGAAGTCGACGCCGCCGATCAGGTCAAGATCGACTTTCTGCTGAACGCATTGGACGGCACGCCGACGAAGAGCAACCTCGGCGCCAACGCCATCCTGGGCGTCTCCCTGGCCTGCGCCCGCGCCGCGGCCGCCCAGCTGGGTCTGCCGCTCTGGCGTTATATCGGCGGCACCAACGCCAAGAAACTGCCGGTGCCGATGATGAACATCATCAACGGCGGCTCGCACTCGGACGCTCCGATCGCGTTTCAGGAGTTCATGATCCGTCCGGTCGGCGCGCCGTCTTTCAAGGAAGGGCTGCGCATGGGCGCGGAGGTCTTCCACAACCTCAAGAAGGTCCTGAAAGAAAAGGGTCTGAGTACCGCGGTCGGCGATGAAGGCGGTTTCGCCCCGAACTTCTCCGGCGGTACGGAAGAAGCTCTCGAAAGCGTCCTCAAGGCCGTCGAACAGGCCGGCTACAAGATCGGTAAAGACGTCACGCTGGCGCTGGACTGCGCTGCTTCCGAGTTCCACAAGGACGGCGTCTACGACTACACCATCTTCGAAGGCGACGGCGCCCGGAAGCGGAATTCCGAGGAGCAGGCGGCGTACCTGGCCGAGCTTGCCGAGAAGTACCCGATCGATTCCATCGAGGACGGCATGAGCGAGGACGACTGGGACGGCTGGAAGATCCTGACGGAGAAGGTCGGCGACAAGATTCAGCTCGTCGGCGACGACCTGTTCGTCACCAACGTGCAGTACCTGAAGAAAGGCATCGACACCGGCTGTGCCAACTCGATCCTGATCAAGGTCAACCAGATCGGCACGCTGACCGAGACGCTGGACGCCATCGAGATGGCGCACAAGGCCGGTTACACCAGCGTGATCAGCCATCGTTCGGGCGAGACCGAGGACAGTACGATCGCCGACATCGCTGTGGCCACGAACGCCGGCCAGATCAAAACCGGTTCGATGTCGCGCAGCGACCGGATTGCCAAGTACAATCAACTCCTGCGCATCGAGGAAGAGCTCGATGTTATCGCCATCTACGGTGACAGGAAGTAACCGCTGACGCGGATCGATTCCCGGGCCGGCAGTGCATTGGCGTTGCCGGCCCGTTCACCATCAGGACCCGGCCATGACCAGCGAACCCGAACCGAACTGGGACGAGAGCAACGACTGGGACGAGTTCCAGTGGGAAAGCGCGTTCAAGTACAGCGAGCACATGACCGCCAAGTACTTCCGCCACCTGTGCCGGTTCGGCGACCTGCCCGACGCCGAGAAGTTCATTGCCGCCAGTATCGGCGACAGCAACTACTTCGCGTTCGAGGAAGAGCTGGATCCGTCCCTCGGGCTGTCCGCCGACTGGCAGCCGTTCGACGGTCAGGCGGAGGACGGCGACCACGAGCCCGACGGCCTCGCCCCCGGCGACCCGCTGTACTATGAAACGTTCACCGTGTTCGCCCGCGCCCGGCAGATCGCTCTGGGCTGGTGCAATGTCGTCGCCTCGGTGCTGACGCAGGACGACCGGATGTGGGGGTTGAAGGTACTCTTCTTCCTCGGCCGGATCCTGTCGTACCTGGCCATGAGCATCGGCGACGGCACGTTCGAGCGGATTGACGGATCGATCGCGTTCGCCAAGCGCGTCATGCAGCAGCTCAATACGGTTCTCGGCGAGCTCGACCGCAAGGAAGCCGAGAGCCCGCAGTATGCCAGCATGTTCAAACTCATCCGGGAACACCTGTTGGAGACCCACGACCTGGTTGTGGACTACCTGGTGGACTTGCGCAAGCGAAAGAGCGGCGACTACGATGCCGCCGGGCCGGCGGGGGATGCGTCGTGATCGTACTCGGCGTTGATACAGCCCTGCGCTGCACCGGCTACGGTCTGCTCCAGGTCGCCGGCAAGTCCTACAGCGCCCTGGATTGCGGCATCATCAAGAACAAACCCAAGGTCCCGCATTCCGAGTGTCTGCGCCGGCTGGCCGGCGGTATCGACCATTTGATCGAACAGTTCAAGCCGGATGTGGCCGCCGTCGAGGGCGCCTTCTACCTTAAGAACGCCAAGACCGCGATGATCCTGGGCATGGCGCGCGGCAGCGTGATCGCGACGCTAGCCCGGCACCAGGTTCCCTGCTACGAATACGCCCCGGCCAGCGCGAAGCAGGCCATCACCGGCCACGGTCGCGCCGACAAGGAAGCCGTCGCCCAGGTCCTCAGCACCATGCTCAACCTTGACGTCACCGAGATCCCCGACGACTCAACCGATGCTCTGGCCATTGCGCTGTGTCACGTTCTGACCGAGCAGGCCCAGGGCGGCATCTACCGCAAAGACCCGATCTAGCCTGGAATGGCGCTGAATTAAGATGATCTTGGGACAGGCAATGTCTTTTC
>CAYLNH010000054.1:0-32194 GCA_964384625.1 uncultured Lentisphaerales bacterium
GCGCGGCGGACCGCTTACGTTGAACCGCCTCGGAGAGGCGGGCTACTTTGTCGGGTAAGGCGCGGCGGACCGCTTACGTTGAACCGCCTCGGAGAGGCGGGCTACTTTGTTTCGGAAATTCCCTTGCATCTATACTTGGCAGTATATAAGTTATATATAACTAAAACCGACCGAGTGATGTGACGATGAACCAACTACGGCGCGGCAGCAAGCGGCAGAGGATCAAAGACAGCATTGTCAAATGGATTCGCGATCAGAAGCTGAATCCCGGCGATCCGATTCTGTCGCAGAATCAGTTGGCCAAACGCTTCAAGGTCACGGCGGTCACCGTGCACAAGGCGTTGACCGAACTGGTCGATGACGGTGTGGTCCACCGCAAGCAGGGCAGCGGCACGTTTGTCGGGCCGGATCCGGACAAGTGTGCGACGCGCAGTGTCTGTCTGATTCTGCAGGGCGAACACCTGGACCAGCCCGAGTATAACCCGTTGTATTGGCCGTATGTCCAGCGCCTGTACCGTGCCTTCATGGATGCTCTCGGGCACAACTGGACGTTCACCACGCGCGGCATCCAGCCCGAGACGCCGCCGGCGGAAGCGGCATCAGAACTGCAGCAGCACGCGATTGCATTCTTCTTCCACAGCCGTCAGCCGCGACCGCTCATCGACTATCTCGTCGGCCGCAAGGTCATGCCGGTGGCCTTGTTCGGCTTGCCGGAGAAGGGCTTGGACTGTCTGACAATTGACCACGATATGGTGACCGGCACGCGCAAAGCGGTGCGCCATCTCAAGGAGCTCGGCTACCGCCGCATCGCGTTCGTGGGCAGCCGGTACGAGTGGGGTGCGGGCTGGGTCAAGGGCTTTCGCCAGGGTCTCCAGGAGAACAAGCTGGACCTGAACGAGAAACTCATTCTCCAGAGCGATGAAGGTCGGGAGGCCGCGGCGCAAACTGTCGCCGCGGTTCTCGAGCAGGGGGATCGCCAATTCGACGTCATCCTGACCGATTGCGACATGCGCGCCCTGGGCGCAATCGACGCGTTGCGGGCCGCCGGCCTGCGAGTACCCGCCGACGTCGGCGTCATGGGGTACGACGGCCTGGACCTGGCGACCCATCATCCGCCGTATCTCACCAGCGTCAAGATCCCGTACAAGCAGATGATCCAGGCGGCGTTGGACGAGTTGATCCGCAACGGCGGCCAACCCTTCAAGAAGAAACACCTGGCCTTTGTCGGCGAGATCACGCCAGGGCGAACCTGCAGGAAAGGAAGCCAGGCATGAAGAGGGAATTTACGCTTATCGAGCTTCTTGTGCGCCAGTCGAAAATCGTAAAGGCGAAGGCAAGCTCAATGAGGTTCACCCTCATCGAGTTGTTGGTGGTCGTGGCCATCATCGGTATTCTGGCCGCCATGCTGCTGCCGGTGCTGACCAAAGCGCGTCAGAAGGCAAATCGAATTGTCTGCATCTCGAATTTGAAACAGCAGGGGATGGCCTTGAACATGTATGCCGAGGATTACAGTGGCTACGCTCCGCTTCCGTTTTCGGCGGCAGAATCGGCGCACTTCCTTGGCGGGTGGTCTGGCTACGCGGCTTACGGTGGTCGGTATCTTTTCGTCAGTGATGCTCCGGGAAACGACCCTCTGGCAGTAAATCTTGGGCGCCTGTACACAGAGGGGTATGTGAGTGCGCGACAGCTTTACTTCTGTAAATCGCTGAACGAGAGCGGCTGGGGCGGCATCAGCTATCTGGATCACGAGCAACAGGGCTGGTCGCATGATGGAATTCCCGAGATGACTGTCCAGCGTTGTCAGGGCAGCTATTATTATCGTGGCGGGAAGGGCGATGGTTCTTGGTGGTCGCCGGAAGGGAATCGAATAGATCTCTTCATCGGCAGTGGTAAATATGCCGCCTTCTGGGACTGCTATCATTCCAGCAATTTCTACGGAAATTGGAAAGACAATGCCGGCAGTTTGAACGAAGGCTATCATCGGGAAGGGGTCAATGTGGCCTATTGGGATGGCAGCGTAGGCTTGCTTAAACCCGATGACTGGGCGGAATTTCCTTACATGGTTTGGGGAGATATCGACTTGCCGACAAACATCCTGGATACGCTGGATGGCACCTATGGGCAGTAAGAAGAGCAATATATGGAGGTGGTGAAATGATGCGACAAATGAAACGATTTACACTCAACGATTTGCCGGCGTGCCACGGCGCAGCTCCGACCTCGGAGGGAGTCGGGGCGAAGCGCTCAATCAGGTTCACGCTGATTGAGCTTCTGGTGGTGATTGCGATCATCGCGTTGCTGGCGGCGATCCTGCTCCCGGTGCTGTCGCAGGCGCGGTTGCGGGCGAAGCAGATTCAGTGTATCGGCAACCTGCGGCAGATCGTGACGGCGTTCCATTTCTATGGCGATGATTACGACGAGTACCTGCCGCACTACGATCAGGCGCTCTACGGCTATACCCAGACGAGTCCGCCGACCGATGCGCATACGTATCGAATCAACTGGCCGATGATCTACACCTACTGGCAAACGACGCCGGATCCCACGGCCATTTGGGATCACATTCCGGACGGCGCGGCCAGTCCGCGGCCGACGATCCTGCTGCGCGACGTGCCCCTGTTCAACTGTCCGGTCAAGGCATCGGCGCCGCGCAGCGGCCCCTATTGCTGGGGCACCAACTGGTGGCACTACTCGCTGATGGAAGCCGGGCACGACATTAAGAAGTGGTGGAAGATCTCGCGTTACGACGACAACGAGGTACTCCTGATGGAACGCGGCCTCGAGTCCTTCACCGGCTACTCCTGGGGCTGGAAGAACATGGCCTATTTCTACCTGCGCGTCGGCGGCGCGGCCGGTACCCAGTGGGGGTATCGCACCGCCGGCTGGCAGCACTTCAACGGCGCCAATTTTACCTTCGTCGACGGTCATGTGTCCTGGGAACGGCGGGAGGAATACATGCCGAACTGGGGCGGCGGCGATTACCGGATCACGCGGTGGATGGGAGATGTCTCGAAAGGTCTGTATTGATGTCCAATCCGCGGTCACCAACCAGGTGCGAACTCCGGGGAGCGGTCGCCGCGCCGGCGGCGTTCACACGTATCGAGTTGCCGGCGTGCCACAGCGCAGCTACGACTTCGCAGGGAGTCGGGGCGAAGCGCTCAATCAGATTCACGCTGATTGAGCTTCTGGTGGTGGTTGCGATTATCGGCGTGCTGGCCGCGCTGTTGCTGCCGGCGTTGAGCCGCGCCCGCGATCAGGCGCGGACTGTCGCCTGCATCAACAACCAGAAACAGATCGGGTTGGCCTATCAGTTGTACGCCGACGATTGCGACGAAGTCATTCCTCATGGCGGCAAGCACTATCCGACTCTGGTGGCGCCGTATGTCGGCAAGCCCTTCGCCGTCAGCGCTGACAACGCCGCGGCAAAGAATCTGCAGGCGGCCATCATGTATTGTCCGGCTTTCACCGAGTCGCCGGATCCCTTGTCCTGGAGCTATCCGGCGGCGCCGCACTATCCGCCGAAATCGAAAGGCAAATACCCGGCGTCGACCTGCATGGCAAACCCCGGCCCGAATCACATCGGCCGCAACATCTTCAGCTATCGCTCCAGTGACTGGCTCAATCCTCAGGCCTGGCAGAACGCCCACAACGTCGCGATTACGCCGGATCAGCGACAGCCGGTCAAGCTCAGCCGGATTCGGGATGCTGTCCTGCAGATGCTGGTGTCGGAAGGCTGGAGCAAGCACGCCTTTACGCGCTGGAGTTCGGTGTACTTCAACCCGCGGCACGGCAACCGGGCGCCCTCGGCCCAGGTCGACGGCCACGTTGAACTGCATCGCTGGGACGATCCGCGCCACGGTTCCACCGGCCATCTGAACGGCCCGAACCACGCCAACAGCAAGTATTCCATCGCCGTCTGGGGGACCTACCTCCATCCGGTCTGCAAAAAATGAGAGAGAACGCAATCAAAACAGGCAGCCGCCGTCGGCAGTCGGCCGCAACACAGTTCACGCTTATTGAGTTGCCGGCGTGCCACAGCGCAGCTACGACTTCGCAGGGAGTCGGGGCGAAGCGCTCAATCAGATTCACGCTGATTGAGCTTCTGGTGGTAATCGCCATCATCGGCGTGCTGGCCGCGCTGTTGCTGCCGGTATTGAGCCGGGCGAAACACGCGGCGCGCCGCGTTGCCTGCAGCGGCCAGTTACGGCAGCAGGGCATGGCTTTCGCCATGTTCGCCGATGACCACGAGGGGCGGCTGCCGTACAAGATGTTCCATTTCGATTTCGTCTGTACGCAGGACGTTGACAGCCGCGGCTGCGACGCGGAGTACCACCGCCTGCGGGATGACGGCTACCTCGACGGCGCGTTGCGGATCTGTCCCGCCTCGCGCTATGCCGGTGACCGCTACCGCGGCAGCAGCGGCGAGTACGGCTACGGCTACAACCGGAACTACTACACTTTGCGCGACGGCGACCGCAACACCGGCACCTACTTCTATACGGGCGGCGGCAACCCGCCGCTGGACTCGGGCATTGTCTACGGCAGTTGGAGCAGTTGGGCCGCGGGCTGGCCGAACCTGTTCCCCGTACGTTTCAATCGGATGGCGCAGGCCGACGCCTGGCTCATGGTCGTCGACTGGTACGGCGGCCACGACAGCTATATGCGGACCAACTATGAGGGAACCGATCCGCATCGCTTCTATTACAACAGCAATCACGATTCCTGGGAGAATCCCGCCGGCCTGAACGGACTCTATGGGGACGGCCACGTCACGTGGACCGATGACTCCGACCTGGTCCGGCTGAACGCCCATGGCAACCGCGAAATCTGGCTGCCGCCGAACGGCTGTTTCGCGTTCGAAAACAAATACTACCTCTTCGGCGACGTCATCCGTCACAGCGATGCGCGGATGGCGGAATTCCGTCGGGTGTACCCGGCGCCCTGATCCGTTGGCGGCATTGCCGCCGAACCGTGATCAACGCATTCGCCTGTTCCCATAATCCTGAACAGAAATATATCGAACCATGCCGCAACCATACCTGCTCATTGAATCCGTCCCCGAGCGTCGTGAACGTCTGCTGCACGTAACGCTTCAGGGCCTTGCCAACCGTGAATCCCCCTGTCTCTATCTGCTGGCTGATCCGGCGACGGACGGCCATTGGGTGGATTGGTACAGGCAGTACGGGCTCGAGCCGGAAACCGTGGATCTGGCCGCCGCGCTGGATCGGCTGCTGCCGGCGACCAACGGCGCCTACGTCCTCGAAGACCCCGGTGCAGATTGGCAGTTGCCGCTGGCCGTGACGCTGGCCGGTTTGCACGATCGCGTGCTTGTGCTGCCCGAACAGACGGCGTTGATCGCCGAACGCGGGGGAGCGGTAGACCCTTTGCCGGTGCCGCAGTTCTCAACCCGGTTGGAAGCGATGGCCTGGGCCGTCGCCAATCTGCGGCCGCAGACTGCACCCGATCTGCTCCACGCCAACTACTGGGGCCGGCAGGTCGATAATATCGATATCATCGACTGGGTCGTCGCCGGGCGCGGCTTCAGCTACCGGCTGACGACCAACCCGGTGACGCGTCCGGGCGAGCGCGCGCTGCTCGGCGAGCTGTACAACGCCAGCCCGATGTACACCCATGTCCTCGGCTGGCATCACAAGGACGACGGCGAGTGCGCTCACATCCATTTCGCCACCGAATACGGTATGGTTCCGTTCTGTATGACGCGGAACCTGAACTTCTCCTTCCATCAGCACGTCAAGGCCAATGGTGACCTGCGGCAGTCCACGGAACTGAGCCCAGCTGAATTCGATGCCGGGATCTCCTATGTGACGGTTGTCTTTTCCGACGGCGATGCGCCGCACTCGATGGTCGATCTGCAGAAACGGCAGTGGACGCGAGCCGAACGCGGCGGCTTCCCTTTCGGCTGGGCCGTGCCGCCGCAGATGCTGACGTTCGGTCCGGCCATGCTGGAGTACTTCTACGCGACCATGGCGCCGCGGGACGAACTGCTCTGCGGCCCGTCTGGACTGGGCTACAACTATCTGTCGAACTGGGCGACCGCCCGCCGCGACGTGGACGACCCGCGCCGGTCCCGCAAGGAGTACCTGGTGCGCAGCAACGACTTGATGGAACAACTCGACCTGCACGCCATGTGGCCGATCAACCGCGTGCTGCAATGGCTGCCGGACGGCCGGATCATGCGCCGTCTCGCCGGCAACGATGTCTGGGTGGTCAACGCCGATAACGAACCGGGCATGTACGGCGTCGATTTCATGGACGACGACCTGATTCGCGATTACTGCACGCACATGCCCGCCTGCAGCGGTTTCTTCCAGGGCTGGCACAACATTCCGAACGAACGCGAACGCATCATCAACGGCCGGCCGTATTTCCCCGGGAAAGTGCTGGCGGAACGTCCTGAACAGACGATCGCCGATATCGAGAGGATCCGCGCCGTGGAAGGTGATCCCTGCTTCATCCCCGTACACGTCAACTGCTACGCCATGCAACTGGATGCGGTGGCCGATACCATCGACCGCCTCGATCCGGAGAGATACCGGGTGCTCCTGCCGTCGGAGTTCCTGGCGCTTGCCGCCGCGTCACAAGGAGGTGTTGAATGAATACCGGACTGATTCGCTGGAGCCCGACACCGCGCATCGCCAGCACGGGCGCAACGCTGGCGGCCGACGACTTTATCACGATCGCCTCGCACGATTACCATATCTACTATCATGCCGGTACGCATTACGGCCGGACGGACTACGCCACGACCTGCCGGATCGACCTCGACCAGGAGGTCCTTGTCATCGAGTTGGAACTGGAGGAACCCAATCCGGCGGCCGTCCGCGAGGCGCTGGATGCCGACAGCAGCGGTGATTTCTGGGCCACCGATTTCGCCGCGCTCAACTTCGTTGACGCCGATGACCGCGTTGTGCAACTCGGCGTCAAAGCCGACGGCGCCGCCGCTGTTTTCCGGGCGTACGAAGCCGTGGCGGACAGCGGCATCGAGTTTGCCATCACGGCGGCGACGGCTGCATGGCGGGCCGCGGTGCGCTTGCCGTTGGCGTTTCTCGGGTTCGACGCCGAAGCTTTGACCGGCGCGGGGATCCCGTTTGACGTCGTCCGGTTTCATCAGGGTAACGGCGCCATCAGCGCCTGGTGCCCGATTCCGGATCAACTGCCGTTCCTGGAGAACTACCGGTTCCCGGTGTTCTGTTTCGGCCGACTGACCGCCGGCGATCCCGATGTTGTCGATGTTGGGCCACGGGACATCGGCAGCTTCGACTACGACGGCCCGGCGGCCGCCGGTGCCGGGGAATACATCCGTTTTGCCGTGACGTACACGGCCGGGAAACACGGCCTGCAGCCGGGCGCTGCCCTGCGGTTCACCTTTCGCAATGAAGTGATCGAGTGCAATCGGCGCACATCTGTCTTCCGCCGGTTCCCGGAGAAGGACTGGTCGCGGCTGCAGTGGGAAAACCCCGCGGCGCCCGGCTTCATTCAAGCCGTCTGTTCGGCGGCCGGCGCGGCGCTTCAGTTTGTCGACGACGTTACCTTCGGTCTGACTGCCGTTGTCGAAGCGGAAACGGCCCTGGCGCCGGGTGAGACGATTACCCTTGAAGTCGGCATGGACGCTCGCGGGCCGGGCATGCGCACGCAACTGCTGCATCAGGAACGCGTGCCGCTGAAGATCTGCGTCGACCCGCTGGGCAACGGCATCTTCCATTGCCCGCCCGCGTTCCCGACGATCGACGTCCTCGGCGGGCCGGCCCAAGCGCTGCTGGTCCATACGCCGCCCACCCCGGATCCTGATGAATCTTTTCGCCTGGTGGTTTGTGCCGTGGACTCTTTCGGCAATGTCGCTCATGGGTACGACGGTACGATTCGGTTCTACGACGGCGAGGCGTTTGCGGGGCTGCCGGTGGAGTATTCGTTCTCGCCGGCGGACCGCGGCATCGCCGTGTTCGAAACCGCCGTCAGCGCGGCCGGTCAATACCTGCTGCGCGTCGTCGATACCGCCGCCGCGCGAATCAACGGCGTCAGCAATCCAATCGTCACCGACGGCAGTTTCGGTCCGGACAAGATCTTCTTCGGCGATGTCCATACCCACACCCAGTGTTCCGACGGCCGACTGCCGCTCGAGCAGAAGTACCGCGAGCTGGCGCTGCACCGCGGCTGTGATTTCTGGTGTCTGACGGACCACGCCTATGACTTGACCACGGAACGGACGGCGCGCATCAAGGAGGTCCTTGCCGCCCACAACGAAGACGACCGGTTCGTCACGATCCCGGGCTACGAATGGACCTGTTCCGACGGCCACGGCAAACCGTGCGCCCGCAAAATGTACGGCCACCGGAACGTCCACTTCCGCGGCGACATGGAGGTCGTCTGCGACGGCATCAGCCCGTTGAGCAACACGCCGCAGACACTGGTCGACGCCCTGAACAAGACCGGGCAGGAGTATGTTGTTTTCAATCACTTCCACTGCGGCGATCCGCAATCGTTCCACGAGGTCGACGAAGGCTTTGAGGTCTCCAGTTGGTGCGGCAACTGGTTTCGCGATACGCGGGCGGATGCGAAGACGTTTCCGCATGCCAGTCTTGCCGATCTTTGCGACCACGGCTTTCGCGGCGCCGTGGTTGCCGGCAGCGACCACGGCTCCGAAGCCTACTACACCGGGCTTCCCGCGGAGTTGACCGCTGTCTGTACCGATCGCCTGACGCGCGACGGCGTCTTCGACGCGTTGAAGCAGGGGCGCACCTACGCGACCACCGGGCAGAAGGTCCTCCTGCGGTTCACGGTGAACGACGTCCCGCCCGGCCGCGATCAGGACGACGTTGCCGGAGCTGTACGCGCAATCCGGATCACCATCGGTTCGGCGCTGCCGGTCGTCGGCATTCAGATCGTCCGCAACGGCGAGAACTGGCGCAACCTGCAGCCGTCGACCGAGCTGGTGCAGACCTTTGAGATCACCGATGACGATGCCGCGACGGTAAGCGGCTACTACTACGTACGCATTCGCACGGCGCAGGGCCACGTCACGTGGTCGTCGCCGGTCTTCTTCAATACAGCCGATGAGGCCGCGAACCGCGAGGACTGACTATGGAGCGAGAGAGACCCTCAGTAGCATTGCCGGGCTTGAGAATGATCCTGTGTCTGCTGGCACTCGTCTGCTTACCATTGGGGGCGGACGAGGCGAAGGCCGTCGCCGGCACGGCGGACGGGGTGGTTGACGAAACGAAATCGGCGGCAGCCGACATCGCGGCGTGGGCGGCGATCCGCGAGGCGAACGGCAAACAGGGCCGGCCGTTGCCGTTGACCGCGTCGTGGGTTTGCCAGGGCATGTTCGGGCCGCAACGGACCATGGCAATGATCAAGGCCGGCCATCACGTCATTCCGACACTGGGTGCGGGACCGGGGTTCATGGCGCGCTACGCCTACATTCTCGAGAACAAAGGCTTCCGCGAGCAGAAGCTGCCGGCGTACATGGCGGAGATCGAACCGGTGCTGAAGTTCTGCGCCGAACACAAACTGCCGATCTCCATGGGCGGTCATAACTGGGCAACGGGCCCGGTGCGGATGGAATTCGACTATAACCGCGCACCGAAGCACAACCGCAAAACCTTCACGCCGGAGGAAAGCGTCCGCCTGATGATCGAAAAGGACGGCAAGATCCAGAGCGGCTCCTGGAAGATGTCGAGCCCCTTCGGCCCGGATGAACGCTGGCGTGAGTTCGCCCGCTGGTGGATGGATAACCCCGCCATGAAACGGATCCGCGAGCTCTATCCGGATCCGCCGCTGGTCGTCTGGCTGAACAACAACGAAGCGGGCGAGATCGGTCTGAAACATCTGGACTTCTCCGTGCGTTTCCTGAAGAAACACGGCAAGAATCTCACCAAAGACGATAAGGTGAAAACCCTGCATGAAGCCTATGATCACAAGTACAACGTGCTCTTCGAGGAAGCCCGTCGCGTCCTGATCCAACCGGCGTGGAGAAAGAACACGATCTTCGTCGCCTACAACGCCTGGCCGCGCAGCGTCAAGGGGCGCACGGCAGAACGTAATCGCGGCAGTGAATGGAAACGCTTTGACGGCTGCATGCCCGAGTTCTATCTGAACGACTGGCAGATCTATCGCGGCAAGACCGACTACAATTACTGGAGCCCGCAGACCGAAGCCTTGCGCGTGCAGTCTTCGCAGGACGTCATCTTCGGTCTGGACCCGGATCACTACTTCGCCTCGATCGTCTGGGACGGCGGCCAGCCGGCGACGCGGCGGTCGGCGATCAACTGTCTGGCGACGGGTATGTACGGATCGGGCGCCGTGCAGCAATGGGACTTTGCGCGCTACGAGGGCATGGTGCAGTTCGGGCTCTGGGCCATGCGCCCGCGGGTCATGCGCGAATTCCGCTGGCCGGTCAGTGAACACAATGCCTACGACCAGGAAGCGTTCATGTGCGTGGTCCGCGCGGTGGACCGGCCGTGGAACAACGAGGTATTGAAGGAATTCTGGCGCTTTGGCAAACTGGTCAAGAGCGATGAGTTCAAGCCGGCGAACGAGAAGGTGGCGGGCGAACTGCAGTTCTACAGCCGGGTAAACGCGTTGTTGCCGGTCGACGTCAATCCTCCGCGCGATAAGTGGCCGCGGGTCTGGGCGTTGAAAGCCGGCAAGCGGCCGCCCGTCAAAATGCGGGTGCTTGCGTTGGCTCTGCAATTGGGCGCAAAGCCGAAGCGCCGCTGGTTGATCTACGCGCACGCGCCGTTGGGCGCTGTGGCCGGCAGCCGCGTGATGATTCCGGAACTCGGCAAGGTGAAACTGCCGTATGTCGCTCGTTCCGGTTCGTTCTTTGTGATTGATGAAGGCGGCGGCGCTGCAATCGCGCTGACGGCGAAGACCTTGATCGCCGGCGGCCCGGCGGAGATCACGATCACGGCGGACAAGACCTTCGCAAAGGTGGGCGAAACCGTGATGATTTCGCCGGAGATCACACTGCCGCCGCCAGCCGGTTTCACCGGCTTTACCTGGTCGTTCGGCGAAGGAACCGAACAGGGATTCGAGAAACTCTTTGGCCAACAGTTCACCCCGAAGCAGACCGGAATGCATCTCATCCGCGTCACCGGTACGACGACGGCCGGCGCAAAGGTCAGCGGTGAGACGTGCGTCTTTGTCGGCAAAAAACCGCACAGCGCAGTAGTCTACGATCTCGAGCTGAACGACGCCAGCGCCTGGCGCGGGCCTTGGAAGGGCATCGGCAAAGACGGCAAGGACCTCCTGGAATACCGGCTCGTGCCCAACCATGGGGTGGCGCCGGACATGGTTTTGCACGGCGGCAGTTTCGTCAAAGACCCTGAAGCGGGACGCGTCCTGGAGTTGTCCGGGAAACAGGACGGACTCTGGGGCGTCCGCAGCAAGCTCACCTGCAAGCAGGGCTATGCGAATCTGACGATTGCACTCCGATTCAAAGCCGAAGACACCAAAGGCACGCAGGTGCTGTATGCGCAGGGCGGCAAGGGCAAAGGCTACAATATCTATCTGCATGAGGGGAAACTCTACGGCGGCATCGTGTCGACAAAGCAGTGGCTCAGCACCGACAAGGTGCAGGCCGGTAAATGGCATCATGTGGCGCTGGTACTCAAGGGCGCCGGCAAGAAGAGCGCGCCCGATCGGCTCCTGCTCTACCTGGACGGTGAGAAGGTCGGCTCCGGCCCCGGCAGGATCATTGAAAACCATCACGCCGGCCCGCGCGTCGGCATCTGTCTGAACACGACGCTGCACACCGGCAAACACATTTCCGGCGTCGGCTTCCGCGGACGCCTGGCAATGTTCCAGCAGCGTAACGATGCCCGCATACCAAACCCAGGAGCAATCGGAAAATGACGACATCGATAACGCCCCGCTATGGGCTTCTGTTTCGGTCCCGGCGAATACAATGGATTGGAGTGTTGTGTATGAGCCTTGCAGTTTGCGGTACAGCCGGCGACTGGTTCCCGAAGGATTTGACGCCGGTGCGGAAGAGATACGAAGCGCCGGCGCACAAGCCGGTGGTGATCGTGCATGACGGCGCGCCGACGGCGGTATTGGTTGTCCACGGCAACCTGCGGAAGACCGTCGCGGCCGTGCAGAAGATTGCCAAACTGGCGACGGGCAGGGACCTGCCAACTGCGGCGAAGGCGCCGGCGCATGGAGCGGTGATCATCGTCGGCGATTGCCCGGCAAGCCGGGCGGCGGGGATCGATGCGAGTGAGATCCCGCCGGAAGGTTTTGTCGTCAAGACCGCGCCGGACCGCATCTTTATTGTCGGCAACGGCGCCGCCGGCAACGCCCACGGTCTGGCCGCCTTCGCCGAACGCATCCTCGGCGGCCGCTGGTATTTCCCGCAGCAGTTCCATGGCCTGCACGCGAAGCCACTGAAGCAGCTGAGCGCGCCACCGGTGCATTTTGTGGACGCGCCGGTCTACCGCAAGCGGCAGTTCTGGCCGCCGTTTGACAATGTTCCCGCCAAAGGCATGCGCTATACCGACATGGTCAACTTCATCGGCGGCGGCAATTCCTGGCCCTGGGGCGTGCAATGCCATACGCCGCATTGGGGGCGCAACAAAGAATACCGGGAAAAGCACCCGGAGGTCTTTGCTTTGCGCAACGACGGCAGCCGCAACTTCGGCATGATCTGCTACAGCCATCCGAAGACGCTCAAGCTCTATCTCGCCGAGATCGAGGCGCAACTGAAGGGCGACGTGTCGCGGGAACAACGACGCAATATGGTCGTGATAAAAGGCAAGGCGATTTCAGTCTCGCCCGCCGACCTGGGCATCAGTTGCCTGTGCGAACACTGCAAGCCGAAGTACGAGCCGGACGAAGGCCAGTTCGGTAACGCCACCAGTCTGATGGCCGACTTCGTCGCGCGGCTCGGTCGGCAAGTGAAGAAGCGCTGGCCCGACATGATCGTCACCTATCTGCCGTACGTAAACTACACCCTGGCGCCGGATGACGTGGAACTGCCGGACAATGTCCAGGCCATGCTCTGCGGCATGCCCGGGGTCGCGATGTACAAGGAGCCGGCGATCCGGAAACGCTTCCAGGCGAACATCGATGCCTGGCGCAAACTGACCGGGCGCAAGGTGGAGACCTGGGAGTATTCCTGCTGGCCCGCGGACCGCACGCAGGCGCCGTACCAGTATCCGCACGTGCTGAAGTCGTACTACCGGCATAACACCGATCGCCTGGTCGGCACCTTTATCAACGGCACTGACGGCGATTGGGTGCGGCAGCACATCACGCTGTATATCTGGATCAAGCTG
Organism: uncultured Lentisphaerales bacterium; assembly: GCA_964384625.1. GTDB lineage: Bacteria > Verrucomicrobiota > Lentisphaeria > JABSQK01 > JABSQK01 > CAYLNH01. The sequence continues at coordinate 13,296 of CAYLNH010000054.1, forward strand.
ATGTGGAACCCGGAGCTGGATGTCGATGCCGTCCTGGAATCGTTTGCCGCGCGCATGTACGGCCCGGCCGGGACAACCATCCAGAAACTGCTCCGCCTGCAGACCGACCGCTGGGAAGATGTTGTTTGGGAGGTAGACAGCTTTATCATGAAGCCGGTCTACGAGAAGAGCTTCACAAAAGATGTCGTGCAGCAGATGAAGGACCTGCTGCAACAGGCCCGCCGGGAGGTGGGCGACGACGCTGTTCTGAACAAGCGCCTCGATTACTACGCCTACAGCTTTGCCCCGTTCTTCAAAGAGGCCGAAGCCATTCACAGCGGCAAGGGCATGCGGCAACTGGTGGCGAAGAAGGTCGGTGATACGCCGGTCATCGACGGCAAACTCGACGACCCCGTCTGGCAGACCGCACCGGCATCGACCATGGAGAAGAACAGAGGCAAGGCGCCGACGTTTAAGACAGAAGTCAAAGCGGTATGGACCCTGGACGGCATCACCTTCGGTTTCAAATGCGACGAGCCCGACCCCGATATGCTCTACGTCCCGCTGAAGTCGGCCGACGACCCGACGCTGTGGCACAACGACAATGTCGAGCTGTTCCTCGACGTTACCGGCAAGAACGAGGGGCAGTACTATCAATTCATCATCTCGCCGCGACCGACGGTGTATGACTCGCATAACGGCGGCACGACCAAACACGGTGCGGCATCCTGGAAGGCCGAAGGCCTGAAAGTCGGCGTCCATCGCGGCGACGGCTTCTGGTCCATGGAAGTATACCTGCCGTACACGGCCTTCGAAGACGAGATCAAGCCCGGCACCGGCGTCCAGTGGATTGGTCAGTTCACCCGCCATCGGATCGCCAGTGCCAAGAAAAAACGCAGCAAAGAGAATCCGCGCGAGTATAGCCGCCTGAATTTTCAGTTCGGCGGCCCAAGCAACAACACCGGGGACTTCGCCCCGATCAAATTCGTCGAGTAGGCCCGGAATCATGACGACTCCCACCACTACTCCATCACTCCATCACCCAACACTCCATTATACATAATGAACACGATCAAGATACAGATCGGCGAACGCGCCGCGGAAGTCGCCGCGGCATTGGCCGATGCCACCGAGAAACTGGGACGTCAACGGCCGCAGCCAATTGACGTCGGTCCGTGGCAATTGCTGCCCCTGACCGCCGACGACGACACCATGCACAGCGCCGACAGCGCCCGTCGCGACCTCGAATCGATGGCAACGCCCGGCCGCGGGTTCGACCACTGGAACGCCCGTCCGAACCTGATCAAGTTCGTTGCGAGCGGTCCGTTGGCAGCAGCGTATCGCGCCACCGGCGACGCGGGCTATGCCGCGGCCTTCCGGCTGTTATTGGAGGATTACTTCCTGTCGCTGACCCGGCCCAAATGGGCCGGCGCCGGCATGCGATTATCGCAGCGGATCGGGCGCTGGGCGCAGTTCCTGCCGTACTTCTTCGATGCCGACGTGTTTGATGATGCGTTCGTGCAGACGGTGTTCGATCACATTCCGGAGCAATTGGCGAGCATACTGAAGACGCATAAGATCCAGGCGCGCGGCAATATCCGGCTGTTGGAAACGGAAGGCCTGTTCCAAGTGGGCCTGCGGCTGCCGATGCTGGAACAGGCCGGCGAAGCGATCGAACGCGTGCGCTGGGTCTATGCCGATACGGCGCGACGCGCCGTGTACGACGACGGCTCGTATTGCGAGTACGACCCGAACTACCACGGCGTTTTCCAGAGCACGTTCTCCAACGCGTTGCTCTGGCGTGCGGCCTTTCCTGAACTGGAGCTGCCGGACGTGCGCGACACGGCGGTGCGTGTGTTCAACTACGCCTGCGTCTCGAAGAGCCCGATCGGCCATGCCTGCGGCATCCAGGAGAGCCCCTCGCCGTGGATCGGCGAGCGCGACTGCAAGGAGGTCCTGAACCGCCGTCAGGAGGTCCTGCGGCTGGCCGGCTGCGAGCCGGATGACCCGCCGCTGGTTGCCGCCTGCATGAATGCCAGTCAGATCTTTATGCGCACCGGCTGGGAGCGCGAAGCCATGTTTGCCGCGTTCGACGCCAGCCGCTGGGGCGGGGCGCACAGCCATCTGGCGCGCAACGGCGTTGTGCTCTTCAAATACGGCCGGGCGCTGCTGCCGGACACCGGGTCGCTTACCTACGCCATGGATCAGAAGGCGCATGAAGGCGACGAACTCGACCATGAGATCGGGCCCTACGGCAAGTCGACCCGCGCACACAATACGCTGAACCTGAACGGCTGGAACCAGGCGCCGACGAACCCGGATCGGCTGGTGTTGTTCACGAACGCAGACGCCAGCGCGGTCTACAGCAAGTACAGCGGCGGCTATTGGCCGGGCAGCTACGGCTGGTGGTTCCGCGAAGGCTACGGCGCCGGCATCCACGGCGAACACGAACGCATGCTGTTCTGGATCGCTGATCGCTTCATCGTCGTGGTCGACCGCATCATGCGCTGGGATGAGACGATCCACGGCCATCGGGAACAACAGGAGCCGACGCTGGAGATGAACTGGCAGTTGTCACCGGGCGGCGAAGTGGATCTGCGCCGGGACGGCTTCACCGCGGTCTATCCGGAAGGCGGCCTGCTCGGGTGTTTCGCCAAACTGCCGGCGGGCATGGAGTTGACCGTGCACGAGGGCGAGACGGATCCGCCGCGCGGCTGGATCACGACCCGCAGTAAAGCGCAGGGCGACCTGCGGCGGGCGGGTGTGTTCGAGCAGCCGAAGATGAAAGAATGGGCCAACCGCAGTTATGCCCCGGCGCCCCAGGTTGCCGGCGTCGCGGCCCCGATGCAGGGTTTCGGCGAGAGTATCGTCAGCGTCTTTGTCCCCTTCGAAGAAGAACCGCCGACAATACGTCCAAGCGTAGACGGCCCGATCGCCGCCGACTTCCCGCAGAGCATGCGCGGCAGGCTGGAGATCGAATGGTCCAACGGCACAAGAGATCTGCTCGCCTGGAGCGACCGTCTGGCGCAGCCCCTGATCCGCGTCGACGACAACGGCAAGGAGGTCCTGACCGACGGTTGTTTCCTGCATCTGCAGAAAGATGCAGACGGCAGCCCGGTTGCCGGCACGGCCCTCGACGCATCCTATGCCCGGATCCCGGAAACGGACATCACGATCAGGACGGAGTCGTCGAACTATGACTACTAAGAACGCCATGCAGTGCATCGAGCCGGATGGATTGACCCCAGTGCCCGGTCCGTGGACCGGGATTGACGGATACGACGGTGAGCCCTTGACGGTGCCGTTGGATCGCGCACTCGGCAAACAGGGGACCGTGATGGTCTGGGTCCGACTTGACCAGCCGATTGTCAACGGTCCGGATGTCGAGACTGACGGCCACACCGTGCTGGAGTTGGCCGGATTGGCCAAGCTGAACTTCTGGTGGTATCACGGCTACGGCGGGATTGTCTGGGAGTTCGCCCACAACCAGCGCCTGGGCAGTCTGGAAGTGCCGGGTCTGCCGGGGCCGCAGTGGCTGCACCTGTGCTACACCTGGGACGCGGCCGAAGGCCGGTTCCAGGGCTACGTCAACGGCACCCCGACCAGGATCCCCGGCACGCGAAATCAACCATGGGAGTGTCCGGACGTGGCTGAGATGACAGTCGATGCGTCGCGCTGGTCGATTGCCGGCCTGCAGGTCCTCGACCGTTGGATCAGTCGGGACGAAGCGCTGGCCGCGGTGCCGAGCATTTATCGCGGCGCCCTGGACCATACCCTCGGCGCGCAGGACCTGGGAACCCTCGATGCCGATGCCCGCCGCGGCGAAGAGGTGTTCCGGATCCCCCTGGCTGACGAAAGCGATATCGCCGGCTGGCAGATGGAAGGTCCCGGTGCCGTCAGTTTCGAAGACGGCTGGATGCGGATGTGGTCGACCACGCCGGAGGCGCCGGGCAAGGAAGGACACATTGTGCACTGGTGTCCGCAGGATCTGCCGGCCGATTTTCTGCTGGAGTTTGACGTCCGCGTGTTGAGTGATCTTGGGCTGAATATCATCTTCTTCTGCGCCAAGGGCCGCAACGGTGAGGACGCCCTGGATCCGGCCCTGAGTGAACGCACCGGCATCTTCGGCCACTACACCATGGGCGATCTGAACTGTTATCACACGTCGTACTTTGCCGGGCCGGGCCGGACGACGACGAACCTGCGCAAGAACCATGGCTTCTATCTGGTCGACAACGGCCCGATCGGCATTCCATCCGGCGATCACGACATCCACCAGGTGGCACTGTTGAAGGCCGGCGGCACGATCCGCCTGGCGGTCGACGGCCGTTGTGTGATCGACTGGCATGATGACGGCAAGCATTACGGCCCGGTGTTGGGCGCGGGCAAGATCGGGTTGCGCCAGATGAAGCCGACCACCGCGGAATATCAAAATCTACACGTATCAACGTTGCGATAGAACCACAAAAGGAGACAGCAATACATGAGAAACCGATGGAGAGTGCTGCTGGCGGGAATCGTGATGGGAACAACGCTGCTGGTGACGGCCGGTGTGCCGATCGCCAAAGACGGCAAGGCGGCGGCCGTGATTGTTCACAACGGCCACAGCAAGGAACCCAATGGCTTTCCCGGGCGCATTCTCGGCGTCAAGAAGGGGACGATCAAACCGCCGGCCGTGGAATTGCAGAGCTATCTGAAGCAGATCACCGGCGCCGAACTGCCGTTGGTCGCCTCACTCAAAGAGGCCGGCGACCGGCCGGCGATTATCCTGGAAGTCGTTGACCATGTCAAAGGCGCCAGTGACCGGGATACCGGCAGACACGCGTACCGGATTCAAACGAAAGGCAATCAGCTGACGCTGACCGCGGCGACCGAGATGAGCCTGTACAACGCGGTTTACGGCTTCCTCGAAGATCATCTGGGCTGTCATTTCTACAGCTATCGCCTGAAGCGCGGCGGCCACGGCGCCAGTTTTTATGTTGGCCCGGGTTTTGAGGTGATCCCCGAGAACGCAAACCTGACCGTGAGGAATATCGACGATTTCCAGGAACCCTCTCTCGCATCACGCGGATTAATCTTCCGTATGGGCGGATACCCGTGGATCCTGAAAAACCGCGGCATCGGTGCAGGCGGATCGACCAGCGGCGCTCGCGCCGCCGGACACACGATGTACAGCATTGTGCCGCCGAAAGACAAGAAGCGCGGCAAAAAGGTTGTTGCCAAGGGGGTGTTCGACGAGCACCCGGAGGTCTACCCGATGACCAAGGACGGCAAACGCCATCCGGATATGCACAATCAGGGGATCTGCGGCACGGCCGAAGCCTTGCCGAAACTGTTGGCTCAGGGCATCCTGCAGCGGGCCGGCCGCCGAAAACCGGTGAGCAGGGACTACAGCGGTCTTGTGCCGGTTGGGCAGGGCGACGGGTTTCAGGGCTGCCACTGTCCGAAGTGCCGGGCGCTGGTCGAGAAGGAGCAATCGGAAGCAGCCCCGTTGATCCTTGCCTTGAACGGTGCTTTGGAGATCCTCGAGAAGGATTACCCGAAACTGAAGCTTATCACCTTTTCCTATTTCAACACCCTGGATGCACCGAAGACGCTGAAGCCGCACAAGAATCTCTGGGTCAACGTTGTGTCCAGTGCGCACAGCAAGAACTCGGCCGGCGACCAGATGGGGTTGATTGAGGATAACCCCGCGAATCTGAAGTATGCCCGGGCGTTGAAGGAATGGCCGAAGATTGCCCCCGGCCGCGTCACCGTCTGGCATTGGGATACCTATCGCGCCGACTGGCCGTCGATGTTCTATGTCGACGATAATGTGAAGTACATGGTCAAGTGCGGCGTCTACGGCATCAACCCGCAGACTTGCGGCGGGCCGTGGGACCAGTTGCTGAATTGGCTGTATATGAAACTGGCCTGGAACGCCGAGCTTGACGGCGACGCGCTGATCCGTCAGTATCTGGAGGACAGCTACGGCAAAGAGGCCGCGGCCCACGTCTGGAACTATCTGAAACTCGGACAGAAGGCTTACGAAGAGGCCATGTGGGTGCCCAGCGCCGTACGCTGGAGCGGTTGGACGCGGATGACGTCGCAGAAGCTCTTCCACGAAACGATTCGCGAACAGATGATCCGGGAGATGGACCTGGCCCAGGCGGCGGCCGCAAAACACGGCACGAAAGCGCAGCAGGCGAACCTGCTGGGCGCTCGTAAACGTTCGGTGGACCGCGTTGTCCTGGAAGCCGCCGCCTACGGCGGGCCGTGGGGCATGGTGAAGACAGCGGGCAAGACCTGGTTCGTCCCGGACGCCAACCCGCAGGTCGTCCCCTGTCTGCAGCGGGCCCGAAGCGGACAGAACATGGTCAACGTGGCTCGCAACGGCAAGAGCTATGGTGGCGTTGTGGTTAAATTGACCGGCAAGAGTGCGACAGCCGCGGTGTGTCCGGATTTGCGTGGGCAGATTGTCAGTCTGGTTGATAAGGCCAGCGGCAAGGAACTGTTGTCCGCCGAGAATGCGGAAGCCGGGTACGGCGACGAGTTCGGTCGCATCCGTCATGAAGTCGTCTTGCCCCGGCCGGAGACCGGGCGGGCGGAACGCAAGCTGACGGTGGAAGCCTGGGGTACGCTCTGGTCGGACTATGACAACGCCGGCAAGCAAGTGCTGCGGACCGAGACCATTCTTGCCCATGGCAGATTCGATGCGAAACAGTTTCTGCATCGCACCGTGTCCGTCACTGCCGCCGGCTTGCGCGTGGAACGCAGCTACACCGGTGGTTTGAAACGGCCGGACCGGCTGAATGCCCGCTGGCGGCTGGCACTGCCGGAACCGAAGAAGGCGCGCGTTACCGTCAGCGGCGGAGGCATCAAGCGGCTGATGGATCTGCGCTATGCCGAGCCCGGCGGCATCCGTTTCGTCAAAGCCGGCCAGCGACCGCCGGGGTATGAAGGTCTCGACGCCATGGACGAGAAGTGGGATGCGGTCACCGCGGTCAGTGATGCCCAGGTCGTCGAACTGAAGGTGAGCAACACCGATGGCAACGTTGTCGTTCTGCTGGATCGTGGTGACGGTGTTGCTGCCGTGTTGACCGTGCGGGCCAAGGGGCTGACGGCGGTCCTGCTCAAGCCAGTGGTCGGCGAGAACTACCTCGAAGTGCAGTTCGTCTCTGCCTTGCCCGCCAAAGAGCAGGTCGAGAGCTACATATTGCCGGCGCAGGTGCTGACGACGAAGAACGTCGCGCCCGGAAAGGCCATCCAAGAACCCGAAAAGAAGGAAACGCCGAAAATCCGGATTACCGGCAAAAGCACGGCGATCAACGAAATCGACGGCGCCGAGTTGATCTGGATTCCGGCCGGCGAATTCGTCCGCGGCAGTGATGCAAAACTGGCGGGGGCCGACGAAAAGCCGCAGCGCAAGATCATGTTGGACGGCTACTGGATCTACAAGCACCCGGTTACGGTCGGCCAGTACAAGGCCTTCTGCGAAGCCGCCGGTCGCGAATTCAAGCAGCCTTGGGGCCAGGGCAAGAAGGCCGAGCCCCAGGGCAAGGACGAACAGTATGCGGCCCAGGCAACGTGGTATGACGCCCGCGACTACGCCCGTTGGGCAAGAGGCGGACTGCCGACGGAAGCGCAATGGGAAAAGGCGGCCCGCGGGACCGATGGTCGCGTCTATCCCTGGGGCAATGACTGGAACCCGGATCGCTGTGTCAGCCTGGAGAATACGGTCTACAAATTCAACGAAGGCTTTCGTCCGGTGGGCAGTAAGCCCGAAGGCGCCAGTCCCTACGGCGTGTTGGACATGGCCGGCAATACCTGGGAGTGGACCAACGACTGGTACGATTACGACTACTACAAAAACGCGCCGGCCAAGAATCCCACCGGTCCCGAGACCGGCAGTTTCAAGGTCATGCGCGGTGGTTGCAGTCTGTATGACTGGCGGTTTTGCCGGACGACTGCGCGCTTCATCAACCCGCCGCAGGTGAATGACTGGACGCCGGTCGGCTTCCGCTGCGTCGTCCTCGCGCCGGGTCCGAAGAAGTAGATGCAGGACCAATCCACAATTGGGGCAACGCACACGGGCCGCACACACTGCCGCTGTCGGCTTTGGCCTGCGGTTTGTGTGTTGCTGTTTTGTTTGTATCTGATGCTTGTGACGGCCGTCGCCAACGATGCCTTGCCGGGCACACTTAAGCCGGACGAGATTGTGGTTGTGGCGAACGCGTCGTCGAAGGACTCCCTGCGGGTGGCGCGGCACTACATGCAGCGACGGAAAATTCCGGAGGCGCACTTGTTCACGTTCGCGTACGCGGACCACAGCAAGCTGGAACCGATGGACCAGAATCCGGCGTGGTATCCGTATCCGGTATTTCGTCGTGATGTTGTGAAGCCGTTGGAAGCGTTTCTGGAGGAGCGCCAGCTGAAGGAACGCGTGTTGTGTCTGGTGACCGTATACGGTACGCCTTATCGCATCGGGCGTTTCGAATTCACACCAGCCCAGGAGAAGGCGTTGCGGGCGGAGGTGGCGGCGGCCGCCAAGAAGAAGGGGCTGGACGCCGAGCAAACGAAGAAATTGCTGAAGAAGACGCGTCACCGACTGTGGTATTCGAACAAGGCCTTCGACAGCGAGCTGGCCTGGTTGTTCGGCAAGCCGAGGACGGGCAAGGATGATTCGCCGCTGGCCGGGATGCGCGCCCGCCTGCCGTGGCAGCAGAATGAGTTCTACAACGCAGACTTGGACTTTGGCGCGTTCCGTAAGAAGCAGTTGGCCGGTAAGTCGAAGGGGCTGCTGTACATGGTGGCGCGGCTGGATGGCGAAACGCCGGTGATCGCCATGGGGTTGGTCGATAAAGCGTTGGCGGCGGAGAAGGGCGGCGGACTGAAAGGCGCGTTCTGTCTGGACGCACGTAACAAAGGCCCGAACCGCAAGGGCTACAATCAGGGCGACTGGTGGATCCGGCGGGCGCATGAGAGTCTGACCCGGGCCGGTATGAAAGGGGTCTACGACACTGCCGGCAAACCGCTGGCCGCCGGGACCTGTCCGGCCCCGGCGATCTACTGGGGCTTCTACCATCCGTTCGATTACCGCGGCGAGATCTTCAATCACAAGTTTGCCGTCGGCGCCATCGGCTGCGAACAGGCCAGTTTCGAAGCGGCGCGTTTATGGCGCGGCAAGGTTGGCAAAGGCAAAGGCGGTCCCTGGGTGCCGGGGATGTTGAAGGACGGCGTCACGGTCGCGATCGGTCCTGTGTCCGAGCCCTATTTGCAAGCTTTCCCGGAGACGCAGGTTTTCTTCCCGAAACTCCTGTCCGGCTGGTGTGTCGGCCAGGCCTATTGGGCGTCGATCAAACAACGAAGTTGGCGGCTGATCATCATCGGCGATCCGATGTATCGGCCGTTTCCGAACCGTGGTGTGGAGGACTGAAATGCGCAGGTTGATTCTGCAGACGGCTTCTGTTGTTGCCCTGGGCGTTCTCGGCGGCTGCGCGTCAAAGCACAGCCAGCCGGCGACAGACGCGATTCTGTCCGAGCCGCAAGGACCGCCTTGCGGTTCGTCTATCGGCAGTGCCGGCCATTACCTGACCGGCGGTACTATCGTCTATCTGCTCAACGACGCCGGCACGGACTTCACCGTCACGCTGTATCGCTACAACTGGCCGTTCAAAGGCGGCTGGAACCGACGCGACCTGCATGTGACCATTACGAATCCGGCCGATAAGGAGGTCGTCGATAAGACTGTGACGACGGACGAGGACGGGGTGACGATCTCAGTCCCCGGCGCTGTCCGGGGCGTGTACAAGGTGGACGTCGACGAACGATTCACCCTGAACTACTGGCACCTGGAAACGTCTCTGTCGCGGGCCGTCGCCTGGACCGGGCCGGGAACCGGAGTGGCCTATCGCGATCAGGCCTGGTTTATGGCGACGCCGATGGTCCCGCGGACGTGGTATTTCTTCGTTCCGGAAGGCACCAAGACCTTTTCCATGAAGGCCCAGAGCTGTGTGGCGCGGTCGCAACGCGAAGACCACGGTCTGATCATCCGCTCGCCGCGCGGCCAGCCGCTGGCGGCGTTGTGGGACCAGGCGAATCCGACGGTGGTTAACGGCGAAATCGTCGCCGGTCGCAAGCCGCCGCGGACGCAGCGATGCGACATCGTGGTCGAGCCTGGCAGCGACGGCCGCTTCTGGAGTGTTGAAGTGCGCCTGGGCGGCGGGCATACGTATTCGGATGTGAATCTGTCGCTGGATGGTGTGCCGCCGTACTTGTCGCCGTCTTCCGAGACCTGGTTCAACCCGAAAACCGGCAAGCCGGCGCCTTTGAAGCGCTATGACGACGACCCGTTTGTGCGCGCGGACGTGCCGCCGGAGAACGAGCGGGAGCGGCCGTATCTGCACTACTGGGTGCCGTGCCCGGCGGTCGGCGATCCCGACGGCAACGAGATCCGCTGTCCGGCCCGTCTGGCGCTGTGGAACCCTGAGGGCCGTGAGTTGACCTGGACCTTGCGCAGTTATGTGGCGCGCAATATGCACGCGATCAAACGCGGCGACGTCCCGGCGGAAACCGCGCGCCTTCAGATAAGCGACGGCCGGGGCAGGGTGCTGCGTACCGAGACCGTCACGCTGCACCCGAAGAAACACGTCAAGCGAAAGCTGACCTTCAAAGGGGTGCGCGTCATCCGGGTCACGGACGCGGAGCACTTCTGGAGCTACACCTATCCGGCGACGCCCGTTGTGCTGCTGGGAGATCCGTTGGCTGATGATTGGTCGCGCTTTCACCTGGAGATCGGGTCGCTGCGGCATTGGTACTTCAACGTGCCGGAGGACTGCCGCGAATTCAGGATCCGCTATGCCGCGCGATTCAAGCGGGATGTGGCGGCGATCGAGGTGCATGCCCCGGATCGCCGGGTGGCCGTTCTATACGGCGGTCGCGGCGAACAGCGCGTGGTCGTGCCGCGCGGAACAGCCGGCAAGATCTGGCATCTGCGTTTGGACGTGGGCGGAGCTACCGAGTACCGGCCGAAGCCCGGGCAGGCGCGTTTCCCGACCATCCCGGTGGACTTGGATTTGCGCGGCGTGCCGGCCTGCCTGGCGCCGACGTGGGAACAGTGGTTTTCGCCCGCTGAGGTCCTGAAGAAAGAACGCCGCGACGAATCCCTCAATCCGTGAACGACTGAAACGCGCCCCAAAACGGCGACTTGGCCGCGGGCTGTTCAAAGCAGGAACGAAAGACGATAGATGAGTAAAGAGACTTCGAGCGATTTGCTGTCGGGATTCGGCGAGTATTGGTGCGGCGAGCGGCAGGGGCCGTTGGTGTCGATTGTCACCGAACCCAAGTACCGGCAGATCTTCGATCATTTCAAGCCGAATCTGGAACAGGTCGCCGATGCCGCGGCGGCCGGCATTCGCGCCGATCTGGAGTCGGGCGTCAATGTGCTGCCGACCTTGTATTGCGACTTCGGCACAATCAGCACAGCCAAGCTCTACGGCGGCAGGATCCTGCCGCCGCCGGAAGAGGGCTGCGTCCATATTGAACCGGTGGCGCAGACCACCGCGGATCTCGAGGCGTTGACGCCCTGCGCTTTCGAAGATTCCGATTTCCAACTGGCGCTGGATCTTTATGGTCTGGTCTGCGACCGACTGGATACGAATGACGTGTATCTTCGCACCCCGGATTTTCAGGGACCCCTGAACACGCTGGCGCTGGTGATGGACCAGCAGGAACTGCTGATGGCGATGTACACGGACCCGACGCCGATCCATACGGCGTTGGACCGGATCACGACGACGTTGATCGACTACCACCAGCGCCTGCGCCGCGAATTGGGCGGTGGCAAGGTCATCGGCAGTATCTGGCCATATACCTTTCTGCCGGAGGATCTCGGCGCGTCAATCACGCAGGATATGCTGCCGTTGTTGAGCGCCGACTCTTATCGCGAATTCGAGTTGCCCTGTCTGCAGCGGATCGCGCAAGCGTTCAACGGCGTGCAGATCCATTGCTGCGGCAAGTACGCCCAGCACTTGCCGGCGCTGCGCGCGTCCGGTATGGCGATCCGCAGTCTGGAGTTCCACCATCCGTTCACGCCGTTTCAGGAGATCCACGCGGTGTTCGGCGACGACATCGTTTACATCCCCTATCTCTTCAGCGAGTGCGACGATTACCAGGACTACCTGGCGTTCGCCAAGGACCTCCTGGCGCAGGGCACGGGCACGACCCGGTTCTGGTTTGCCCAGGCGGCCGAATGGACCGACGGCGCCGCGCTGCAGGAGTTGGTTCAATCCTAATGCCGGTTGCGAAGACAATAGCTGCGAATTGCCGCAATGTTGTGGTGCCCCTTCAGGGCACGGATTGTTGGTGCACGACGAACCCAGGGCATCGCCCTGCAGACTGCGTTCAACCATCTTCCGGCCGTTGGGTTTCAAGACACGCGGCCAGCATGAGTCCCGGATTGCCGGGATGCACAAGGCACATCCTTGCTCATGATCCGCTCTCCCTGTCCCAGGCCCTGAAAGGGCCGTCCCAACTTAGTCCAGGGCACCGCCCTGGGTATGGCAGAGAAAACGATTTGTGGTCTGAAGGACCACCACAATTTGAATAGAAACAGAAAGGAACATCCTCATGCCGCAGAAACCTCCGAACATTCTTTACCTGCACTGCCATGACGTTGGCCGCTACGTCCAGCCGTATGGGCACAACATCTCGACGCCAAACATTCAGCGGCTGGCGGAGGAGGGCGTGACGTTTCGTCAGGCCTTCTGCGCCAACCCGACGTGCTCGCCAAGCCGGGCGGCGTTATTGACCGGGCAATGGCCGCATCAGTCGGGCATGTACGGCCTGGCCGGCAAACGCGGTTGGAACTTGCGCGATGCCAACGAGCACATCGTCTGCCGGCTGCGCGAGCAGGCCGGATATCACACGGCCAAGGCCGGGGTAACGCACGTCGGACCCGTGGACTACGACCAGAGCATTGAGACCTGGGGCGCCGGCGGCGGGGTTGAGTTCCTGGTGCAGGACCCGCCGGAACCATTCTTCCTGAGTGTCGGGTTGGGGGATCCGCACCGCATGGGGCGCGGATTCTCGCCGCCGCCGGACTATGCGTCGCAGACCGATTCGCGGTTCGTGAAACCGCCGGACCCGATCCCGGACAACGCCACGACGCGTCAGGACATGGCCGAGTTTATCGACGCCACCCGAAACATGGACCAGCAGATGGGCCGCGTGCTCGAGGCGCTCGACCGCACGGGGCTGGCGGAGAACACGCTGGTGGTCTGCACCACCGACCACGGTATCGCGTTTCCGGATATGAAATGCAATCTGACCCACCACGGCTTGGGCGTCATGCTGATCCTGCGCGGCGCCGGTTTTGACGGTGGTCGTGTCAGCGACTCCCTTGTTTCGCATGTCGACGTGTATCCGACACTCTGCGAAGCGGCCGGTATCGACGCGCCGCCGTGGGCGGAAGGGACGTCGATGTTCCCGCTGGCCGCGGACGAGAACGCCACGATCCGCGTGGAACTGTTCAGCGAGATCAACGTCCACGCCGAGTACGAGCCACAGCGTTGCATCCGCACCCAACGGTGGAGCTATATTCGACACTTCGACAGCGACCGGTCGATGAAAATGACCAACTGCGATGCCAGCGACTGCAAGGATTTGTGGATGTCCTGCGGCTGGACGCGGGACGGACACGAGCGCCCGGAGCATCGTCTGTACGACGTGGTCCTCGATCCGCAGGAGCGCCACAACCTGGCCGACGATCCGGCCCACGCCGATGTCCTGAAAGACATGCAGCAACGCCTGCAGACCTGGATGGAGAAAACCGAGGACCCCCTTCTGCAGGGAACCATCCCGGTCCCGGACGACGCCACGATCATGGTCAATGCACCGGACGCGGTAGAACCGGCGGAGCCCCTGCAGCGCTGGTACGGGCCGGGAGCGGCGGATTCGGGGAGAGGAAGTCAGACGAGATGACAGAGATCGTTCTTGCGGAGTTGCAGAGTATGCTCAAACGGCAGCAGCAAGGGCTTCCTGAAGGCTCAGAAGGTCGTCCAGCCGGTTTTGCAGGACCTCATACACAATCGATTGATATTGACATAGTCATGCACGAGAATGTTACGAAATCCAATCATTTGCGTCCAGATCTCATGCTGTTCCGAATCGATGATCTTGCTGTCGAGCAGGCAGCGCGGGACGTCGCAATGCCACTCCACAGATCCGAGGTCGGCGTCGGCAATGATGTGTCCGCCCACATCGCCAAGGACCTCGATACTGAGTTGCAGAAAGCGTTCGGCACAACCGTAGTGTTCCGGGTCCGAGATAAATTCCTCGTACGTGTAGCGTTTGAGCCCTTCGAGGATCTGCCGATATTCATCGAGCTTTTTCAGACGCGGCAAGACGACTTCAGGTTTGACTATGGAGGAGCCTTTGTTTGTAGGCTTCGGCCTGGCATTCGAGCAAGGGGCGGATATCGAAATAGCGCCGAATGGTGTTGGAAAAGATCGTTGAAGGGCTTGCATCGGGACGGTAGTATACGACCCGATGGGCTTTTACAGCTTCAAATGCAAGTGCCGGGGGAGCTTCGCGCAGTAGAACGAGGTCGACCCGACCGAAACCGGCGCGCGCCAGTTCCGTCAGGATATCCAGCCGCTGCCTGCGAAGTTCCGACAGGTCCCCGTCAAGCGCGAGGTCAAGATCACTGTTGCGGTGCATTCTGTCGGTCCCGGTTGAGCCAAACAAGAACGCCGCCTCGATCTCCGGAAAGGTTGCCAGCACGTTCTTCAGTTCATCAAGATCGGTATTGTTCCGAAATGATTGCATGTTGGCATTGTAGCTTGGGAATGAACGGCTGACAAGCGGAATTGACCGAGCTGTTCGCGTTGTCAGGTGAGGATAGAATGAGAAGAGATACAGACATTTTGGTTGTTGGCGCGGGCGCGGCCGGCTGGCCGGCGGCCATCGGTGCGGCACGGCAGGGCGCCAGGGTACTGCTGGTGGACGACGATCCGTATCCCGGCGGCGCCGCGGTGGACCAATACGTTTCGATGCCCGACGGCGGGCCGCGCTCCGGCGTCGTCGCGGAGTATCTGCAACAACTCGAGAGCCGCTTTGCGTTGACCGACCGGCCGGTGGACAAGTGGTGGTATTTCTGGTACCTGCCCGGCGACATTCTGCGTGTGGTGCAGGAGGTCCTGGCGGCCGAGGACAATGTGACGTTTCTCGGGTCGACACCGATTCAGCGATTGACGGTGGAGGGCTCGCGGGTCACGGGCGCAATTGTGCGGGACGCGGCCGGCCGCGAGCAGCGGTTTGCGGCGAAGATCGTCATCGACGCCACCGGCAGCGGGGGACTGGCGGCGGCCGCCGGCTGTGACGCGCGCTACGGCGAGGACGCTCGGGATGACTTCAACGAGGCCCCGGCACCGAGTGAGCGGACGGCGGCAGCGCAGCAATGCACCTGGATGTTCATCAGTCAGCGTTTGCCGCAGGGCGACGGGAACTGGGTGCCGCGCGGCCTGGAATCCGGCTGGGGTTCGCCGGGCCGCCACGACGATGCCGGCGCGCTCGAACGGCAGGCGGGCGTCTATCTGCATTGGGGCTGCCGGGTGGACTGCGACGATACGCGGGATCCGGCGGCTTTGGCTGCAGCCCAGCAGCAGAGCCTGGAGCAGATGGCGCCGATGCTGGAGGAATTGCGCGGTCACGGCTATCTCGTACATTTGGCGCCGCGGCTGGGCGTGCGCGAGCAATGGCGCATCATGGGCGAGTATGTGGTAACCGCCAACGCGTTGTTCGACGGTGTGATCCCGGACGACAGCGTCTTGATCACGCAGCGGCCGATCGACATCTGGACGGCCGGCAGGAGTCAGATGGACTATCCGGAGACGAAGCCGTATGGGATCCCCTACCGCGCCCTGGTGCCGCGGCATCTGGATAATCTGCTGGTGGTCGGCAAACATATGAGCGGAACGCATCTGGCCATGGCCTCGTATCGCGTCCAATGCCTGCTGGGCCAATTGGGGCAGGTCGCCGGCGTGGCGGCGGCGCTGTGCGCTGCCGGCGGAGTCGCGCCGCGGCAGTTGGCTTTCGATGATCTGCGACCGGAACTGTCAACGCCGGCACAGGGGTTGGTGATCGACCGGAAACAAACAATTCCGCCAATTCCCGGCGATGGCAGATGACGGTGCAAAGGCATGTTCGACGGCGGCTGTGGTCGGTTGATTTTTCGGCCGAGATGACTATAGTACAACTGGGCCGTAGGCCCTTCTGGAAGAGGGTTTGACACGTATGACAAATGATTTGCGGCACAAACGATTTACGTTGATCGAACTGCTCGTCGTCGTTGCCATTGTTGCGATTCTCGCCGCGATGTTGCTGCCCGCCCTGAGCCAGGCGCGGGATACGGCGCAGGCCACCATCTGCAAGTCACGCCTGCGGCAGATCAGCGTGGCAACAATCCTTTACACGGACGACAATGACTCGGTGTTTCCTATGCGCTGGCGCCGCTGGCAGGGCGGCAGCGTAGCCGAATGGAAACACTTGAATCAGCACTACTATGACTATCTCGGCACACCGTTTGCCGGCCGTCGGGATGCGGCACACCCATCACCGGACCCGGGGGACTTTGCCACGTGCCCGGCCTACAGTGACCGGTTGCACATGTATAAGGGGTGGCAGGCGCAGACGCCGCGCTACCCGCAGGGACACAACGGCGCCTCGCCGAGCAACAGCTACTGGAGCTACTGGAGTTACGGCATCAACTCCTGGCTCAGCAATAATCGTATGCTGAAAGCGCCGTACTGGGATGCGGCGAGCGATGGCAGTTGGGCGGCCGCCGGCGTGACCAAGGCGCGTATGGTGCAGATCCTCGACCCCAGCCAAACCATTTGTTTCGGTGAGACCTGGAACGATCCCGGATTTGGTGAATGGCGCTATGCTTACTTTAACCCGCGTCACGGCCGCCGGGCACATGTCGTACATGTTGACGGTTCCGTTGCAGCCGTACACGAAGACGAGCCGAGCACCGGCGGCGTCTTCCTGTGGGCGAATCACGGTAAGCTGCACAGCTTTGACGACGAGACAATGCACACCTGGGCGTTGTACACGAGCCCGGAGTGGTGATCAACAGCTGAGTCGCATCTTTCCTCTCCTTTTCCAGACATCCAAAACCTGAAAACCCCCACAGCTATACCATATGAATCCCAATATCCTTTTGATTATCTCCGATGAGCACAGCCCATTCACGATGGGCTGCTACGGCGCGGATTTCGCGCAGACGCCGAACCTGGATCGGTTGGTGGCGGAAGGCACGCTGTTCGAGAACGCTTACTGCAACTTTGCTTTGTGCGTGCCCTCGCGGAACGCGTTTATGAGCGGGCTGCAGTGTCATAAGATCAAGGCCTATGACAACGGCGCGCCGTTGGCCAGCGATCTGCCGACCTGGGCGCATATGCTCACCGCAAATGACTACCGCACGCAGTTGACCGGCAAGATGCACTTCCTCGGACCGGACCAACTGCATGGCTTCCAAAAGCACACCAACGAACACGCGGCGCAGATCGCCGGCTTCCGCTGGGGCGAAGAAGTTGGTGACGGCACGGCGTACGTGCACTTCTCCAAACTGCACATTGTCGACTCGCCGGCGGACCATGGTTTCTGGCAACAGGAACTGGGCATTCGCGATACGGCCGTGAAGTTCCTCGATGATCCGCCAACAGATCAGCCGTTTTGTCTGACGGTCGGGATCAACTACCCGCACTACCCGCAGGTGTGCGACCGCAAGGTGTACGAGAGCTACGACGGGGTCGATATTCCGGATCCGATCCCGGCGGAGAATCTGCATCCGCGCAACGATTTCTTCGGCAACACGGTCTGGGGCTGTGATAAGATGACGGCTGAAGAACACCGCGCCGGCCGGCAGGTGTACCTGAGTATGGTGACGATGTTGGACCAGTGGGTCGGTGACATCCTTGATGCGCTCGATCGCAGTGGGCAGCGCGACAACACGATCATCATTTACACCAGCGACCACGGCGACATGTGGGGCAATCATGGGTTGTGGGGGAAGAACTATTTCTATGAGGACTCGTCGCACGTGCCGCTGATCGTGTCCGGTCCGGCCTTCGGCATTGAGGCCGGTCGACGGATTGCCACGCCCGTGTCGCTGCTGGACCTCTATCCGACAATGCGCGACGCCGGCGGAATCGACTGGGACGTGCCGCTGGACGGCCGCAGTCTGTGGCCGGCGCTGACCCAGGGCAAGACGCTGGAAGATGTTCCGGTCTACTGTGAGTACTATGCCTCGGACGTCAAAGGCCCGGAGCGGATGGTGCGCTATCAACAGTACAAACTGAACTACTACGATCAGCAGGGCATGGAGTTGTTCGACTTGGCGAAGGACCCGCATGAGTTGTCGAACGAGATCGACAACCCGGACTATGCCGATGTGCGGCAGGACCTCCTGGCGATGCTGATGGACGGTTGGGATCCGGAAGCGATTGCTGCCGATATCCGGGTGGAACAGAACCGGCGCACGCTGCTGGGGCAGGCGGTCAAGAAGTCCAGGCAAGCCGGCTACGTGGACGCGATATGAAGATCCGCGAGCAAATCAAGAACGCTGCCGCGTCGCTGGCGTCCACGTTCGTGCTTGAGCCGCCGGCATTGGCCGCCGCCCAGGAACGTGTCGTTGACCTGCTCGTTGACGGCAAGATGGAGTTCATGGGGCAGATCGTGGAGATCGGTCGGAAGAGCATTGACTGGTCGGCCGGTCATGTGGATCACCACTGTTGGCGCAGTCGGCCATGCCGGTTTGCCTGGCTGCCGCCGCTGGCCGCGGCGTATGCGGAGACGGATGACGAACGCTATGCCGAAGCCGCGGCGGACTATTAATCCGGCACGCAAATAGGCGACATTCTCGCGGTGTGTGCTATATTAGT
>CAYLNH010000055.1:0-31990 GCA_964384625.1 uncultured Lentisphaerales bacterium
TCCCGTGTCCCGTGTCCCGTGTCCCGTGTCCCGTGTCCCGTGTCCCGTGTCCCGTCTTTCCTGTCTCGCCAGTTCTACCGGCTCCCCACCGCCCCAACGACTCCGCTTCCGGTTCTTTCTTCCACTGATCACCGGTCACTGATTACCGAAAACCTTCCTCCGCGCCCCTGCAGGCCCTGCGCAGGCAGGCGGGACACTGCTGCGCAAGAATTGCGCAGGCGCGAGGACTTCAGTTTGACCGCCCCCGTGCATTTACAGAGGAAGCAGCGCCAATGCAGTCGTTTGGCGACTGCAGGGCATCGGCAATTGCGATTGGCACACCCCGTGCTCTGGTATGGATTGCGATTAACTGGAGTTCCGCATGGCCATACAGATACTCAAGCGGTTCCGCCTGCTCTTGCCGGCGGCCGCCATTGCCGCCGGGCTGACGGCCTGTACCACCTTTGACCCGGCACGCCGGGATCCGCAGGCAGAGCCGCTGCCGAAGTCCTATTCGCGGCAGGCCGACAAGACCGTCAAAGCACCGGACCGCTGGTGGGAAAGCTTCAAGGCCCCTCAGTTGAATCGTCTTGTCGGTCAGACGCTGACCGACAACTTGGATCTGCAGGTTGCCTGGGCCCGTCTGCGTCAGGCCAACGCGGTGGCCGCGAAAGCGGGCGCGCCCCGCCTGCCGGACGCCGAGGCGGAAGCCGAACGCAGCGTGGCCACCGTGATTGACGCGGGCAAGGTCGAGTCGGTTAACAGCTTTGCCTTTGGTCTCGGGATCAGTTACGAAGTCGATCTTTGGGGGCGGGTGCGTGCCGGTGTAAACGCTGCCAGACTGGGTCAGCAGATCTCCCGATCCGATTTGGGTGCGACCGCGTTGGCGCTTTCCGGTTCGGTCGCCGACATCTGGATTCAGCTTCTGGCTGCCAATGCTGAAATCACCTTGATCAAGAGCCAGATTGCCACCAATGAGAAACGTCTGGGGATCCTTCGGGGGCGTCAGCGCAGTGGGTTATCGACGGCACTGGATGTCTATCAGCAGCAGCAGAATGTGGCGGCGGCCAAACTGCTGTTGCCGCCGCTGCAGCAGCAACAGGAACTGTTGTCGGATCAACTTGCCCTGCTGCGCGGCCGCAATCCCGGCACTACGGCGGAGTCCTTTGACAGCGCTCTGCCGCAATTGCCGGCGTTTCCCGATCTCGGCGTCCCCGCCGACCTGCTGGCGCGCCGGCCGGATATCCAGTCGGCCTTCCTCGACCTGCAGGCCGGGGATTGGGATGTCACTGCCGCCAAAGCCGACCGGTTGCCCGCACTCCGGTTGACCGGTTCTCTGGCCGCCGAAGCCGAACACCTGGATGCACTGTTCGATGACTGGCTTGCCCATCTGGCTGCCGGGCTGACCGCTCCCCTGCTTGACGGCGGCAGACGAAAAGCCGAAGTGGCACGCACGAAAGCGGCAGTTGATGAACGCCTGATCAAATACCGGCAAACCGTTCTCAAAGCGGTGCACGAAGTTGAAGCAGCGATCATCACCGAGAAACGGCAACTGGAATTGCGTCAACAGACCAAACGGCAATTGGACCTGGCAAACAAGACTCTTGCTGAAGCCGACAAGCGCTATCGCAATGCACTCACTGATTACATCACCGTCCTCAGTTCCGTCACTGCGGTCCAGCGACTGGAACGAAGTCTGGTGCAGTTGGATCAGCGGCTTCTGCGTAACCGCATCACCCTGTACAAAGCGCTCGGCGGCAGCTGGCCTGCTGAATTGGAGCCGCCGCCACAACCCGAAACGGAACAGTCCAATGAGTGATACCAACGAAATACCTGATCATGTACCGGCCTATCGCGAGTTGCGGCTAGGGGCACAGATTGTGCTGATCGGCCTCGCCGTCGGTGCCGTGTTCCTGGGGCTCCAGGGGCGGAAGTGGTTCTTTGCGAACGCCAAGAAACATAAACCCAAGCCGCGCGGCGAACGCCAGGTACTGGTCGAACTGCAGCCCCTGGTTACGTCCTCGCATCAGATCACCGTCCGCGCCAGCGGCACGGTGGTGCCGGCGCGTGAATTGGCGCTGCAGGCTCAGGTCGGCGGCGTTATCGACAAGATCCATCCGCACTTTGACGAAGGACAGGAAATCGCTGCCGGCGAGACGCTGATCGCCCTGGATCCGCGGGATTTCGAACTCGCCATCCAGATGCGTGAAGCCGATCTCGCCAAGGCCCGGGCGGCATACCAGCTCGAACTGGGTCAGCAGGAAGTCGCCAAGTCCGAACTGGCTGCCGCCACCGAAGGCGGCCAGCCGCTGACCCCCGAAGAGCGCCGGCTGATCATGCGCGAACCGCAGATGGCCCAGGCCAAGGCCGCACTTGCCTCCGCCGAGGCCGCGTTGAAAGAGGCGAACCTGAACCGCGCACGGACCGAGGTCAAGGTGCCCTTCACCGCGCTGGTCCGCAGCAAACGCGTTGATGTCGGCACGCAGATCGGCACCAATACCGTGCTTGCTGAACTCGTCGCCGCCGATGAATTCTGGATCCAGGTTTCCGTGCCCGTTGATGAACTGCGCTGGATCCGCTTCCCCAAAGCCGACGGTGCGGCCGGCGCCCAGGTGCGCGTCGAAGCCACCGGTGGACCGCAGACAACCGCGTCCTGGCAAGGGCAAGTCCTGCGCCTGTTGCCCACGCTCGAAGCAGCCGGGCGCATGGCCCAAGTACTCATCACCGTCAAGAACCCTCTGTCGCAGAACAAGGACCTGCCGTTGCTGCTGGACTCCTATGTCAACATCGAGATCGAGGGGAAGACCGTTTCCGACGTATTCACCGTGGATCGCGAAGTTCTGCGCGAGGGCGGCCAGGTCTGGCTGCGCAACTTGGAGAACCGTCTCGAAGTTCGTGATGTCGACATCCTGTGGCGCGGCCCGGAAACCGTCCTCATCGATAAAGGCGTTTCCGTTGGTGAACATCTTGTTCTTACCGATATTTCTTCGCCGATCCCCGGTATGAAGTTGGCGGCCCACGGCGACAAACCGAAAGCCGGCGTTGCCGACGACAGTTCCGGCACCCCGTCCGGCCGCAACGGCAAGTCCGGCACCAAACCGGTCAATCTCAAGAAGGCCGGCGGCAAGGGTAACGGAGTCCACTGATGCTTGGCGACAATCAACTGAATCGCGGCCCGATCGCCTGGATGGCGCGCAACAAGGTTGTCGCCAACCTGGTTATGATTGCCATTCTGGTCGGCGGTCTGCTCGCCCTGTTCCGTATCATCAAGAAGGAGGTCTTTCCGGACTTCGACCTGGACCGCGTGACCATATCCGTGCCGTATCCCGGCGCCAGTCCGGAGGAAGTCGAGCAGGGCATCCTGCTGGCCATCGAGGAAGCCGTCAGCGACATCGAGGGGATCAAGGAAATCACCTCCACCGCCAGTGAAGGCTCCGGCTCCGTGCGTGTCGAAATGCTGCGCGGCGCGGATCAGCAGAACGTCTACCAGAACATCAAGCAGGAAGTCGACCGCATCACCACCTTTCCGGATGACGCCGAGGAAGCCACCGTTGTGCTGGACGCCCGACGTCGGGAAGTCATCGAACTCGTCCTCTATGGTGACCAGAGCGAGTGGATCCTGACCGAAACGGCGCAGAATATCCAGGACCAGCTGCTCGAAGACCCGAACATCACGCAGATCGATCTCGACGGCGTGCGCGACTATGAGATTATCGTGGAGATCTCCCGCGAAAACCTGCGGAAGTACGGTCTCTCTGAAGACGAGGTGGCCAACCGCATCGCGGCGTTGGCCACGGAACTGCCCGGCGGCGGCATCAAGACCAAAGCTGGTGAGGTCCTCGTCCGCGTACGCGACCGCCGCGATTACGCCGTCGAGTTTGCCGAACTTCCGATCATCACCATGCCGGACGGCGGCAAAGTACTCCTGCGCGATATCGCTACCGTGACCGACGGCTTCGAGGAATCCGACCGCTACTCCACCTACAACGGCAAACGCGCCGTGATGATCGAAGTCTTCCGCATCGGCGATCAGACGCCGACGCAAGTGGCCGACGCGGTTATGGAGAAACTGCCGAATCTCAATGCCGAACTGCCGCCGTCACTGACGTTGGCGGTGCGCCGGGACATGTCGAGCATCTACCGGCAACGCGCGGAACTGCTGATCCGCAACGGCGCCATCGGCTTGGTTCTCGTGCTCTGCCTGCTGGGGATCTTTCTGGAATTGCGGCTGGCGTTCTGGGTCATGATGGGGATCCCGATCTCGTTCCTGGGCGGCATGCTGTTAATGCCGAGTATGGGATTGACGATCAACATGATCACCATGTTCGCGTTCCTGATCGCGTTGGGCATCGTAGTGGACGACGCCATCGTGGTCGGCGAGAACGTCTACGAACATCAGGAACGGGGTGTGCCGAAGCTCAAAGCGGCCATCCTCGGCACCAGAGAGGTGGCGATTCCGGTGGTCTTCAGTATCCTCACCAATGTGGTTACCTTTCTGCCGCTCCTGTTCGTCCCGGGATTCATGGGCAAGATCTTCCGCAATATCCCGCTGATCGTCGTTACCGTCTTCATGTTGTCGCTCTTCGAGTGTCTGTTCATTCTGCCGGCGCACCTCGCGCATGGCGGCAGTGCTCGCATGGGCTTTACTCGCTGGCTGCATCATTTCCGGGAACGGTTTGCCAAAGGCTATAACTACCTGATCCGCACGGTCTACGGGACGTTCCTCAAGCACGTCCTGCGGGCGCGATATCTCACGGTGGCCGTGGGCGTCGGCATCATGATCGCGGTCGTCGGCATGATCCAGAGCGGTTATCTCGGCATGGTGCCGATGCCGCGCGTCGAGTCCGACTATTCCGTGGTTACCGTTGCCTTGCCCTACGGTACGGCCGTCGAGAAGACCGAGAAGGTGCGGGACCAACTGATCGAGGCAGCCCGGCGGGTGGCCGAACGGCATGGCGGCGAGAAGCAGGTGGAAGGCATTTTCGCCACCATCGGTCGCGCGCCGCGCGGGCAAATCGGCGGCAGCCACACAGTCGAGGTCCGCGCCTACCTGACCGATGCGGATGTCCGCCCCATCAGCACCGCGAAATTTACCAAGCTCTGGCGCGGCGAGGTCGGGCAGATTCCCGGGTTGCGGTCCGTCCTCTTCGAATCCGACCGCGGTGGTCCCGGCGGCGGGGCGTCGCTTACCGTGGAACTGTCCCACCGCAACACAACTACCCTGGAGCATGCCTGTCAGGATCTGGCTGCGATGCTGGAGGAATACCCCAACGTCAAGGATGTTGACGACGGCTTTATGCCCGGCAAAGTCCAGTTCGACCTGAAGATCAAGCCCGAAGGCCAAGCTCTGGGATTGACCACCGCCGGCGTCGGCCGGCAGATCCGGAATGCGTTCTACGGCGCTCGCGCGTTCCGGCAGCAGCGCGGCCGCAACGAAGTCACCGTCCGCGTCATCCGCCCCAAAAAACAACGCGTTTCCGAGCACGACATCGAGCAGTTCCTCATCCGCACACCGGCCGGGACCGACGTGCCGCTGCGCGAGATCGCCGAGATCAAACGCGGCCGCGCCTACACCCGCATCTCACGACGGGACGGCGCCCGCGTTGTCTCCGTCACCGCCAACGTCGATCCCGCGAAGGAATCCGAAAACGTCCTGACCGCCGTGCTGGCCAACCAGATGCCCGTTCTGCGCGATCGCCATCCCGGTCTTTCCTATGGTCTGCGCGGCCGCCAGCAGGATCTGCGCGAAGGCATGCGCAGTTTAAGGATCGGCTTTATCGTCGCCGTTATCGCGATCTATATGCTGTTGGCCATTCCCTTCAAAAGCTATGTCCAGCCGCTGATTGTCATGATCAGCATTCCTTTCGGCATCGTCGGCGCTGTGATCGGCCATTGGATCATGGGCTATTCGCTGAGCATGATGAGCATGATGGGTATCGTCGCGCTGTCCGGCGTCGTGGTGAACGACTCGCTGGTGCTGATCAACTTCGCCAACCAGCGAAGGGCCGCCGGCATGGTCGGCTATCAGGCCGTCTGGTCCGCCGGCGTTCGCCGCTTCCGCCCGATCTTCCTGACCACCATGACTACGTTCGGCGGCCTGGCCCCGATGATCTGGGAGACCTCGCGGCAGGCGCGATTCATGATCCCCATGGCCATCTCCCTCGGGTTCGGCATCCTCTTTGCCACCGGCATCACCCTGCTGCTGGTGCCGTCGCTCTACCTGATCATGGAAGACATGCGCAAGCTCTTCTGCTTCATCTTCCGTCGGGAGTTCCACCCGGCCGCCGGCGTCACGCAAATGGAGGGCGCCGAATGAAACACAACTCGCGTTTCACGCTTATTGAACTTCTGGTGGTGGTGGTCATCATCACCGTGGTCATGGCCATCACGCTGCCGATGATGGCGAAGGCCCGGAAGGCCGCCGAACGCACGAACTGCATGAACAACCTGAGAAACCTCGGCGGCGCCATGGCCATGTATCTGGACGAATCGCGCGATATCATGCCGCTGTGCGCGCAATTGCCGTCCGCCAAACTGAACAGCAAACCGCGGATCGTCGATGTCCTGCTGCCGCATGCCGGCAGTGAACGCGTGTTTCAGTGCCCCGCTGACAATCAGTATTTTGAGACCGAAGGCTCGAGCTACGAATACAACAGCATGCTCGGCGGCCGCAAAGTGGCTGAGACTTTTCTGTCGAAGAAGTGGGGCGAAGAAAACGTTCCCGTGATGTACGACTACGAACCGTTCCATGGCAAAGCCGGCACCGCCGGCGCCGCCAATTACCTGTTTGCCGATGCCCATGTCGGAGACTTGAAATGAAACGGGACTACCGCAGTTGGCGCAACGTCGCCGTCATCAGTCTGGTGCCGCTGGGGCTGATCGCTGCTCTGATCGCCGGCGGCATCTATCTATACGGCCTGTTCAACACACCGGAGCCCCCCGACCCGAAACTGGCTGGAAAAGAGGAAGTCAGCGACTACCTCGCATCCGATGCGTTCGCGAAGCGGTCGCATGATGATAAGGAAGCTTACCTCCGACACTTGCGTGAAAGCGGCAACCTCCGCCCGCGCGGCAGACGCGGCGAGAATCGTGACGGCGATGAAGAACCCAATGAAGAAGAAAAGGTGAAGCGTGAGAGGATCCGCCGAAACGTTGGTCCAGTCTTTCGCAAGATGCACGAAGACCGCGCCAGAGAGTACTGCGCCCTGCCTGAAGACAAGCGCCAAGCCTACCTCGACGACATGATTGACCGCATGCACGAACGCCGTCAGGCCATGCGGGCCCGCCGCGAAACCGACGACGATCAGGACCACCCGCCCGAAAGACGCCGCGGCCGCGGCCCGACGCCCGAACACATGAAAGAGCGCATCGAAACCACCGACCCCGTCGTCCGTGCCCAGATGACCGAGTTTCGCCAGGCCCTCCGCGCCCGTATGCAGGCACGCCGCGCCGCCGAGAAGAAATAGGCTGGCCGTTTCACCAGTCGCAGGCGCCGCGGCGTCGCAGCGGGCGGAGTCACAGCCAGCAATATGGTTCCTGACAAAACAGGCGGAACAATGTTGCCAGGGGGAATGCCATCACACAACACACGGTGGATGCAATTCCCAACATCGTGTGTGGCGACCACTCCCGGAACCGCAGGCGGGCCAGCCCGTAGCAGGCAGCCAAGACCACGAGACCGGCAACAAAGCACTGCCACGGCAGCCAGCCGCCCAACGCCGGATCGACGCAGGCCGCGACGTCCACGGCCGGCCAGTACCATAACAGGCAGTACGTGACCAGCAGTGCCAACTGCGCGCGCAGCAGCCACGTTGCGAGTGATCGGCGCGTAGGCGTGGGATTCAGAGCGCACACTGCGAGCAGTCCGAAGATCGACAGGCTCAGTGCCACTGCCAAGATGCTCTGGAAGTTCGTTGCGGTCGGCAGTGGGCTGCATATCCTGTCAAGATTGACGAAGCCGTCTTGCCAGATTGCTTCCGTCATTGCTCCGGACTGCAGGAGGAGATAGCCGGTTGAGATTGCGAACAGCGACAGCAAACCCGCCAGCAGGGCGCCGATGTCGCCGGCGGTGTAACGCGGCCATCGGCCATAGCGCAGGCGGGCCACGATGAGACCGACAGGGAAGTAGAGTGTACAAAACGCGAAAGGACGCAACTGAAAATCGAACAGATCCATTGCTGCCTGGCTCGGTGTCGGACGGCCGCATAGGCAGGCGTAGGCCCGACAGTATTGCAGGATATACCACAGGAGCAATACCAGGTACTGACAAAGCAGCAGGCGGCCGGCCGTGTTGACCAAGTCACGGCGTTCCCGGGGACCGATCACCAGCAACACCAAGAACGTGGTCCCGAGGACGCCGTAGACAATGCACAGTCCCAAATGCACAATCCCCTGGCCGAAGATCAGCGTCATGATTCCTGGTGCACTTTGTCGTGTTACCATCGCGGCTGTCCTCTCCGTTGTGTCTGAGTAACGGCCGGCGCGGCGTTTCTCTTAACCCGCACTTCGTACGCCTTCGTTCCCTGCCTTGCCTAACATCCCGCAGGCTTGCCCTGCGGTACTTGAGGATCGGTCACCTACATGAATCCTGCGCCACACCTCACCCCGTTTTCCTGCCGTTTGGGCTGGGGCAGGCCCCAACCAGAACGGCAGGAAAAAGGAAACTGGAGCGGCCGTTTGATGCAGGTGACCGATCCTGACACTCCGCACCGCAAGCTTCTACGCCGAGGCTTCGGCGCTCAAGAAGGTGCGGGATCTCCACGCAGAATACACAGGGCAGTAGGCGGAGGCTTACCGCACTTCCGGGTGCGAAGCGCCGGAACCGTGCTACTGTTGCAGCCTATGCTGCCGTTCCTTACATCCGTGGCGCTGCTGATCCCGCTGGCGACGCTGATTCTGACACTCATCGCGACACGCAGATTTGCGTCGCTCTACAAACGTGTGATGACCATCATCGGCGCCACCCTCGTCGCGCTCTTCATCGGAACCGCAATCTTTGTCTTCGGCGTCGTCGGCCGAGCCACCGTCGACAGGGCCCAGGCGCAGAAGGAGAAGGAACAGAGACTTGCCGGGGTTGTCAACGACGCCCCGTTCACGCCGCAGACCACTCGCTTCATCGCGGGCGACGAGAAGGCAACCTTCGAAGCCCGCTACGTCTGGTACACCGTCCGCGACAGCCGCACGCCGGCGGAACTCAAACCGCTGGTCGCAAAGCGCTGGTTCGCCCGAAGCGAAGCCTTCTGGGAAACGACTCGCGAGCCGCCTGCCCTGTTCCGCCGTTCACTCGTGGGCAACATCCCGAACAAAGGCATCTGGTTCGTCATGTTCGATCGCAGCCGCTCCGTCCACATCGCCCAGCATACCGAGTCCGGCAGCGTCGTCACCGTCATCTCCGCCCACCCGTATTGAGGCGCGGCCTTCGTTCGTTGTGCAGTTGCCGTTGGTTGAGCCAAAGCGCATTGCACGATGGGCAGCAGTTCTGTTGGTACCTGGGACGGGGCTCGAACCCGTACGACCTTGCGGTCAACGGATTTTAAGTCCGTTGCGTCTGCCAGTTCCGCCACCCAGGCACGTGGACGGGGAATATGCCGTCGCCCCATGGTGTTGGCAAGGGCGTTGTAGACGTAGACGTGTGACCGGCAGCAATCTTGCAGGATGGCATCCGCCCGAAAGTGCGAAGAGCTTTTTTCCGGGACGTTGTAAGAAACAAAGCATCGGTGACGGCAATAGGACAGAATATGGCGGGCTGGAGGCTTCCGCAGAGAAGGACCTCCTGCGTGAATCTGATGGACACCTGCGTGTGCAGCGACAGCCGCCTTGTGATGACTAAAAGAATGGCCCCGACGAGACGTCGGGGCCTTCGTCTGTCAATGGCCGCACAAACTGCCGGGCAATCCGGCGGCGCTATGTAAGGCGGCCGTAGGTACGACCGCGGGTTGTCTTAGCGTTTCAGGGTGATGATGTCGTCGCGCAGCGCCAGACGTTCGTCCTCGGAAATCTCGCCGCGACGGAAGCGTTCCTCGATCTCGTCGAGTTTCTCACCGACAGACCGGCGGTCGTCAGCGGTACCGCGATCGGATTCGACCGCTTCCTCGACGGTTTGCTTGCGCGTCAGATCTTCGGGGCGCGGCCAGACGGCATCCACCGCCGGCTGCGGCCGGGACGTACGCTCCACGCGGGTCCGACGCGCCGCCAGCAGAAGCGCCGCCAGCAGCGGAACGGCGACGCCGAGGAATACCACCACTGCCGTCTCACCGGCGAACGCGATCGACATCAGCGCCGTGCTGAGCGCGATCACCGCCACGAAACGGTCGAGGCGTTTCCAGTATTTGGTTGTCCAAGCGTGTTTCATCATCGACTCGCAGACACAGGAGTACATAGGACACCTATACAAGGCATAATGTCAGGGAAAACCAACCACAGGTCTTTCCACCCTCCATTACGAGAGACACCGGAAATTCTTACAAGTTGCATGGGGTATTCGTCGGAACGATTGCCTCTACAGCAGCGGCAGGGCGCTTTGCCGGCGGAACTGCTGCGGCGTGGTGCCCATGACCCGGCGGAACGTGCGGGCGAAATGCGAGCTGTTGTCGAACCCCAGACGTGCCCCGATCTCTTTGCTGGTCAATACCGTGTCGCGCAGCAGTTCGCAGGCGCGACGCATCTTCTCCCGGGTGATGTAGTGCAGCGGCGTGTTGCCCGCCTCCTTGCGAAAGACCCGACACAGATGCTCCGGCGTCACCTCCAGGAACTCCGCCAGCATGGTCACATTCAGGTTCTCCTCCACGTGCGCACTCACCAGCCGGCGCGCTTCACGCACCAGCCACGCGTTCGGCGTGTCCTGCGTCTCTTCGATCGCCGTGTCGGCCAACGCCGTCAACAGCGACAACACCAGAGAAGCGCCCTCCCCCGGCTGCAGGTCCATGGTCGAATCGTGGAACCGGTCGTGCTCCAGCAGGTGGGTGATGACCGGCGCTTCCGGGGGCAGCCGCAATACCGCGCCGAAACGACGGACAATTTCGTCGATCATATCGCCGGCGCCGACAAATGAGAAGTACATGTGGACCCAGGGCTCACGGGCATCGGCGGGGTAGAAATACGCCGTCTCCGGATCCGCACCGCGGCAGAGAAAACCGCAGCCCGGCGGCGTCCGATACGTCCCCCCGGCATCACGAAATCGGCCTTCACCCGTAAGCGTATATTGGAAAAGCCCGCGCTCCGGATCAAACCTGCGTTTGCGGCCCGCAAACTGATAGTCCGTCGTTGCAACATAGTCCGAAGCCGCAACCAGCGGCCGCGGCAGCGACTGCAGCGGCCGCACGGTCCGAAAGCGTACGCGCCAGCGGTTGTAGTGGAGCTGAGCCATGGGGATGATGATCCGTGATCGGTGATCGGTGTCCGGGAACGGTGATCTGGAATCTCCTGAAGCAACGCGGGCCGCGCTACATGCTGGAGATCGGCAACCGGGGTCCCGCACCACACCGCAGGAATTGGTTGTTTTGATCAAGAATTGGTTGTTGTCTCCTGTAAATGGCTGTTTTTATTAAGTTTTTCAAGGAGAGCACCCGCTTTTCCTGGTCAAACATTGTATTATCGGCAGAACAGGAGCGTGACTATGAAGGTCGTGATTATTGGGGCAGGCAGTACGTTCGGCAGTCGGTTGTCGGTGGATATCCTCTCGCGCGAAGCATTGGAACCCGGCTGCACCATTGCGTTGTGCGATACTGACGCGAAAAAACTGAAAACTGTCCAGACCTACGTGCAGAAGGTGATCGACGGGAATGACCTGACGGCCACGGTCGCAGCGCACACGGACCGGAAGGAGGTCCTGAAGGACGCGGACTTTGTCGTCCTCGCCGTATCCATCGGCGGTCCGGCCTACTACGATGAGCCGTATGAATCGGAGATGAGCATTCCGAAGAAATACGGCGTGCTGCAGACGGTCGGCGATACGGTTGGCGCCGGCGGCGTCTTCCGCACCTTGCGTACGGCGCCGGAGCTGCTGGCGATGGTGGACGACATCAACCGGTTGGCGCCGAATGCCACGATTCTGAATTACACCAACCCGATGGCGATGTTGACGTGGCTGTTGTCGGAACGGGCGAATGTCCCGGTGGTCGGGCTGTGCCACAGCGTCCAGGGCACGGCAAAGCAGTTGGCCGGCTTCATCAACGTGCCATATGAAGAACTCGGCTACTGGGTTGCCGGGATCAACCACATGGCGTGGTTCCTGGAGTTCGCCCACAACGGCGAAAACGCATACCCGCGGTTGTGGCAGGCAATGAACGATCCGGAGATTGTTGCGAAGCAACCCATTCGATTTGAGATCATGCGCGAATTCGGATATTTCGTGACGGAGAGCAGCCGCCACATGTGCGAGTACGTCCCGTGGTATCAGCATGACCAGGCGGCAATGCAGCAGTTCACGGACGTGACCAAGGGGATTAAGAACAGGCGTCAGGCCTGGTTTGAGGACATGGGCGTCAAGGCTTCGCAGGCGGACACGATCCAACTGGTGCGTTCGCATGAATACGCTTCCGGCATCATGGAGGCGAAAGTCACAAACAAGGCCTTCCGGTTTAACGGCAACGTCATGAACAACGGACTGATCACGAACCTGCCGCCGGGCTGCTGCGTCGAGGTCCCCTGCCTGGTGGACCGCCAGGGCGTGCACCCGTGCGCCGTCGGCAGCCTGCCGGCGCCGTGTGCAGCATTGAATCGGACCAACATCAACGTACAGGAACTCGCGGTGGAAGCCGTGAGGCATCGCGACCGGCAGACGGCGTTCCAGGCCGTCCTGATGGACCCGTCGGTCAGCGCCAGGTTGTCCATCAAACAGGCGAAAGCCATGTTCGACGAGATGTGGGCCGCCGAAGGCAAGTTGCTGGACGAGTACAACAAGAAGAAACCGGTGCGCCTGACGGCGTAAAGGCAAACCTGCCTGCAGGCTTGTCTTCAGTGGCGGCCGCGGTGGGAATGGTGGGAATGGTGCGAATTGGTTGACGGCTGCCGGCGGTTCTTCTTCAGCCAGTGGCTGCGGAGATTCATGATCTGCTCCTGACGTTCCCACTCGGCAGCATCGTACCCGGTGTCGTCGCCGGCGTCGGGATCGTCAGGGTCGGCAGCAACATGTTCTTCCGGCTCCTGATCCAGACTGGTGATGTGGTCGTACGTCTCCCGGCTGTACTGCCGCAGGCGATACATGTACTCATGCATCTGACCGTAGAGCCGGCCGACGTGGCGCAGGAACTTCGGCCAGTCATCCGGTTTCACGAACACGACGGCGGCAACCAGGATCAGGCAGATTTCCGTTAGGCCGATAGGCAGCATGAAGGAGGTCCTTGTTTCTCAACGCTAACAATAGGCGAAAGCAGTCCAGAATGCAACGTTGCTGCCGGGCAAGTGGGGTTTGACGCGGCAGAGGATCTTGCCTCTAAATGACTCATTCACCTACGGCACGAGGCCGTGGGAAGCTCCAGAAGGCCTTTCGCGGCAGGTGTCGCGACATGTGCCGCGAAAAGATCCCCCCGGCACAGCCGGGGGAGTGTCAGCCTCCCTTCAGTTTCGCCGTCGCCCCCGACCTCCCGGAGCCAAAGGCGATGGTGGTGGCAGGTCGGCTGAACTGAAGGGGATGCAGACACTCCCCAAGATGAGCTTGGGCTTCTTCTCGGAGAGCAGAACCCCGAGCCCGGACCCGTTTCGCGGCGGGTGCAGCTATTCCCGTTCCCGCTTGTTCCTGCTGTCCGTGCTCTGGCCGTACCAGTCGAGAAAACGAACCTCAATGTTGGAGTCCTTGGCGGCCACGAGTTGCTTGAATTTCTCGATGTCACTCATTTTCGGGCGGCCGCGGTAATGGTAGGGATAGACAATCCCGGGCTTAAACTCGAGCACCGCGTCGGCCGCCTGTTCCACCGTCATCGTGTATGGCAGATTCATGCAGACAAAAGCGTGGTCGATATTCTTCAATGCACGCATCTCCGGGATGTCTTCCGTATCACCGGCGATGTACACGCGTTTGCCGGCAAGCGTCAGGATATATCCGTTGCCGACGCCTTTCGGATGGAACTTGCGGCGGTCCTTGGTCAGATTGTAAGCACCGATTGCCTCGATCTTGACGTCCTTCACGGTCTTGGTTTCGCCATTCTTCATGGTCACGCCGTAGCCGAGTTTATCGGTCACGATCTTCGGGCCGATGACGACAGTATCCGCAGTCTTCGCCGACTTGATCAGATCGGGCGCCAGATGGTCGCCGTGGGCGTGGGTGATCAGTATCAGGTCGGGCCTGCCGTGTTTCGTGTAGCGATCGACGCCGACCGGATCCACGAAGATCACCAGGTCGTCGGTTTTCAGAACAAATGATGCATGCTCCACAGCGATGAACGTCATCTTCCTGTCCTTCTTGTCGTCAGCCGTTCCCATCGTCAACATCCCGAGCGATAGTGTCAGCCACAGATACTTCATTGCGTT
The DNA here is from genome assembly GCA_964384625.1 of uncultured Lentisphaerales bacterium. GTDB lineage: Bacteria > Verrucomicrobiota > Lentisphaeria > JABSQK01 > JABSQK01 > CAYLNH01. The sequence goes on from CAYLNH010000055.1 coordinate 14,446, forward strand.
CTCCCAGTTCGCGTTCCCTTGCTTGAACAATTCGCCAGCCTTCTACTGCGAGCCGTCAAACCTGCAATCTCAAGCAGTTCCAGCCGACGCCTGTCCCCAGGTATGTCCACTGGATATATTCTGCCGCAGCGGGTCGATAGTGTCGACTCTTGCCTCCTGCAGCGCCGGATCCGGATCTTCGCAGGGCCGGCAACTGGCTGGCGCGAATTGCCCCGGCCGGCATCAGGACTGTTCCCGACTGCCCTCCGTTTCGCCTGCGAGAACACGTTCCGTCAACTGCGCCGGTGTCAGGCGCGCGTGAGAATTGGCCAGATAAAGGCGCTCCAGTTCATCGGCGGCAACGGTTACACCGCGCTCTTTCAGCGCAATCATTGTATCCACGATCAACCTCGGCGGCACCCGCCGCAGTTTCATGCCGATGAGAGTCACCAATAGAACCGGCACGCCGGCCAGCCGGGCGCGAATCCACAGGACGCCGAAATACAAAAACGGGAAAACAACGACAAGAGCGACAAAGAGAGTCAGCGCGACACAGACCAAAAGCAATGGATCGGCATCGGCGCCCAGAGTCAGAAACGAAGCCACAGTTCTTTCTCCCGGTTCCAAGTTATCGCAAACGGCAGGTCCTTGATGAACTTGCAGCACACATCCTTTTGCGGCAAGTCAAAGTTGACGCGGAACACGGTACGCGGTGGGACCCGAAGCCCGATGAACCGGGCTGATATTTCCCAGCTCAATCACTGCCGGACGATCGGACTCGCCGGCTTGAGGGTAAGCTTGACGGTTTCGCTTTCCGCGTCGAAAAGACGGCTGCGGACGAGTTCAAAAATGCCCTGCTGCTGTCTCGTGCGATAGAATTTGCACGACGACACACTAGCTTTGAGAAACGTTAAGCGTGTCGAAAGGACCTCCCTATGGCTGAGCAACCAAACATCATTCTGATTGTTACTGAACAGCATCGCGGCGACTGTCTGAGTATCGACGGACATCCGGTGCTGCTGACACCGAACCTGGACAGCATCGCCGGCGCCGGCGCGCGGTTCCCCCGCGCGTATACGACCTGCCCCACCTGCATTGCCGCCCGCCGCAGCATTCTGTCCGGACAATACCCGCCGACCCACGGCATAGTCGGTTATCGGGACGGGCTGGAATGGGACGCACCGACGACGCTGCCGCAGGCGCTGGGAGAAGCCGGCTACCACACGTACCAGGCCGGCCGCAGTTGGCACCAGTGTCCGAAGGACAAGCGCTACGGTTTCGATCATATGGTCAACATCGATCGCTACCACAAATGGCTGGCGCGCGTGGCCCCCGAGTCCGGCGGCTGGCGCGGCAGCGGCGTGATGAACAACGACTACACCGCCCACCCATGGCCGTTGCCGGAGTGGATGCACAGCACCAACTGGACCGTCGCGCAAGCGCTGGACTTCATGGAACACCGTGATCCGACGTGCCCGTTCTTTCTGACCGTGAACTTCATCGCGGCACACCCGCCACTGCAGGCGCCGACGCCGTATTACGAGCGCTACCTGCGCACCGGCGTGCCGGACCCGCATATCGGCGATTGGGCCGAGCCGCCGGACAACAGCGGGCGGGGACTGGATGTCGGCAGCCTTCACGCCCAGCTCGAGGGCGAGAAACTGCTGGCCGCTCGCGCCGGCTACTACGGTTTGATCAACCACCTTGACGACCAGATCCGGCGACTGCTCTATCCCGCCGTCAGCGGCATCGACTGGGACAACACGATCGTCATGCTCACCAGCGATCACGGCGAAATGCTGGGCGATCACTATCGCTGGCACAAGCTGATGCCCTACGAAGGCGCCGCCCGCATCCCGCTGATGATCCGGGCGCCGCAGCGCTTCGGAATCAACGCCGGCACGGTCATCGACGAAGTAGTCTCGCTCGAAGACGTCATGCCGACGCTGCTTGAGATGGCGGACGTGCCGATTCCCGAGACCGTCGAAGGCAAAAGCCTGTTGCCGGCGCTGCAGGGGAGAACCGGCACCATCCACGAATGGCTGCACCTCGAACATTCGCCGTTCCACCAGACCTTGACCAACGGCGTCGAAAAATACGTCTGGTTCGTGCAGGACGGCACCGAGCAGCTCTTTGATCTCGACGAGGACCCGCATGAACTGCACGACTACAGCAGCGACCGCCCCGAGCGCACGGCCTACTGGCGTGACCTGCTGGTCGAAGAACTGCGGGACCGGCCGGAAGGATTTACGGACGGCAAACAGCTCGTCCCCGGCGTCGAGTATCCGCCGGCAATGCCGCATGCCTTGCCGCAAAAATCTTGATCCGCCTCAAACTTATGTAAAGTTGATATTAACTTTGAGGCAAATTGTAACGATGGCCCCGCGAAAAAACTCATTTGCCAAACCATGAGGTTGTGGTCTATATTACGATCCACAAGCGAAGCCGCCCGTTCGCGGGCGCTTGGAGGCCTTTATGAAGAAGCTTCTTGCCTGGGTTATACTGCTCGGTGGTGCCAGTGGCGTGGCGTACATGGCTCTCGACGGCAGAATTCCCGGAATCGATATCGCCGCCCAGGGCAATGGCGGCATTCACGACCCCCACAACGGCGGATCCAACGCGCCGGGCGCCAACGCGCCCAGACGGCCGACGGTCAATGTTTCCGTGTCCAGTGTTGAGGACAAATCCGTCATCCACAAAAAACTGCGGAAACGGACCGAGTTCATGATCTCCGGCCTGACGGTTGAGGGCACGTTGCGCAACGATCATTTCGAGTTGATCGGCGACGACGGCGACCGCTACGCCGCCTTTGGCTTTGTCATCTACCGCAAGGCCAACGGCGAATGGAAACGTTCCGATGTCGACGTGAAGTCGCCGCGGCAGATGGTGATGTTCAGCCGGACGGCCAGCGGCATTACCCGGTCCATATACACCGAAGGTACGGTCGACGTCGACAAGGATCAGGCCATTGTGCTCTTCTTCTCCGGTTCCGGACTGACGGGCAAGCTCAGCTATCAGGCCGAGCAGATGCGCGCCAATTACGTCGTGGAAGCTCCTCCGGACGAGAAAGCGGAGACGGCGGGAACCGTCGAAGCACCGAAAGCGAAGTAGTCCGGTCCCCTACCCCAGCAGTGTTCTTAATGCTGTAACCAAGCGCTCCACATTCTCGTCGCGCGCCGCATGCCCCATCAGTCCGACGCGCCAGATCTTCCCGGCCAACGGTCCCAGCCCGGCGCCGATCTCGATGGCCTGCTCCTGCAGCAGCCGCTGCCGGATCGCTGCTTCGTCGACGCCGGTCGGGACTTTTACGGCGTTCAGCATCGGCAGGCGGCACTCGGGAGCGACCAGCATCTCCAACCCCAACGCCTCCAGCCCGGCGACCAGGGCTTCGTGCGCGGCCTGATGGCGCTGCCATACGTGCTCCAGACCTTCGTCAAGGACCTCCTTGAGCGCCGCGTGCAACGCGTACAGCATGTTGATCGGCGCCGTATGGTGGTAGGCCCGCTTCGCGCCGGTCCAGTAGTTGATGATCAGCGTCAGATCCAGATACCAGTTCGGCACTTTGTTCCGGCGATTGGTCAGTTTCGTCACGGCGCGATCCGACAGACTGACCGGCGCCAGGCCCGGCGGGCACGACAGGCATTTCTGTGTACCGCTGTAGACTGCATCCATGCCCCAGGCATCCGTTTCCACCGGCATGCCGCCCAGACTTGTCACAGTGTCGACCAGGAACAAGGCGCCGTGCTCGCGCACCAGTCTGCCGATGTCAGCCACGGGGCTGACCACGCCCGTCGACGTCTCCGCATGAACCACTGCGACCAGGTCGTAGTCGGCTTTTTCCAACTGCGCCTTGACCGCCGCCGGTTCCACCGGCAGGCCCCACTCGAATTCGAGTGCATCAACGTCGGCCCCCAGGCGTTGGGCCACATCCTGCATGCGCCTGCCGAAGACGCCGTTGATCAGCACCAGCGCCTTGTCACCGGGCTCCACGAGATTCACGAAACAGGTTTCCATGCCGGCCGATCCCGTGCCGGACATGGGCATGGTCAGTTTCTTGTCGGTCCGCATCACGGCTTTGAGTTGCTCACGAATCTCATCCATGATCGCGATAAACCGCGGATCCAGATGCCCGATCGTCGGTTGCGCAATGGCGCGATAGACACTCGGCGGCACACAGGACGGCCCCGGTCCCATCAACAGTGTTTCGAAAGCGGCGGTCGGCGCCGCGACAGCGGTCTGCTTCATCATGGGTCTCCTGGTTCTGTCTGCCGGCCCGGGTCCCGGCTTGATATTTCGGCATACATAATCCACTCATCATATCAGTTTTCAAGGCGTTTTATACTTAATTCAGCAAAAACAGTCTCGGACATTTGACAAGTGGTAATATAAGTTATTTAGTGCAGCAGAGGTGAACATATGCGTGAGGTCCTGGGGCGCGTCTCGGCTGCTGAGGCGATCGTCAATCATTTCCGCGAGGCCATCGCGGCGGGCGAACTGGCGCCCGGCGAGAAACTGCCGAGCGAACGCCAACTGCAGAAATCTCTGGGAGTCAGCCGGCTGGCCTTACGCGAAGGCATGGCGCGCCTGAGCGCTCTGGGCCTGATCCGCGTCCACCACGGCAAAGGAGCTTTCGTGCAGGACTCGGTCAGCCCTGTTGCCATGCGTGACGTACTGGTCCCGTTGTTTCCGGCGCAGAACCCCAAGCATCTCCAGGACCTGATCGAAGCCCGCAGCATGGTGGAAGGCGAGATTGCCGCGCGCGCGGCCGAACGCCGAACGGAACGTGATCTGGATTTGCTGGAGGAACTCCTGCTGCATGATCCACAGGTCTTGCGCGATGCGGAGCTCTTCGCCGAACGCGACTTCGCCTTTCACCAGGCCCTGGCGAAGATCGCCAACAACGCATTTCTCTCCCTGATGCTCGAAGCCATGGCCCCGCACGTCCGTTCGTTCCTCAATGAATTCTCGAAATCTCTCAAACAACGCCAAGAAGCGCTGGAGCGCCACCGCCCCGTCCTGGAAGCCATCCGCGAGGAGGATCCGGACAAAGCCCGTGAACTGGCACGCGGGCACATGGCGGTCTGTGCCAGGGCCCTGCGGCAGAAAGGCAAGTGAACAGGATGTCCGAATGTATTACCCATACCGCGGTCGTCGACGACTGCATCCGCCTGATCAAACTCGATCCGGCAATCAACGAATACTTCAAGACCGCTGTGCGCGATCATCTCGAGATGGCGCGGCTCGGGGGCATCACACGCCACGGCGACCGCGAGAATCCGGGATTGCTGGAACGCTATCGTGCCGCCTGCGAGAACGGCGACTACGCGTCCGTCGCACCGAAACTCGGCTTTGTACTCGGCTGGATGTCGCATCGCGCCGCCGACCGCCAATTTAAAATCGTCTTCCGCCAGGCCGACCCCGACTGCGAATTGAGTCCGACCGACTGTTCCGTCTACCACGATGCCTTCCTCTTCCGCGAGGTATACCGGAGCGGCAAGGATCCCTTCCTCGCCGGCACCCTCAACCGCGACGTCTCCGCCTTCGAAGATGCCCTGCACCTCATGTGGCGACGCATGCTGATCCGCATCCACACCTTCATACCGGATCACGACGACTGCGACGGCTGGCTGGATCGCGTCAATGAGACGCGGCAGAAGGCGTACGTCGACATCAAGCGCTATGCCGAAGCCTATGCCGCGCCGGAGCCGGAGTTCACCAAACGCTTCATTGAGGACGTCAACTTCTACGACGCCAAGGACCCCCTGCTGCAATTGCTGGCGGCGTTGCGGGGTGATGCCGAAACCGTTGACATCAATCTCGACGAAGCCCTGGCGGCGACCGGAGACGGCTCGCTCTATGCCCGGGCTACAGCCCGCGCCTTCGGTTATGTACGGGCCGCCAACGCCTTCTTCAAACAGGAGATCGACCGCGCGGAACTGGAGCGTCGCCTCGAAATCGGCCGCCCGGAATTGTCCGGGTGAGTCCAGCAATCCGGCAGTGTTGATCGACAATCAGCGCTGCCGGACTGTCGGGGAAAGTTCACCCCTCAGCAGTGTTCTCCCCCAGGCGGAGAAACCGCTTGGGGGCCGTCTCGTCCAGCCAACTGCCTGCCGCAATCAGCAACAGAGCTGATGTACACCCTTGTCGCGGGATTCAGACCTGGTCGTCCGGATCAAGGCGCGTGTTCTGGGGGGCGAAGGGCTTGTGTTTGGCAGGATCCAGTTCCACGCCGGCGGCAGCGAGTGTTTCGCGCAGCGCGGCGATGTCGATCTCGCGGATGTCCCCCCGACTGCCTTCGACGGCGAGGGCAGCGGCGGTGCCGGCGGCCTGGCCCATGGCGCAACAGGTCGGCGTCATCCGGCAACTGCTGTGGACCACCTGGTCGGCGCTGATGCATTTCCCGGCCGTCAGCACGTTTGCCAAACCCTTCGGCGTCAGACAGCGGAACGGGATGTTGTAGGGCGTCACGCCCTGCCGCCAGCCGGCGTTGCCCGCCTTGGTCAGACTGTGGAAATCAATCTGGCTGGTGGCAACCGCGATACCGTCGTCGAACACCAGCGGGACTTTGCGGTCCAGGATCTCGTCGCGCGCCAAAATATAGTCACCGAGAATCCGACGCCCCTCACGAATGCCGATCGTGGCGCCGCTCGACGCCAGCGCGAACGTTGGGTATTCCGTGCGCTGCAGGAAATGTGTGATGCGCGCCAGCTGCCTGCGCGCCTCTCCTTCGGCGCTTGACAAGCTGAACGGATCCGTCGGGTCATGGGCCATGGCTTTTGTCGCGTTCAGGTACAGCCGACCGTCGTCAATCAGGCAACCAGCATTCAGTCCCGGCAGTTCCTCACGACTGTTGATCGGTTTAAGACCGTCCGGCAGATATGGCGTTTGTACCTTGCCGGTATCGTACATCCAGGCGACCAGCGTCATGTGCAATACATTGCCATTCTCCGGATCGCCCAGCATGAACTGTGCGCCGCCAAGCGCACAGAGATCGCCCTCACCGGTGGCGTCGATGAAATACCTCGCGTGTGCCTTCAGGACCTGCGAGCAGCACGCGATCTCAACCCGCGTCAGCTCTCCGTTGGATTCTTCCGCACCGCACACGGAGGCGTGAAACAACACATCGACACCCGCCTGCTCGACGAGTTGCTGCCAGGCGATCTTGAGATGCTCCGGGTTAAAGAAATGGCCGCGGTTATAGCCGACATTGAATTGCAGGATCTCCTCACGCACACTATCGAAGACATCGCCGAGTCCCTTCACGCCGGCAAACCACTCGCCAACGAGACCCGACGTCGACACTCCGCCCAGGCAGTTCTGCTCTTCAACCAACAGCACACGATGCCCGCGTCGCGCTGCGGCAATGGCAGCGGCGGAACCAGCAGAGCCGCCTCCGGCCACAATGATGTCATATTTCAGTTCGCTCATGATCACGTTCTCCGTTCAGCAATGAACTATAGTAGTCCTCCTTCCACGTAACACTCGCACACCATGGTCGTTTTTTGGCAGAATATGATTGTTTCGCCTCATGGGAATTCTGATTCTTGCAGAAGCTTGCGCGGGCCGTAGTGTGGATGCATACAAAGGACGGTCTGCAACACCATCGGACTGGAGTGTCTGGTTTTGGCAACGCCAGCGAGTGATCCACAAAGAGTCGCAGTCGTGACGCAGTTTGCGCTGTGCCCGCGCAATGTCATGTTCTGCTATCGCACCGTGGACTACTTCCGAAGAAACGGGTGGCAGGTGAGGAGTCGACGAGACCTCGCCGGGTGTGATTTGGTTGTTTTCAGTGCCTGCGGGTTGACGCCGGTGAACCGCGACCTGCATCTGAACCTGATCCGGGGTGTCAAACAAGAGATGGCTGACGGTATCGGCGGTCGGCTTGTCGTGACGGGATGCCTGCCGGGGCAAGCGCCTGAGCATCTCGCCGCCATCCACGATGGTTTAGTCATTCCCTTCCTGTCACTTTCGCAGTTTGACGACCTGATCGCCGCAGAGACGCCACTAGATGCCATCCCACATCGCAACCACGTTACCACGAAGGAACGCAGCACACTGGTCGTGGCGCCAAACTCCGATCCCGGAGGACTCAAGCACGGGCTGGTGCAGTTTGCGAGAACAGCATGGTCCTCGCTGACGCATCAGGAGAACGGACAGCATGGCTTGCCGTTTGACTATTTTCTGATGGGCGACAAAACCTGGTGCATCCAAACTTCCACCGGGTGTCCCAAGAGGTGCTCCTTCTGTATCAGCCACCTCGCCAGGGGCTCTCTTCGAAGCCGCCCGAAGGACGAGATCCTGCGTGAGGCACGCCAGGGCCTTGAGCATGGATACAGGTATATCTCGCTGATCGCCGACAACAACGGTGTCTATGGTCAGGACATCGGCACATCATTCGGCGAACTGCTAGACGGTCTTGCCACGATACGGGGGGAGTTCGTCTTGGTCGTGGAGGGCCTCGACGCCCAAGACTTCATCGACGTGTACGATTCATTCAAGGCTCTGGTCCGGACTGGGAAAGGCATACTCCCCAGTCTGGCTATGCAACACGTGAACGAACGAATCCTCCGGTCGATGCGCCGATCACTCGATGTGAATGCCCTGAAGCGTTGCCTGGAAGAGATGACGGCGGGAAGCGAAGACTTTGCCGCTGACCTGCACTTCATTGCCGGCTATCCCGGCGAAACTGAAGAGGAGTTCGAGGAATTGGTCGCTTTCGCCCGCTGGGCTCTCGAGTGCAATCCACGGTTCACTTGGAAAGCGTTCAAGTTCGAGCCATCCCCCGGCTCGGGAGCCGCCGAACTCCCCAACCAACTCCCTGTAGAGGTCATCCGCGCTAGAGCGAACCACCTCCGCAACCTGCATCCAAGGAGGCCGACCACGCTTTTCGCTTTCCGGTGACTGACGAGCCTTATGGTATACAGGTTAGACGACCAACGGTTCCTTCCTCATGAGCCCCCTGAAGCTCTGCACCATTGGCACGGTGGACAATACTGCCACGACAGCAGTAACCGCCATGCCGTCACGTATGCCAAGCAACGGGACCGGGACTGCCAGACTGGCGATCGTCAGAAGAATCAACACGCCGGCTGCTTTCCTGGCGCGCGGGAAACCGACCACGGCAGCCCAAGTCTTGACGCCGACGCGGCGATCGCGGGCAAAGTCCGTCAGTTGATGCGTCACGATACCTGAGAGTCCGAGCATTGTCAGATGGCCCAGCAGGTACCAGGTCAACGGGGTAATCAACCCGACAGCCATCGCGAAAAGGAGGAACGGCATGGGCCGCTGCACAACGGCAGCAGCGATCACCCCGAGAATGCCTCTTTCTTTCAGACGTAATGGTTTGATGGAGTACGCGGTTGCCAAACCAAATGTGGCTATGCCAACGCCGGCAACCCATACATCCGCAGCCAGAAACGGGAGAACAAGTGAAACCGCCGCGAAAGCCAGAATGGCAAGACGGATGCAGCGGTCCGACAGGAACACCAGGGTTTCCGGCTTCCCCGCTTCCCGATCCTGATGGCGGTCAACGTACGAATTCAATGCATAGCCGTAGGAACTGATGAACCCCATGTAGACGGCCAAGACGACCAGCGGCGAGACGAACTCGACGTCCTGTGTCTCGAAGAGCAAGAGAGTCAGAGCGGCCATGAACACAAGCTGCAGCTTGCTGACCCATTCTGGCAGCCGCGTTAGTGACGCCATGCATCTGGCCAATCTAATAATCGCATTCGGTCTTGGTTGGTGCAGCAGTTCCACATAGGCCCGGCCCAGGATATCTTCTCCGGATGATTTGCCGCGCACCCTGCAACTTCCTTCCCAAAGTCCTTTGTGCAGCAGTTGCGCGGCTACCGTGGGCACGATTTCGAAATCCGTGTTCCGGGCCGGCAGCCGCAGACGCCAACCATGTGAGAACGTTTCGCCGGACTTCGGGCACTGCCAAGTGCCCAAACGGTCTAACTCATAGGACGTCAGCGTCTCTTGTTGTCCGTCGGCATCCATGACCTCCACCATCGAGGTGATGGCCATTCCGGAACGGGGATCCAGCACTTCGCAAAGCAGGATATCGGTTCCGTCTTCCAGTTGGATGCCAAACCATTCCCAGCCGCCGAGACCGTCGAAGTTCCAGTTGCCCCACTGGCGGTCAATCCAGCCCGTTCCACTGACCGCATGTTCTTCGCCACGCATGCTCAACCTCCCCTTCACCTGGAGCCGCGTCTGCGAGTAATAGTGTGAAACTCCGCCAAGCCCCATGGGCACTCGCCCTCCACCGACCAGCAGTGGGAGCTTCAGCGCCTGCATCGCCAGTTCGACACTCAATGCGCCGTGTGCCGCATGGAGTACGTACCGGCGACTGTCTTCCTCGTGCCACCAGTTTCCATCGATCGACACTGCCAACCGGTCGTGAGCCGCGCGGAATCCTCCTTTGACGATCTCGGCACAGTGTTCGCCCTGTTGTTCATCGGTTACGCCAAGATAGAGCTTGCCGTTGTTGAAGAAGCAAACCATGACGCCGTATCGGCGCTCGTCGCTGTCCGTCACATGGGCACAAAAATACCACCACTCATGCGGCAACCCAGGATGAACACCCTCATCCCTTGGGAAGACCAAAAGGGGAGCTGCATCTTCATGTACGACACTTGATCCTTCCATGTCCTTCCCAAACAACGTAACGCACAGGCATCGTCCCCGTACTGATAGCAGCAAGCTGTCGTGCCGTCAATGCTAAGGCCTCAGGACGGGTAAGGCCGAGTCCTGACGCGCGCCGGTTGCAGAACGGATACGGCGGCCGTAGTTTGGGGGATGCAAAACGACAGCTTTGAGACTCGGCCAATAGGCTATGTGGAATGCCGGCCGCAGTATCGCTATGAAGCGCCGCGGCAGGGGGTCCTGGCGGCCGGGACCGAAGGGGTGATTCGACTGAACGACGACAAGGACCTCCTTGCAGGACTGCAGGGCCTGGCCGGCTTCGACCGCATCTGGGTGGTGTTCGTGCTGCACCTGAACGAGACCTGGAACCCGATGGTCCAGCCGCCGCATGAGGACATGGAGAAGAAGGGGGTCTTTGCCACGCGCTCGCCGCACCGGCCGAACCGCATCGGCATGAGCTGCGTTGAACTGGTGCAGGTCGACGGCAACGAAATCCACATCCGCAACCACGATCTGCTGGATCGGACGCCGATTGTTGATATCAAGCCCTACCTGCCCTACGCCGATGCCTTTCCCGAAGCGAAAGCCGGCTGGCTCGACGCGGTCGACGAAACCGAGTACCGCATCAGCATCGAACCGGCGGCGCAGGAGAAGGCCGACTGGATTCTGGCGCATGCGAAGCTCGACGTGGTGAACTTCGTCAACGTGCAATTGCGGTTCTGCCCGATCGACACGGAGCACAAACGAATCGAACCGGACGGCGACGGCTGGGTCATTGCCTATCGCACCTGGCGGATACGGTACCGGGTTGGCGAGGGGGGTGTGACCGTGACGGATATCTGGTCGGGTTACAGCGCGGAAGATCTGGCGGACGAGCAGGACCGGCACGGGGACAAAAACGTGCACCGGCTCTTTGGCAAGGCAAGCGGTGCTCGGTTGTAGTCGACTGTAGTCGGCTGCAATCGATTGTCGTCGAGTGAGGCGTGCCGCTTTGCGCCGGATGCGTAGCCGGCGGCCCGGCGGAACTCAGACGGTGGAAGCGGGGTCGATCTCGAGTTGGTCGCCGGGTTGGGTCTGGGATCTGGCGACGGCGCCGACGGGGAGTTCGACGACGGTCTTGGCTTTCCACTCTGCCGCCAGACGCCAGGGCTTCAGGTTTTCACGCACACTGATTACCCGGTTGTCGCGATCGAGGAAGAGGATATCCAGCGGCATCTGCATGCAGAACATGTGGATACTGTTGTTGTTGTGGAAGATCAGTGCGTCGAAGCCGGTGAAGGACCGACCGATCATGCCGCGCATCCGCCAGAGGAGGGATTTGGCAACGCGAGCATTATCAGCGATCGTCGTGTTCTGCGTTGCGTTCCGAATCATGGATAGAGAGAATTTCCGCAGGAAATTGTCTACATGAAGCGCTGGTAGGTGCGCAGGAGGATCGGGCCGAGCATGACGATGATGACCGCGGGGAAGATGAACAAAAACAGGGGCAGCAGGAGTTTGACGGGCGATTCATTGGCCTGCTTTTCAGCCATGGAAAACCGTTTTTGCCGCATCTGATCGCCGAGGATGCGCAGGATATGGCCGATGCTGACGCCGAGTTCGTCGGCCTGCGCCAGGGTTTCGACAACCGTGGAGAGGTCGGCTTGCCGGACGCGGTCGGCCATGGCTCGGAGGGCCTGGCGCCGCTGTTTACCCAATTGGACTTCGCGGAAGACGCGTTCGAGCTCCTCGCCGAGCGGATCGATCTTGCGGTTGCGCAGGATGTCGCGCAGAGCGGTGAGGAAGTCGCGACCGGCCTCCACCGACAGGGTCAGCAGGTCGAGGACGTTGGGCAGGGCGCGTTGAATCGACTTGTGCCGCAGCCGAACCTGGTTGAGCAGCCAGAGCAACGGGAAGAGCAGTCCGTATACCACCAACACAACGCCCAGCAGCATGGCGAGAGTCATCTGCATGGCGATGAAGAGGAATCCGAGAACCATCATGACGATGGCGGACAGGATATAGAGCGCGACAAACTCTTCGGGCGTGTAGGTCTGAATCAGCCCGGCCATGGTCAGGCGGACCTCCGACCATTTGACCGCCTGCTCCCATTGGGGGCCCTTGAGGAACGGCTCCAACCGCTTCGCCAACGGCAGGAGAAGCTTGAACAGCAACGGCGCCCGCACCTTGTACTGCCGGCGCTCAATCTTGAGACCGGACAGCTTCTTCAGAATGACATAGGAGATCAGGCCGAAGCAAACCCCGAATGACAGGGAGGCCAGGATGAGTGCGGGATGCTGCATGCCGTTCCTATATGTCGATGTTGACGATTTTTCGAATGGTCAAATAGCCGCCGATCTCCAGCAGCAGGACGAAGATGAACAGGATGATCCCGATCGGATGCGTGAAGAAATTCCGCACCAGTTCGGGGTCGACGAAAAAGTAGAGAATGCCCAACAGCACAACCGGCAATGACGAGAGCAGCTTGCCCTGCATCCGGCCCTGGGCGGTCAGCGTTCGGATGCGGCGTTGGATACGCAGGCGTTCGCGGATCATCTGCGACAGCCGCTCGAAGACGCCGGTGAGATCGCCGCCGGTCTGCCGGGCCGTGCTGATGGCACTGGCGGTCAGGTCGAAGTCCTCGCTCTGCACGCGGCGGGCCATATTGCGCATCGCATCGTCGAAGGACATGCCCAGCTGCGTCTGCTGCATCATGAGTTTGAATTCGAGGGAGATTGGATTGCGCTTCTGGCGGATTACCATATCGATCGCCTGGTTGATGCTGAAGCCGGCTTTGAGCGCGTTACTCATGCTCATCAACGCTTCTTCAAGCTGGTCGTTGAACTTGTGCAGACGACGGTTGCGGAGGTAGCGCAGAAAGCCCCGGGACAGACCCATAACCGCGATAAATACGGCGACCCCGAAGATCGTGCCGAATTGCCAGTTGAACCCGGAACGGCCCGGCGCCATGATGAAGAAGGCGATGACCGCGCCGCCGGTGGCGGCGAGCACACTGTAGTTGAAGACCTTGGCAGCCGGCAGCTGCATCAGCATCTCCTCGATCTCCATCTCGGCTTCTTCGAGAAAACGCTGACGCCAGACGTCGATGCCTTTGAAAATCAGCTGGGTCAAGGCCCAGACGCCGACGCCGACGGAAATGCCGCCGAGGATCGCGGCGAATCGCATCCAGCGGCTGAAGGCGGCTAAGGTTGTTACGGGGTCGTCCATATCTACTCGGTGTCGGCGTCGCTGAAAATGCTCAGATCGAAGGGCAGGTTGGAGACCTGGATCTCGTCGACGAAGGTCGGCATCAGGTTGCAGGAATGGTGATGGCCGATGACCTTGCCTTCGGGAGAGAACCCTTCCTGTTTGAATTTGAACAGCTCCTGAGTCGTAATCACGTCACCCTCCATGCCGGTGATTTCCGAAATCTCGACGATCCTGCGGGTGCCGTCTTTCAGCCGTTCGATCTGGATGACAATGGCAATGGCGGAGGCCACCTGTTCACGGATCGCGCGCAGGGGCAGGTCGAAGCCGGCCATCAGCACCAGGGTCTCCAACCGCGACAGCGCGTCGCGGGTGCTGTTGGCGTGCAGCGTCGTCAGGGAACCGTCATGACCGGTATTCATCGCCTGCAGCATATCGAGAGCTTCGCCGCCGCGGCACTCACCGACAACAATGCGGTCCGGCCGCATCCGCAGGGAGTTGCGGACGAGATCACGAATGGTAATTTCGCCGCGGCCCTCGATGTTGGGCGGCCGGGCTTCAAGACGAACCACGTGGTCCTTGCTCAATCGCAGCTCCGCCGCGTCCTCGATGGTGACGATCCGTTCGCGGTTGGGCAGGAAGTTGCTGACCACATTGAGCAGGGTGGTCTTACCAGTGCCGGTACCGCCGGAAATCAGGATGTTCTTGCGCAGCTTGACGCAGAGGTCGATAAAGGCCGACATCTCGTTGCTCAGCGAACCGATACGCACCAGGTCGTCGGCCGTGAACGCCTTCTTGGCGAACTTCCGGATGGTCAGCGACGGGCCGTCGATCGCCAGCGGCGGGATGATGGCGTTGACGCGGGAGCCGTCGTGCAGGCGGGCGTCGACGAGCGGCTGACTTTCATCAATCCGGCGGCCAAGAGGGGCGACAATGCGCTCGATCACAGTGAGGACGTTGTTGTCCTCGGCGAAAGCCAGATCCGTCAGGTGCAGAATACCGTCTTTTTCGACAAAGATCTTCTCGCAGCCGTTGACCATGATTTCGGTGATCTCTTCATCCTCGATCAAGCCTTCGAGCGGGCCGAGGCCGACGGCCTCGTTGACGAGCTGGTCTTCCAGGACGCGGACGTTGACGCCGCTGGGGATCTGGGGCTTCAGCTCGCCGAGTATCGCCTGGATGGTCTCGCGCGCCTGATCCTTGATCTCGTCGGTACTGGCGCCGGAGATCGTCAGGTTTTTCAGGTTGACCCGGGTGAGGAGTTCTTCGTGAACTTTGCGTTTCAATTCCTGGGCGACCTTGCGGTACTCATACTTGATACCGGAGAGGAACAGCATCTCGCCCATCTTCTTCTCCGGCAGCGGCTCGACGCCGGCGCTGTCTTCGGCCGGCGGCTCGAATTCGCCGCTGGAACCGGCCGGGATTGCGCCTTTGTTGCGCACGACCAGTTCGATCTCGTTGCCGATGCCGACGGTGGCCTGGCGCGGCAGCGTGATCTCCTTGTTGGGCGTGATCCGTTTGCCGTCGACGAAGGTGCCGTTCGTACTGCCGGCATCGATCAGGATAACTTCATTCTGACGCACGTGGAAGGCCGCGTGGCGGCTGGAGACTTCGGGGCGCGTAATCTGAATATGCGAAGCGGGGCTGCTGCCGATGCGATACACGCCGGGCGTCAAACGGCCAACAGTTTCCTGTTTGCCCGGGATGCGGATGACGATCTCAAACACGGTGTGTTCCTAGCGGTCTTCGCGTCGCATGAGGTCCATTTTGTCCTCACGTTCGGCGGTGTACTTCTTGATGTTGTCCTTGAGGTACTTGAAATCGACGTCCTGCACGTTCTTCTCGACGTAGACGTCCTCCGGGTGGCGCAGCGTGAACGTGAGCAGGCCTTTCTGCTGGGCGAACACCAGCATCTCGGCCTCCTTCGCGGTAACGCTGAGAGTCAGCGTCGTATAACCGCGATCCCGGCCGCTGTTCCGGATGCGGCCCTGATGGTAATACTGCCCGACCGCCAGTACCGTGACGTTCTGCAGCAGAGTCAGCGTCATCGTTTCGACGTCGGCCTGGGACCGCAATTGCGGGAACCGGAAGGTCCCGAGGATATCGACATGATCATTGGGTCGAATCAGGCCGGAGACCGAACTGACGTTATCGACTGCGATGGAGAGGGCCCGGTGATTGTATTCGCGGTTGATGATGTGCGCAAACGTATCCCGCCGGCGACGGGCGGAATCTTCGAAGTCCGTCCAGCGCAGCGGCTGCCCGCGATCGACCGACACCGCCAGGCGACGTCCCACGATCTCCTTGATGTTCTCGCCGGTCAATTCGATTTCCAGGATACCGTCGCGCGTCCTGGTCAGGTCGCTGGCGAACATCTCTTTGCGCGCCAGAATCGTCTCGTCGGGAATCGCTTCGCCGCGCAGCAGGTTTTTCCGCAACACGAGGACCTTGACCTTCTTGCCGGCCAGCCCCAGCTCTTCCATGCGTTTATCAACGTGGCGCGAGAAGATCACAAAAGCAGCCAGTCCGGCAAGCACCGAGATGCCGAGCAGGATATAGGTTCGCATACAAGTTCTCCGTCAAAATTCTCAAGTTGGCCCATCCAACGAAACACGGTCAACCTTGACCTGTAAAGATACGGAGTTTCCCCCTGTTTACAAGCGATTGCACGGCACACAGAGGTAAGCCCCCGTAAGGCCTCGACGAATCACGTTTCGCCGGCGGACCGGCTGATGCCGCCCCCGCAACGGCCTTTGGCCGCCAACGCATGCCTTGCGGGTGCGGCGCGACAGACCCCGGCACCTGCACGCATCGCGACCGTTGGCCGCAACCGAAACGGATCCACATCCGTTGTCGCTGGCGCTTCACTGCTGCATCTGGCGGCAATATAGCCCGGCGGCCTATGGCTGCCCAAGGCGGCAGCGAAGCGTCAACGACGGCGATTCCCGGAAGCTGCCGGTCACGTATGGGCATGCCCGGCTCACGGCTTGCGCCTGCCCTTACTTCTGGTCGTTGTGGTTCTCAACGACCTCCGCTTCGACGTCGATGTAGTCGCCGTCGTCAATCCGGCTCTCCTCATCTACCGGCGGCTGCCGTCGTTTTGCGGGCCGCACAACGACCCGTCCCATCAGTCGCCAGACCTCGCCGAAGACCCCCTTGAGCAGACGATACAGAAATACCGCACCGCCGACAGCCAACAGCACGCCGACCAGCAGAACAACCAGGGCAACCACCACAAGGACCCATATCGTTTGTGTATCCATAGCTCCTCACCAGGCACTGATCAACTCATAAACCTTTTACTGCGAGTCGGCATGGCACGCAATCTCAAAACCTTCCATCTGACGTCGTCCTTGACACCTGACCCTACGCCGGGGGCCCGGCCTGCAGCCGTACGGCGACGATCTTGTCCCGTGCCCACGTTGTCACGTGGCACGGCGTGCCGCCGCGTTGCGGCAACGCCGCCAATCGCGGGACTCACGTGAAGCACATTGACGACGCATCCACCACGGCGGACAGGCCGCGACAAAGCGTATGAATGAACCGGAAATGCCGCAGTCAAGACGATTACGGTAGTTGATCTCCGAACCGATAACAAGGGAGTACGACAAAAACGGGCGCATGTCACTTCCGTAGGCGTTTCCTGCCAACAGTTGGCTCGATCATACGACCCCAGGCGGTTTATCCGCCTGGTGAAGAAGTTCATCAGTGGCTGCAGGCCCTCACCCCT
>CAYLNH010000056.1:0-8841 GCA_964384625.1 uncultured Lentisphaerales bacterium
ACTAATATAGCACACACCGCGAGAATGTCGCCTATTTGCGTGCCGGATTAATACGACAAGCAACTCAATGAGCGTGAATTTGACCGTGGGGAAGGTGGGCGCCGACACGCCGGCACGAGCGGTTTCCCATCCTCGTCTCCTCCGCCCCGTTTCCTCTCCATCCAGCGTTGCCCCCCTGTTTTGATGGGGATCGCGCATGGCTTTTCTCCTTCTGGTTTAAATATATTCTTTTTGCGGCGGGGTGCAATAGCCGCGGCAAAAAGAAACTCCCACTGCCCAACGAGCGTTGTCCGGCTTGAATACTTCGGCGGCCTTGTACTGCCAGTCGTCATTGGACACGATCTCAAGGCGTTTCGGGCGACGTCGCTCCTGACGTATCTGACTGCCGGCAGTTTTTGCTGTTCGCCCCCACGGAAAGGCCGTAATTTCGATCGTGTTGACATCACCGACGGCGGCTGCCGGAATACACGATGGGTCAGCATAGTCAGGGAGATTTGCATTATGACGGAACTATTGGATCGACCAATCGGGGAGATCGTGGATGAAGACATCCGCCGGGCCATTGTCTTTGAGGAGTATGGTCTGGACTTCTGCTGCAACGACCGGCCGCGCTTACGCGAGGTCTGCGACCGCCGCGGTATCAACCCGGAGCAGGTCCTCAAGCGGCTTGAGAACCTGACGGCGCAAGCGCCGCAACTGGACGAGGTCGACGGCCTCAGTCCGACGGAATTGGTGGAACATATCACCCGGCAGCACCATGATTTTCTGCGGCGCAAACTGCCGCAGATTGAGGGGGTGTTGACGCGGGTCAATCGCACGCACAGAGAGCGGCATCCGGAACTGCAGGACCTGCTGGAGCAGTTTCAGGTCTTTCGGGCGGAGATCGAAGAGCACCTGTATAAGGAAGAGGAAATCCTCTTTCCGCACATCAAGCTGCTTGAGATCGCCTTCCGCATCGGTTCGGTGCCGCCGCAGAGCTGTTTCCAGACAGTGCGTCAGCCCATCGCGGTCATGGAAGACGATCACGACCGGGCGCAGTCGACCATGAATCGGCTGCGGTCGCTGGCCAACGATTTCAAGCCGCCGCCCGCCGCCTGCAATTCCTGGCGGCTGGCGATGCATGAGTTGGCGGAGCTCGAGCAGGACATGAATATCCACATGGCCAAAGAGGACTTCGTTCTGCATCGCCTGGCCAAGGAAATGGAAGACATCATCAAGGAGGCCCGGCGCAGCAACAGCCGCATCTCGGCGGTCTTGCGGCGGATCAAACGGGAGCGTCAGGCGGACGACGAGACCGGCGAATAACGCGTCACCCCTGCCGGGGAACAGCGATCTGCCGGAGAGGAAGCCGTTCTGATTTTTGCGGCCGCGGACTTGACAGGGGCGTCGGCGAGGTGCAGGTAATCCAAATCATAACAAACTGAAGATTAAGTATTTGTGATACCTGTTAGCGCGCTTCTTCAGATTCGCCGGCTTGCCGGAACAGCTGCCATTTGCGTGACGGCGGTAGTGGGAATCGGGTTGCTGTTCAGCCTGTGCGGCTGCCGCCGTGACAAGATCCGGACCCATCGCGTACGTAAACCGGCCGCGGTTTCGGGACCGGCTCTGACGGGCCAGGCGCTGGCTGACGATCTGACCTGGACGGTGCCGGCGGACTGGAACGAGATGTCCGCGGCCGACAGTTCGTTGCGGGCCGCGAGCTATCGCATCGGCGCCGGCGAGTCGGCGGTTCGGGTCACGGTTACCGCGCTTCGCGGGGCTGCCGGCGGGGTGGACGCGAACGTCAACCGCTGGCGCCGTCAACTCAATTTGCCGGCAGTATCCGGGCAGCAGCTCCGCCCGGCGACGTGGTCGGTGCGGACACCGGTGGGCGTTGCGACGGTGGTTGACGTCGGCGGGCCGGCGGCGCCGGCGGCGGGGCAGGGGATCCTGGCGGCGATCCTGCCGGCCGGCAACCGGACCTGGTTCATCAAGATCGCGGCCCCGCAGCAATGGATCGCGAGCCGCGGCAAGGAGGTCCTTGCCGCCTTTCTCAAGACCTTCCGCCGACGCCGGGCGGCGCCATGAAACGAATGCTGAAGATCCTGGGCTCCCTGCGGCTGACAATCCTCCTGCTGGCCGTGACCATGGCGCTGGTGCTGTGGGGCACCTTCGCCTGTCTGGACGCCAGTGTTTACGAAGTCAAACAACGTTTCTTTGAGTCATTCGTCGTGGTTGTACCCGTCGGCGGCATACGGGTGCCGGTGCTGCCGGGCGGCTATGTCATCGGCGCCTTGCTGGGGCTGAACCTGCTCGCCGCCGGCCTGGTCCGCGGCCGGCGATCCGTCGGTTTGCTGCTGATTCATCTCGGTCTGATCGTGCTGATCGCCGGCCTGATGCTGAGCGCGGCAATGACCGTCGACGGCCAGGTGGTCCTGAACGAAGGCGGCAGGCGCAATTACGCGGTCAATCCGCGAACCTGCGAGATTGCCGTGACCCGCGATGTCTCCGCGACGGCAGAAGAGGTCACGGTGATTCCGGCAGCCGTGTTTGAGCGGCGGCGTCACCTTGCGACTGCGGCCTTGCCCTTTCGCATCGAAGTGCACCGGGTTTATCCGCGTTCGCAGGTGGCGCAACTTGATGTACTCGGTCCCGCCGCCCGCTCGCCGGCAACCCGCGGCGCCGGCCGCAAACTGGCGGTGCGCGCCGTACCGCCGGAGCATCCCGAGCACCAGTCGATGGCGCCGTCGGTCCTGCTCGAACTGTGGCGGGGTGAGCGATCGCTGGGCACCTGGCTGCTGTCGGCGGCGCCGGTGTTGGGCCGGGCCGGGGTCTTGCCGTATCCGGTTCAGACCGTTCTCGTGGATGGCGACGTGTTCCGGCTCGCACTGCGGCCGCAGCGATACTATCTGAACTTCACGCTGCAGCTCAACGATTTCCAGCGCGAGACCTATCCGGGCAGCGAGATCCCCCGGAGTTTTTCCAGTGACGTGACGATCATCGACGCGGCCGGCGACCGCCGGGAGGCGTTGATCTACATGAATCACCCCCTGTCTCACGGCGGCTGGACCTTCTATCAGGCCGGTTTCCGCAATCAGGATCGGACGTCGGTTCTGCAGGCCGTCCGCAACCCGGGCTGGCCCATCCCGTACATCGCCTGTGTCCTCACGGCGCTCGGGCTTGTCTGGCATCTGGGCGGCCGCTGGTTGCGCCGCCGGTCGGCGACGACCGCGGACCCGGCGGCCGCAGCCGCGGACAGCTCGCGTTGGCCCTGGCTGCCGGCGGGCATCGCGGCACTGGCGGCCGTCATCGCTTTGCTGCCGACGCCCGGCCGGCAGTCGGCGGCATTCGATCTGGATGCTCTCGGCCGACTGCCGGTACAGCAGGGCGGCCGCTTCAAGCCGCTGGATACGGTGGCGCGCAACGCCCTGCTGCGACTCCACGGTCGGCAACGCCTGAAGACCGCCGACGGCAGGCAGTCGGCCATGGAGTGGCTGGCGGAGGTCCTGTTTCGCCCGGCCGCGGCGGACCGGCGAGCTGTCTTTCTGATCGACAATCCGGAAGTGTTGGGATTTCTCGGGCTGCAGCAGGACGGCCGCTACTACAGCTTTCAGCAGCTCCAGCCGCGGGTGGCGGCATTGGAGTCGTTCGTTGTGGGGCATACCGGCAAACGACGGCCGCCGACCGACTTCGGGGGCGCCCTGCAGCAGCTTCACCAACGGATCAGTCTGTACCGTCGACTGCAGGCCGCCCTGGACCCCGGACCACAGTTTGACCTCGCCGAGTTCGAGCATCGTCTGCCGGCATTCCAGGCGGCCTTGTCGGCGACGCCGCCGCCGGCCGCCGGCCGAGCCGAGCCACCGCGTGCGGTTCCGCCGGATCTGCAGCTGCAGGGACTGGCCCTGGCGGCGCAGTTTGAGCGCAACGCGGACGCCGCCTACTTCCGGGCGATTCCGTCATCCGGCGGCTGGCAAGCGCCGGGCGAGGCGCTGGCGGCGGCTCTGGCAGGCCGGCCGCTGCCCTCGAGCCTGCGGCAGTATGACACCCTGCGCCGCACGTACGGCATCGATGCGGCGGCCTTCAACGAAGGTGTGGCCGCGTTGGCCCGGCGGCTGCAACGCGAGGAGCAGGCGTATCGGCGAGCAGCCCGTGAATACCGCTTCAACCAGGCAAACCCTTTCCGCCTGGCGATGATCATCTACCTGGTCTGCTTTCTGCTGGTCCTGACCAGCTGGCTGTGGAAGCCGGAGTTCTTCGGACCGGCGGCGCGGCGCCTGCTGTTGCCGGCGCTGGCCGTTCACACGCTGGGGATCCTCTGGCGCGCCTGGCTGCAGGGACACGTGCCGGTGGCGAATCTCTATAGCTCGGCCGTTGCCGTCGGCTGGGGCGCTGTCGTGCTGAGTTTGTACATTGAGCGCCGGCAGCGCCAAGGCGTCGGAACGGCGGCCGCGGCGTTGATCGGTTTTGCCACGCTGATCATCGCCGGTCATCTGGCCCGCAGCGGCGACACGATGGGCATGCTGCGGGCAGTATTGCGGACGAATTTCTGGTTGACCGCCCACGTGCTGACCATCATTCTCGGTTACAGCGGGGCCTTCCTCGCCGGCGCCCTCGGCGCCCTCGGCATTATCCGCCGCCTGTGTCGCCGGACCGCAGCGGCAGCGGACAGGGAGCTGGGCCGGCTCATCTTCGGGGTCTTGGGGTTTGCGCTGTTCTTCGCCTACGTCGGCACCGTCCTCGGCGGCATCTGGGCGGATCAGGCCTGGGGCCGCTTCTGGGGGTGGGACCCCAAAGAGAACGGTGCTCTGCTGGTAATTCTCTGGTTGTCGATCGCACTCCACGCCAAAGCGGCCGGACTGGTCCGCGCCCGCGGCCTGATGATGCTCGCCGTCGGCGGCAATATCGTCACCGCCTTTGCCTGGTTCGGCGTCAACATGCTCGGCGTCGGCCTGCACAGCTACGGGTTTATGAGCGGCGGCCTTCCCTGGCTGCTGGGATTTGTGCTGAGTCAGGTGCTGTTGCTCGGAATGGCCGCGGCGGTGAAGTTCGAAGAGCCGCCGGCAACTTCGGCGCCCGTCTGACATTGTGCTGCCGTCCGGCCGCCGCCGCGATTTCCCCGCTTATCCGCGGCGAATTTTCTGAAATACGCCGGGTTTTCTTGAAAGCACGGCTCCGGCAATCATTGTAGGCAGGCTAAATTGTTTTTAATCAAATATTTAAGCATCTGGATTACCACAACACCATGAAGTTCCGGCTGATTCGCCTGCTGTGTCTGCTTGATCTGCCGCCGGTGTGGCGCCTGGCGTGTTTCGGCAGTCTGGGCGTTTGCGTCGGTCTGGGCCTGGTGGTGGCGCGAATGTCCCGCGCCGCGTCATATTTGTCGGACGAACCGCGGACGTGCATCAACTGTCACGTAATGAACGACGCGTATATGAGCTGGCAGCACGGCAGTCACGGCAAGGTGGCGAAGTGCGTCGACTGCCACGTCCCGCACAGCAATCCGGTGGCCAAACTGGCGTTCAAAGGCCGGGACGGCCTGCGGCATTCCTATGTCTTCACGACGCGCACGGAACCGCAGGTGCTGGAGCTTTCGGCGGGCGCGGTTCCCGTGGTCCTGAGCAATTGTCTGCGCTGCCACAGCGACCAGGTCAGTATGGTCCGGGTTGCGGCGACGGCAGAGCGGACGTGTTGGGAGTGCCATCAGAACATTCACGGGTCGACCCGCAGTCTGTCCGCGTCGCCGCGGGAGATGATGCCGAAGCTGCCGCCGGCCGGACTGCCCGGTTTCGGGCCGAACGACAATACGCGAAATAACCAGTAGAAGGGATCAGCATATGAGCGAAGCTCCGAAGGAACGGAAGAAGTTGCCGGCCTGGGTCGGCCCGGTGGTTTTTGTCTTGACGGTAATCGTTGTGGTCCTGCTGGGGTTGCTGGCGGTTTCAATCAATGAGCGGCGCTGGGAAGCGCAACGGCCGATGATGGTCGTCCGTCCGATCGGCGAATGGGAAACCGACCCCGCCGTCTGGGGCAGCAACTACCCGCGCGAGTACGAATCCTGGAAGGAGACCGAAGACAGCACGACCCGCACGAAATTCGGGGGGTCCTTTCCGCGGGACTATCTGGAAAGCGACCCGCGCCAGGTCATCCTCTTCGCCGGATACGGTTTCAGCAAGGACTACAAACAGGCCCGGGGACACGCGCATGCGGCAAGGGACGCCCTGGAGACTGAACGGACCGACGAAAACACCGTTGCCACCTGCTGGACCTGCAAGAGTCCGAACGTCCCCAAGCTGATGCATGAGATGGGCGTCGACGAATTCTACAAATCGAATTTCATGGACTTGAAGGACAAAGTTCTGCATCCAATCAGCTGCCTGGACTGCCACGACCCGAAGACGCTGCAGTTGAACATCAGTCGACCGGCGTTGCGGGAAGCCTTTGCGGCGCGCAATGAGAAGCTTGCGGATGCCACGCACCAGGAGATGCGCAGTCTGGTCTGCGCCCAGTGCCATGTGGAGTATTACTTCCGCGACAAGTACTATCTGACTTTTCCCTGGAAGAAGGGCATGGGCGTCGAAGCCATGATTGAATACTACGACGAACTCGATTTCGTCGACTACGTCCATCCGATTTCGAAGACGCGGATCATCAAAGCGCAGCATCCGGATTACGAACTGTGGTCGACCGGCGTCCACGCCTATCGCGGCGTCTCGTGTTCGGACTGCCACATGCCGTACCGCAGCGAAGGCGGGGTGAAGTATTCCGATCACCACGTGCAGAGCCCTTTGCTGGATATCGACAACAGTTGCGCCGTCTGCCACCGTTGGAGCGAAGAAGAAATTCGCAGTCGCGTGGAGGGCATCCAAACCAAGGTCCACAACGCCATGATCCAGGCGGAAGATGCGTTGGTCAAAGGCCATTTCGACGTCGCCGCCGCCATTGCCGCGGGTGTCGCCGAAGCGGAACTGAAGCCCGTCCGCCGGCTTCTGCGGCACGCGCAATTCCGCTGGGACTATGTTTCCGCCAGCAACGGCATGGGGTTTCACTCGCCGCAGGAATCCATGCGGATCCTCGGCGACGCCACGAATCAAGCGCAAGAAGCCCGGCTCCGGGCCGCCCGTCTGCTGGCCCGCAAGGGTTATGTCGGCGAGACCCGCTATCCGGATATATCCACCCGGGACAAGGCCTTCGCGATCGCCCAGCAATACGTCAAGGGCGAAACGGCCGCGCCTCTCCTGCCGGAGAAGATGTAGCTGCAATCCGGGGTGGCGGTCAAGCCGATGCTTCGGAAACAGTCTTGAGAATTCCGGACTCCCGGCGGCTGAAAACCAAGGTTGTTTTCAGCAATTGCAGCCACTTGCGAGGACGCAGCAGGAAGTGATGCAAAATCTTCGGGCTAGGTTCGCAAAGCGCTCGCCGCAGCCGCCAGGAAGGCGTCGATGTCGGCGGCCGTATGGGCGGTCGAGATGAACGCTGTTTCGTACTGCGAGGGCGGCAGATAAAAGCCGGCGTCGAGCAGGGCGTGGAAGAACGCCGCGAATCCAGCCATGTCGCAGGCTTTGACGGCGGCGAGATCGCCCGGCAGCTCGGCAGCGAAGAAGATGGTAAATGCCCCGCCCAGATTGCGGCAGCAGCACGTGCCCGCGCCGATCTCGTTGATGCCGGCGGCCAGGCGGTCGCCGAGTTCGGCCAGACCGGGGTACGGGTTGTCGCGCTGCAGAACCTTCAGAGTTGTCAGCCCGGCCGCCACCGCCACCGGATTGCCGCTCAGCGTGCCCGCCTGATAGACCTCGCCGGTCGGCGCCAGATTCGCCATCACCTCGCGGTTGCCGCCGACCGCACCGATCGGCATACCGCCGCCGACAATCTTGCCGAGACACGTCAGGTCCGGTGTGATGCCCGCCAGCGTCCCGTACGTCGTCGGCCCCAGACGGAAACCGGTGATGACTTCGTCGAAGATCAGCAGTGCGCCGCAACGGTCACAGGCGGTTCGAAGGCCCGCCAGAAAGCCGTCTGCCGGCGGGATCAACCCCATATTGCCGGCGATCGGTTCGACGATGATCGCCGCCAGGTCGGCGCCGTAGGCGTCAACCACGGCATCGACCGCGGCCAGGTCGTTGTACGGTACCGGCAGGATATCCTCGACAACCTTGTCGGAGACGCCGGCCGACGACGAAATGCCGCCGGTCAGCAAGCCGCTGCCGGCAGCCGCCAGCAAGCCGTCACTATGGCCGTGGTAGCAGCCGTCGAACTTGATGATCTTGTTTCGTCCGGTTGTACCCCGTGCCAGTCGCAGGGCTGTCATCGTCGCTTCCGTGCCGGAACTCACCAGCCGTACCATATCGATCGACGGCACCAGTTCGCAGATCAGCTCAGCAAGTTCGACTTCCACTGCTGTGTTGATGCCGAAGGTCATCCCATTCGCTGCCGCCCGGGTCACGGCCTCGACCACTTCCGGCTGGGCGTGCCCCAGGATCAGCGGTCCCCACGAACCGCAAAAATCCGTCAACTCCCGGCCGTCAGCCGTAGTGATCGCGGCGCCGTCACCTTTGACCACATATATGGGCTTGCCGCCGACGGAGTTAAAGGCGCGAACGGGGCTGTTGACGCCGCCGGGGATACGTTCCAGGGCGCGACGAAAAAGATCTTCTGAAGACATGGGCTGTTCCTCTGCTTGGCATGTGGACGGCAGCAAAACCTAACGGCGCTACGGCATCCGTCAATCATTGTTCTTTCCGCCAACGGCGTGACAGTTTTCAGCCTGGGGTTGGCCGTCGGGCCTGCCCCCATCAGGTGAGGCGCTGATTGTTGTTCCTCACGCCAACGGCGTGACAGTTTTCAGCCTGGGGTTGGCCGGCAGGC
>CAYLNH010000056.1:8941-31700 GCA_964384625.1 uncultured Lentisphaerales bacterium
TGTTCCTCACGCCAACGGCGTGACAGTTTTCAGCCTGGGGTTGGCCGGCAGGCCTACCCCAGGTAATGGGGTGCTGGCGGGCAACTCTGAAGGAGTTGCAGTAAGCTTGGGGCGCATGCCAGTTCTGTTGGTCATCCCTTCGCGTTGTGCCAAGAGCCGCCCCACAGCGCCGGAACATTCGCCAGTCCAGCCACCGGCGGGCTTGTGGGCGTATGCAATGTCTGTTGCCGGTTCGCGACTCGCTACTAGACCGCGGGCCGCTCGTCGGCCCGGGGAATGAGTTCATCAGGGAGGGAGATGGCCCCCCGACCCCGCTTTTCGGGCGATTGCAGCCACTAATGAACTCCTTCACCAGGCGGGTAAACCGCCTGGGGTCGTATGATCAATTGCCGGCAGCAAACACCTACAGAACTGACATGCGCCCGTAAACTTGCTCAACCCGTGCACCGACGGTATCAGTAGGCTCCGCAATCTACGGAAAGGGACCTGCGGTGCTCGGCGTATTTGTAAAAATCAACGGACGGTCCTGTCTGGTGGTCGGCGGCGGGGCAGTGGCGGAGCGCAAGATCCGCGCCCTGCTGGCCGAAGACGCGGTGGTGACCGTCGTGTCGCCGCAAGCGACCGCGGCGATCCGCGATTGGGCGGCGAACGGCGCCCTTACCTGGCGGCAACGTCCCTATGCGCCCGGCGAGGCCGCCGGCTATTTCCTCGTGATCGGCGCCACCAATGCCCCTGCGGTCAACAAAAAGATTCACGACGATGGCATGACATCCGGGTGTCTCGTGAATATCGTGGACGTGCCGGAGTTGGGCAACTTCTACTTCCCGGCCGTTGTCCGGCGCGGCGATTTGACTGTTGCGGTATCGACTGCGGGGGCCTGTCCGGGACTGTCGAAACGTCTGCGGCGTCGATTGGAAGGCGAGTTTGGAACGGCCTATGAAGATCTGCTTCGCACGCTGCGGGCATTTCGTGAGCGTCTGCTGGCGACGGTTGACGAGCCGGAACGGCGCCGACAAATCATGAACGAGGTTCTCGACGGCCCGGAGCTGCAGGAGTTCCTGGCCGGCAATCGCGAGCACCTGAAGAAACGTCTGGATACATGCATCTCCTCCTGATCGGCACCAGCCACCACACTGCGCCGTTGGCGTTCCGCGAGGCCCTGGCTTTCACCGAGTCGGAGGCGGCCGCGGCGATCGGCGAACTGGCGCAAGAACCGGAGTTGGAAGAGCTCCTGCTCCTCAGTACCTGCAACCGGACCGAACTGCTGGTACGGCACAACTTGCGGCCGCGACCGGCGGCGGCGCTGCCGGTTCGCCTGGCGCGGCAATTCTGTGAGCACAAGAACGTCAAGGCCCCCGATCCCGCGTACTTCTATGTCCGCCAGGACCTGGACGCGGCGCGGCATGTCTTTCGCGTCGCCGCCGGCCTCGACTCCATGGTCGTCGGCGAACCCCAGATTTTCGGCCAGTTGAAGGACGCCTATCGGCTGGCCTACCGCTGCGGGACCGACGGTTTCCTCCTCAACAAACTGATGCATACCGCATTCCGGGTCGGTAAACGCGCCCGCACCGAGACCGAGATCGGCACCGGCGCCGTTTCCGTGGGCCGGGTAGCGGCCGAGTTGATCAGTGAAATCACCGGCAGACCGCAAGACCATCGGGCGTTGATCGTCGGCGCCGGCGAGATGGCGCGGCTGCTGGGCCTGCACCTGTACAAGACCGGCTATCGCAAGCTGACTGTCTGCAATCGGACGGCACGCCGGGCCGCCGTGCTGGCCGAGGCGCTGCACGGCGATTGGTGTCGGTTCGAACTGCTGCCCGAGGCGCTGGCCGAGTGTGATGTCCTGGTCACAGCGATCAACGCCGCCGAGCCGATCATCACCGGCGAACGCCTTGCCGACCGCCGCGGCCGACCGCTCTACATCCTCGATGTCGGCGTTCCCCGCAACGTGGCGCACGACGTCGAACGCCTCGATGGCGTCCAGGTGCACAACATCAACGCCCTCCAGGATACCGTCGCGGCCAGCTACGACCGCCGGCGGGACGAGATCCCCAGGGTGGAGCAGATTATCGAGGAAGAGCTGGAGGCCTTTCAGCGTTGGCAGCGTACCCTGACCGTCAAACCGACCACGATCGAGCTGTTGGAGAAATACGAGCAGATCCGCCGGGACGAAGTCGAGCGCAGCGCCGGCAACCTGCCGGCGGACGTCCGCGAAGAGCTGGAGATCATGAGCAAACGGCTGGTGAACAAGATCCTGCACGCGCCGATCCGGCACTTGAAGGATACGCAGCACCAGGATCTGGACAACTCCGAGTTCTGGGTCGAGACCATCCGCAAGGTATTCGACCTGGAGGGCGACGAGAAATGAGAGAAGTGATCGTCGGTACGCGCGGCAGTCAGCTGGCGCTGGCCCAGACCCGGCAGGTCTGTGCCCGGTTGCGCGAACTTTGCCCGGAGCGCCCGGTGCGGCACGAGGTCATCGTCACGCGCGGCGACAGGGATCGGACCACCGCTCTGCCGAAGATCGGCGACAAGGGTCTCTTTACCCGGGAGATCGAAGCCAGGCTGCTGGACGGCAGCATCCAGTTGGCCGTACACAGCTGCAAGGACCTCCCGACTGAACTGCCGCCGGGCCTCGGGCTCGGCGCCATCCCGCCGCGGGCGGCGGCCGGCGACGTGATCATCTCCCGGGACGGCAACGGCCTGCTCGAGCTGCCGCCGAACAGCCGTGTCGGCACGGGCAGCCTGCGGCGCGCCGCCCAACTGCGGCGCCTGCGGCCGGATCTCCAGATCCTGCCGATCCGCGGCAACATCGATACGCGCATCGATAAACTGGACGACGGCCAATACGACGCCCTCATTCTGGCGCGCGCCGGCCTGGAACGGCTCGACCTCGTCCACCGAATTTCCGCCGCACTCCCCGCCGACCAGTGGTACTACGCCGCCGGCCAGGGAGCGGTCGCCATCGAATGCCGCCAGGGCAATCTCGAGCTGTTGGACCTGCTGCTCAAACTGACGCATACGCCGACCTGGAAACAGGTACGCGCCGAACGCGCTTTCCTGCTGGCGATCGGCGGCGGCTGCCGCACGCCCACCGGCGTACGCTGTGAGCTGGTCAGCGGCTATCGCATGGTTATGCACGGCATGGTCGCGTCGCTGGACGGTTCCACCTTCCTCGAAGCAACCGCGGCAGGACCGCAGTCGGATCCGCAGAGTGTTGGTCGACAACTGGCGCAAGCCCTCTGCCGACAGGGCGCCAAGGAGGTCCTTGCCGTGAACCAGGAGAAGCTCGGATGAGTCACGGTATGGTCACTCTGGTCGGAGCCGGCCCCGGTGATCCGGGCTTGCTTACGATCCGCGGCAAAGAAGCCCTGGAACAGGCCGACGTCGTCGTCTACGACTACCTGTCCAACCGCGAACTGCTGCAGTACGCGCCGCCGCCGGCGGAGACCATCTACGTCGGCAAGAAGGCCGGCCGGCACACGCTGGAGCAACCCGCGATCAACGACCTGCTGCTCGAAAAAGCGAAGGCGGGCAATACCGTCGTGCGTCTCAAAGGCGGCGATTGTTATGTCTTCGGTCGGGGCGCCGAGGAGGCCTTGTTTTTGTTGGAGAACGGCGTCTGTGTGGAAGTTGTCCCCGGCATTCCGGCGGCCGTCGGCGCCTCGGCTTACGCCGGTATCCCGCTCACGGACCGGCGCCATGCATCCGGCGTTACCTTCCTGACCGGCAGCGAGGATCCGACCAGGCCGAACAGCCGACTGGACTGGGCCCGGATCGCTGCGGACAGCAACACGATCGTGATCTATATGGGCGTCCGCAAACTGCCCGAAATCGCCGCCGCCCTGATCGAGCACGGCAAGTCGGCAAGCACCCCGGTCAGTATGGTCGAGTGGGCCACCATGCCGCAGCAGCGTACCGTGTCGGCGACGCTCGGCACCATCGTTGACGCGGCGCGCCGGAACGAAATCAAGCCGCCGGCTTTGACGATCATTGGCGACGTCACCCGGTTTGCGGCTCGGCTCGGCTGGTTCGAGCAGCGGCCGCTGCACGGGCGTCGGGTTGTGGTTACCCGCAGCCGCCGGCAGGCAAGCAAACTCAGCCGCGCGCTGCAGCGTCTCGGCGCCGCTGTCGACGAAATGCCGGTAATCGCCATTACGCCACCGGCGAACCGGCAGGAGCTTGCGGCTGCCGTCGAGACGTTGGAGCAGCAGGATTGGGTGGTGTTTACCAGTGCGAACGGTGTTGCCGCCGTTTTCGATGCGTTGGCGGTGCGCCGCCGCGATGCCCGGGCCTTCGGCGCCTGCCGGGTCGCCGCCATCGGTTCGGCAACCGGCAAGGCGCTGGAGCAGCACGGGATCAAACCCGATTTCGTGCCGGCGGTCTTCACCGGTGAGGCGCTGTTCCGCGAGTTGAACGCGGTGGAAGAGCTGGACGGCAGTAAGGTTCTCCTGCCGCGCGCCGATATTGCCCCCCCGCAACTGGCGGATCTCCTCGCCGAAGCCGGCGCGGAGGTGACGAACGTCGTCGCCTACAAAACCGTCCCCGCTGACTTCGATGTCGACGGTCTCCGGAATCTCATCAAAACCGGTCAGGTCGATGCCGTCACCTTTACCAGTTCGTCAACCGCCAGGTTCTTCGCTGACGGCGTTGGTCCGGCGTTCGTCGCCGCGCATGGCGACGCATTTGCGGCTATTTCCATCGGGCCGGTGACAAGTTTAACCATGACGGATCTCGGCATCCCGGTTGCCGCCGAAGCGGAACAACATGATATCCCGGGGCTGGTGCAGGCGGTCCATGAATACCTGAGAGAGAAGAAGTAGACAATGATCGGCATCTCAAAACTCTATTGCGCGACAGTAGAACCGTCGGATGCGTTGCGCTACGGCCGGCAGTCCGCCCGGCTGCCGTCGCACCTGCTGCAGTTCTCGAAGGACAAACGGCCGGTCGTCGTCTGGAACGTCGGTCGGCGCTGCAACCTGCGCTGCGTCCACTGCTATTCGCATTCCCGCGATCAGCAATACACGGATGAGTTGACGACGGCTCAGGGCAAGGCGTTGATTGCCGACCTGGCGGAATTCGGCTCGCCGGTCATGCTGTTTTCCGGCGGCGAACCGCTGCTGCGGCAGGACCTCCTTGAGCTGATCGCGGCCGCTGTCGGCAAGGGAATGCGCGCGGTTATCTCCACCAACGGCACCCTGATCGACAAGGATTGCGCCGCCGGCCTCAAAGACCTCGGACTCTCGTATGTCGGCGTCAGTCTCGACGGCCTTGAAACGACGAACGACAGATTCCGCGGCGTCAAGGGCGCCTACAACCGGGCGCTGGACGGGATTCACGCCTGTCAGGACGTCGGCCTGAAAGTGGGGCTGCGCTTCACAATCACCAAACACAACGCCCGGGAGATTGACGGCATCTTCGATCTCATCGAGAAAGAAGACATCCCGCGCATCTGTTTCTATCACCTGGTGTACGCCGGCCGCGGCACAAAGATCATGGAAGACGATCTGACGCATGGACGAACCCGCGAGGTCGTCGACCGGATCATCGACCGAACCGCCGACCTCCACGCCCGCGGCATCAGTAAGGAAGTCTTGACCGTCGATAACCACTGCGATGGTGTTTATCTATACCTGCGCCTGCTGCGGGAAGGGAACACGAAACGCGCGGAGAGCGTCATGCGGCTGCTGCAGATGAACGGCGGCAACAGCTCCGGCGTCGGCATCGGCTGTGTCAGTTGGGACGGCAGTGTGCATGCCGACCAGTTCTGGCGGCATCACAGTTTCGGCAATGTCCGGGAGCGCCCGTTCAGCGAGATCTGGACGGACACCTCAGAACCGCTGATGGCCAGGTTGAAAGAAAAGAAAAAACACGTCAAAGGCCGCTGTGCCGAGTGCCGTTTTCTCGATGTCTGCGGCGGCAACTTCCGGGTCCGCGCCGAAGCTGTGTACGGCGATGTCTGGGCCCAGGAACCGGCCTGCTATCTGACAGATGAAGAAATCGGAGTTGAATAATGGGATTCCCTGAAGTCCGCAAGCGCCGGTTGCGCCGCACCGAAGGCCTGCGGCGGCTGGTCCGCGAAACACGGCTGGCCGTCGACGATCTGATTGCGCCGTTGTTCGTCTTGCCCGGTGAGGGCATCCGCCGTGAGATCAAATCGATGCCGGAGCAATACCAGTTGTCCGTGGACGAGCTGGTGCAGGAGTGTACGGCGCTGGCGGCGCTGGGCCTGCCGGCGGTGATTCTGTTCGGCATCCCGGAACACAAAGATGAACAAGGCAGTGAAGGGGTCGCGGCTGACGGCATCGTGCAGACGGCGGTGCGCGCCGTAAAAGCGGCGGTGCCGGACCTGGTGGTGATGACCGATGTCTGTTTCTGTGAGTACACCTCGCACGGCCATTGCGGCGTCGTGACCAACGGGGACGTCGACAACGACGCAACTTTGGAGTTGCTGGCAACCATGGCGGTGTCGCACGCGCAGGCCGGCGCCGATGTGGTGGCGCCGTCCGACATGATGGACGGTCGCGTCGGCGCCGTCCGCACGGCGCTTGACGGCCACGGATTCGAACAGATCCCGATCCTGTCGTATGCCGCCAAGTATGCCTCTGCCTACTATGGACCGTTCCGTGATGCCGCCGACTCCGCCCCGCAGTTCGGTGACCGCCGCAGCTATCAGATGGACCCGGCCAATCGGCGGGAAGCCCGGCATGAAGTCGAACTCGACATCGAAGAGGGCGCCGACATCGTCATGGTCAAACCGGCACTGGCCTATCTCGACATAATCCGTGAGGTCCGCGAGAACGTCCCTCTGCCGGTGGCCGCCTATAACGTCAGCGGGGAGTACAGCATGATCATGAATGCCGCGGCACAGGGATTGATCGACGGCGATCGCGTCATGCTGGAAACCCTGACGTCGATCAAACGCGCCGGCGCCGACATGATCCTGACGTATTTCGCTCGGCGCGCCGCGGCGTTGTTGGGATGAATAACCAAGAGACACATTCGAATCCGCTGAGTCGGCGCAGGGTCCGCCATGCCCGATCGTACTCCCGGCCTTCTTCGGGCTTCAGGTTGACGCACTTCCACAGCGGCTGCGCCGCAAGCGAGCTTCGACGACATGTCCGATAACCGTCAACCGCCGCCGCTGCACCTGGTCGCCTGGGAAACCACGCGCCGGTGTCCGCTGAACTGCCGCCACTGCCGCGGCGCCGCCCGGGATCACGACTATGCAGGCGAATTGTCGACCGCCGAAGGCAAGCGGCTCCTCGAGGGCATCGCGGCGTTTGCCAAGCCCATTCTCATCCTGACCGGCGGCGAGCCGATGAACCGCGAAGACATCTATGAACTCGCCCGCTACGGCAACGATCTAGGGCTGCGCGTGGTGATGTCGCCCTGCGGCACATTGATCACGCCGGAGAATGCCGCGCTGATGAAGGCGTCCGGCATTAAAGGCGTCAGCATCAGTCTGGACGGAGCGACAGCGGCAACGCATGACAGCTTTCGCGGCGTGTCCGGTGCCTTCGACGGTTCGTTGCGGGGGATCCGCTGTCTTCAGGAAGCCGGCATGGACTTCCAGATCAACACCACGGTGTCCACGCACAATGTGCACGAACTGCCGGCGCTGTTGGAGTTAAGCCGGCAGCTCGGCGCCACCGTGTTCAACCCGTTCTTCCTTGTTCCGACCGGTCGCGGCAAGGCGATTGCCGACAAAGAGCTGTCGCCGGCGGACTATGAGCAGACACTGGAGTGGCTGGCGGCACGCACCCGGGACGCGGACATCGCGATTCGGGTTACCTGTGCACCGCACTATTACCGGGTGCTGAAGCAGAAAGGCATTGAACCGGCCGGTACCCCCGGAAAGCACCACCACCAGCGTCCCCCGGCTGATTCCCGGCGCCGCCGCCCCGGCGGCGGGCCGCCGCGCGGCTGCCTCGGCGGTCAGGGCTTTGTTTTCGTTTCCTACTGCGGCATCCTGCAGCCCTGCGGCTTCCTCGAGCGGCCCGCCGGCGATCTGCGCCGGGCGGATTTCGATATCGCCAAGCTGTACACGGAATCGCCCGTCTTCAATGACCTGCGCAATCGGGACGGTTACGGCGGCAAGTGCGGCGTCTGCGAGTATCTCAAGATCTGCGGCGGCTGCCGTGCCCGCTCGTATGCCGCCACCGGCGACTACCTGGCTGAAGAGATCTACTGCGTCCATATCCCCCGGCGCATCCGGCAGGATCATGACGATGGATGATTTCGACCGCCGGCTTCTGGATCTGCTGCAGACGGATTTTCCCATCGTCAACACCCCCTTCGCCGTGTTGGCCGAACGCCTGGGAACTGACGAGAAGGAGGTCCTGCAGCGGACGAAGGACCTCCTGGCAGAGGGCCTGATCCGGCGCTTCGGTGTGTCGGCCGATTCCCGCAAGCTCGGATTTGTCTCGACGCTGGTCGCGGCGCGCGTGCGGCAGGACCGCCTTGACGCGGTTGTTGCGGTGATCAACTCGTTCGCGGAAGTGACGCACAACTACGAACGCGATGCAGAGTTCAACGTCTGGTTTACGGTCATTGCCCGGCATGAGCGGCGGAGGCAGGAAGTGCTCGACGCGATCCGGGCTGCCGACGGCGTTGAAGAACTCATCGACCTGCCGGCGACGCATGTCTTCAAGATCAACGTCCAGTTCCGTTTGTCCGGCAAAACCGGTGGGGCATGCGCGCCGGCGCCACCGCCGCCGGAACCTGCAGCCGGGACACAACCGCTGACCGCTGATCCGATGGTCCTGCCGCTCCTTCGCGATTTGCGGGATGATCTGCCCGTGACCAGCCGGCCCTTTGCGGCTGTCGCGGCGCGATTTGGATTGACGGAAGACGATGTGGTTGCCCGACTGCAGCAGTTGAAAGCCGCGGGACTCGTTCGCAAACTGGGGGCGTTTCTACGGCACCGGCGGGTCGGCTACGGCGCCAACGGCATGGTCGTCTGGAAGGTAGCCGCCAACCGGGTCGAACCCGTCGGCAGGCAGCTGGCCGCCGAAGCGCGCGTCACTCACGCCTATGCCCGCCCCGCTTCCGCACGCTGGCCCTACCGGCTGTATACGATGCTGCACGGACAGTCGCGTGACGAGGTCTGCGCCGAAGCCGCACGCATTGCTGTTGCCGTCGGCCTTGACGACTATCGGGTCATCTTCAGTTCGCGCGAACTGAAGAAATCCACGCCGCCCTTGACCTGACCGAATGCTGGTGAAACCAGTCTGGACGCTGGTGGTGGCTACTCGAACCCGATACTTGCCTTGACCGCATTCAGCCGTTCGGTTTTCGCTTTGAATGCATCTGGTGTCGCCTGCAGGTGGAGCAGGGCGTAGCCTTTGGCACACGGCGCCAGTAAGACCTGCTGGCGGACCTTCTTCAAGCCCGGATGCATGACCGGGTCCATCTGATAGTCGATCTGCCAGGCCGGCCGTCCATTCCAGGTGGTCGCCTTGATCTCAACCGTGTCTGTCGGCGCGGCGTCGGGCAGAGCGGCGCGAGCTGCTGTCAGGTCGCCCTCGATGTATTGGATTCGGGCCAGGAACGTGCCGTCCGGACTATCGTGCGCAGCGTTGGTTTTGTCGCCTTTCCAGCCGAATGCCGCGGCGAGTTCGTAGTCGGCCGGCTTGTTGCCGGCAGCGAGGTCCGGCAAATTGATTCCCCGGCGCTCGCTGTCCTGGAAGGGCTCCGGTTTGCTGAAATGGAGCACGCCTTTGACGTCGTATGGCCAGCGCGGCCAGCGGGCGGTCAAGCCGTTGGCTTCGTAGACCAACTGTACGCCCTCGTTGGCGGCCAGTGCCGGCAGTTTCACGATTGCCGGTTTCTTGGCCTGTACAGTAACCGGCGCCGGCTGACTGGTGTTTAGGCGTGCCGGTTTCGGATCGGGCGGCGAGAGGTGTTGACCGGGGATGACAGCCTTTTTCGTTGTTGCGCTCTGCCACAGCAGATGCATCGCCGCGCGGCCGCCGCCCTGTTTGTACTCGACTTTGATCGGGACGCGTTTGCCGGCCTCCAGCTTGATCTTGCCGGACTTCTCGGTCACCCGGTGCCGGCCCCAGTCGTCGATCAGTAGTTTATCGTCGACCCACAAGCGACAGCCGTCGTCGGCGCGCGTAAAGAAAGTGTATTCTTCGGTCGCCGGCGCGGTGACTGTGCCGGTCCAGCGGACGGAATAGTTGTTACGCCCGATACCCGGGACGGGGCCGTCGCCGCCGAACTTGAAATCGATCGCGGCGTCCATACGGCGACAGACGAGTTGCTCAAGCCGCGTACCGCTGAAGTACTCGCCCAGCAGTGCGCCGTTCTTGTACACGCCGATCAGCGACACCGGCAGGCGCTTCGGATGGGGGCCGTGCGTGATCCTGACAGTGCCGTCGACGTTGCCGGTGAAGGACAACTCCGTGCCGTTGTCCACGGCTTTCAAGGTGACATTCGACAGTAACGGCCCGGGCTGCCGTTCCTGAATCGTCAGGAAGCGCGGGTAATCCAGGCTGTCGACACGGACGGTGAGGGAATTGTCGGCGGCGGCGACGGTCGCGACCGGGACTTCCTTGTCGGTCATGGGGTCCCAGGCGGAGACGACGGCGTCGGTGCCGCGAACATTATGCAGGGTCACTTCGAACTGCTGGGTCGGCATCGTGTAGCGCGCCGGATCGAGCGGGCCCTTGGTCTTGTCCCATTCGTGCACGGCATTGCGGGTGACGACGTAGTAGGCGATCATGAACTTGTCGGCAGCCATTTGAAAAGGTAGTACCGCGAAGTCATCGACATGGGTACGGTCCGGATGCGCGGGAGTGCCGTCGCCTTTGTGCACGAGACGCGGTTTCAGTTCCACCAGTTTGCTCACCTCCAGCGGCCGGGCTTCTGTGATGGGTTCGCCGGTTTTGAGTCGGTCCACCACGCGTTTGAGCATCTGCAGGGGCAATCCGATTGCCGCGCGCACCTGCGGGGTAAGTTGGTAGCCGGCTTCCTTGAGTTTGTCATTGAGCTCCGGCCCAAGCGTGCGGAAGTGATCGATCTTCCCTTTGGCGTTGTAGACGGTGATGGTCTGAATGCCTTTGTGGCTGTCCATCGTGTACATGCGCAGGAGTCCCTTGGCGGCGATGAACATCATGATGTTCTTGTATGCGGCGCTGTCGCGGTCGGCCTTGTGGTCCTGTCGCAGGCGGCCGCCGAAGGGGGCGCGGTAATAGTTGGTTTCAGTTTTCCACACCTCCGCCGGCCGGCCGGTACCGGGATGGCTGTAGCGATGGTGGTGGCTCCACGGTCCGGGGAACGGCTGGATGTCGCGCGTCATGAATTCGGTCTGGTAGGCGTAATGCCAGTATTCCGGCAGACTGATGGTGTGCCTGGGGACAAAGTAGGTTCCGGGGATGACGGTGTGCCAGTCTTTCTTGTCCGGGGTGCCGTCCGGCTTGCCGAGGGCGTTCAGGGGCCCGCTTTTGGCGTTGCGCCCCTTGAGGGTATCCGCTGAGATGACGCGCTGGTTGGTGCCGGTGTAGTAGTGTCGGCTGAAACCGGCCTGTCCCGGCCACATGCCGCTGCCGCTCTCCCACGGCCGTTGATTGGCGAAGCCGCTGATCACTTTGACGCCCGGGCAGTTGTTCCGCGGGTCCCGGGTCCAGTCGATCGTCATCGGCAGGATGATCTCGTGTCCCTTACGCGCTATGCCGTGGTTCTCATAGGTGATCGGTTCTTTAAACTTGCGATCCGGTTCATAGTAGTTCCGGTCCTGCAGGAACTGGCTGCCGAAGGTGTATTCATTCCAGACTTCCAGATCGAAACCGGCATCATCCTTACCTTCGGTTCCCAGACAGGATTTGGCCAGATCGCAGATGCCCTTCACATAAAGCATCCACCCCTCCAGCGTCTCTTTCGCGGCCGGGTTCGGGGTGCCGTCGGCGAACACGGCGCCGGCAAAGGGCTGATAGCGTTGGGTCATGACCCAGATTGAACCGGCGCGCAGTTCCCGGTTCAACGGCGCCGACAACGTGCACTTGTAGCGTTTCTCGGCGAGCTTCTCGATCTTCACAATTCGTGGAAACGCGATCTGATAGGCCTGTCCCTTCAGCCCCGAGTAGAACGGTTTGATGCCTTTACTGCTGTTGATGATGACCTCGCCGGCGCCTTTCGGCGCGTTTTGCAGGAGTTTCGGCCGGTTGCTTTTGATCGGGCAGGGCCAGCCGGAGTTGGCGTTCAGCAGGATCAACGGCCGCACGCCGTGTTTGCCCAGCGCCGTCAGCAGCGGACGCACTTTCTTCTCGGCGTTCGGGTGCAGTTCACCGGGATTGTCGTAATTGAAACTGCCCCAGCCGATCTCGACGCGGGCCGCCCGGATTCCGGCTTCGCTGAATACCTGAGCCAGGGCATCTGCCTCCGCCGGTTTGATGCCGTTGCAGACAATCCCCAGGCACTCCAGAAAGCGCGATGCCGGCCAGGTGTCCATGTAGCTCCGCCAAGGTGTCAGGTAATATGAGCGCCGCCCGAAACGGACCTTCTGGTGGAGCGGATTTTCATAGGGTTCGCCGAGTTCGCGGCGTGCCGCACCGGTTGGTGCGCCAACGTCCTGGCTGAAACAAAACGCGGCAACTGAAAGCAGGAACAAAGCCGGCAGGATCCGGTCGGTATTCGACATAGAAAGCTCCTGGATATGGGTTGAGAGAAAATTGTCAGTCAAGGTCCAGGTCGTCGGACAGGATACTGTCCAGGCCGTCAATGGCGTCCTGGTACAGTTCGAGTTCGGCGATGCGCTGGACGGTGGCCGGCGTGGCGATGACGGTGAAGCGCCAGACCTTGGCTTTGTGCGGTTTGAAAAACTTCGCATGGAAGTAGTCGAGATTGCCGCGGCCCGCGGCAATCAGGCGCCAGTTGCCTTCGAGGACGCGATTCAGTTTCTTGCTCATCTCGTACTTGTCACAGGCCTCGAGGGCGTAAGCGGCAACCGGTTCGGCGCCGGGGTGTTCCCAGATGCCGACTCCGCGGATGGTGCGCGGTTTCTGGTATTCGATCAGGATCTGGGCACTGCGCAGATTCGGTTGGGCCTGGCCTTTGCTCGGTTGTCCCAGCGGATAGACCGTCGGATACAGGGGCGTGCCGGAATACGGCTTGCCGTCGACGTAGCTGTTGGGATTCGTCTTGGATTTTCGCGTGACGCCCGGAGGAAATGTCGGGAGTTCCTGGCCGCGCTTGAGTCTCGGCACTGTGAAGCCGTACACGAGTTGTTCGCAACGGGGATCGCCCAATTGCCCCATGACGTTGTAGACGAACACGCGTGGGACGCCGGCGTTCTCCACCTGGCTGCCGGCGGTGGCCGGGCTGTAGGCGGCGTTGCCCAAGGCGCCGAGCTTGATGTGCCGCAGTTTGCCGGCGCTCAAGCGAACGCCGCCCGGACAGCGAAAGGTGATCTTCACGGGGCCCGGTTCATCCGAGCGTATCGGGATGCCGATGGCCTTGGGCTGCGCCAGGTAGGGATAGAACAACCGATGGGTGCGGTCTTTGATTCGCAGGTCGACCTCGAGTCGGTCTTGCGGCTGTTCTACTTTGTACGTAACGGCAAACAGCAGGAGGTCCTCCTGCTTCATCGGCGGGACGCGGACGCTGACGGATTCTTCGCCCGCAACGGTTTTGGCGTTGGGGTAGGGGGCCTTGGGCAAAGTCAGCGCTGTCACATCTTTCGGCAGTTGCTGCCACCACGGCCGTTGCGGCTCGATCAGGCCGGGCATGATCGTGTCCGGCTGCCGATCCGGCTTGACCACGGAGGCTTTGCCGAAGTCGACTGCCACAGTGTTTTCTGCGTCCTTGGGCAGGCGGTACAGCTTGGCATTGTGTGCCGCGACGAAGACGTTGCCGGCGGCATCAACGATCGGCACGCCCGGCGCCGGCAATCTGTTTTCGCTTAGCGTCTTTCCGTGGCGGTCGACCCAACGAACCAGCCCGTCGGTGTAGGTGATGACGCCAAACTTGCCGTCGGGGGCTACGGCAATGCCGACGTCAACCCGGGGATGCGCAACGGTCGTGGATTTACCGGTCTTCAGATCGTAGACCGTGACATTACGGCGGCCGTCGGTAAACGATGCGAGCGCCAGCGTGATGCCGGGGTCCACCTGCAATTTGTCGGCCTTGCCGTGTTCAAACGGGAAGTGGCACAGTTCTTTGCCGTTGCGGCTGAAGGCGGACAGGACGAAATTCTCATGTGGGTTCAGTACCGGCCGATACCAATCCCGATGCCCCAGGCTGCCGTAGCAGACATCGTCGAGGATCAGTGCTCGTGAGCCGTCGGGAGCCAGATGAATACGGCTGGCGAGATAGCGCGGGAAGCGCGCGGCTGGTTTGCCGGTCTTCGTATTGAGCCATACCAGCACGCCGGCGTTGACAACGGCCGTGCCGTGCCCGGCGGCCGGCGTCGAGTTGTAGAACCCGGCCAGCACCCATTTGCGATCGGCCGAAAGCTGCATGATCTTGCACCGGCGCGGATACTTGGCTTCATCGTATTCTTTCGGCTTCGGGTATGGATCGTAGAACCAGCGCACTTCGCCCTGCGGCCCGACGCGGCCGAGGCCGCCGGCAATCGGCAAGAGATGGTCGTTGCCGAGATGATGATGCAGCGGCGCCGGGATGCGCCCCATAGGCAGTTCATCCGAGAGCATGCGTTCGAATTGCGACAGATCGCAGTCGAGCACATATTGCCTGGCCTCGCCGGACTTCAGGTCGATCGCCACCAGGTCCGGACCGCTCTGGTCTTCCTGCAGGAGTTGCTTGATCAAGACGCGGCCGGCGGCATCCTGTTTGACGTCGGCGATGGCGCGGTCGTACACCGGGGGCATCAGCGACTTTCGATCGCGTTCGGTGCCGCGGGCGGTGGTCTTCTGAACGGCGACGGCGTCGACCATGGAGGCATAGACCTGCCCGTTCTCCCGGCCCTGCACGACGGGTCGCGGCATATACGCGCGTTCCGGTCGCTTGCCGCTTACCAGTTGCACCAGTGATTTCGCGGCTTTCCGCAGCCCGGCTTCGTCGGCGCCGTAAACGACAACGGCATCGTGGCTGTAGTGGAACGGTCCCCAGGCGTAGCCGACCATACCTTGACCGCGCGCCGGGAAACTGGGCGAGGGATTGCGGAGCATCATCCGCGAGCGTTGAATCAGATTGAGCATCGGATTCGAGGCGCCGTCGCGCCGGCCAAGAAGGATCACGTTCTTGTAGTAGAGCGTACCCGCGGTCGCGGTGTGTTTGCTGTAGAAGGCGTACTCCCCCTGTTGGCCCTTAATGTAGTGCCCCTTGTGGTTCTTCCCGGTGACGCGATGGCCGACCATCTCGCCGTTCAGCACGGCTTCGCGCGGCTCCAGGTCTTCGACGGTTTCGTAGAACCATTGCGTCGGATAATAGCGATGCAGCGACGGCCAGACGACGCGGCGGCTCACCTTGACGCCCTGGGCCAGGAGGTCCTTCTCCAGCTTGGCCGCGATCGCGTCGCAACCGGCCAGCTGGTCGGGGTAGATGACGATCTCGACTTCCTTCTGTTTGACCAGATCATACACGGAGTCGGCGTCGAGAACCATGTCCTGCAGCTTACGCAGCCGCGGCTTCTGCTGCTTGGGCACAACGGTAAAACTGCTTTCCGCAGTCAGTCCGGTCACCTGTTCGACGGCCTTGACCCGCCAGTTGCCCGGGGTGTCGTTCCCGGCGACTTTCAGTTTGACGGTTTCGTTGCTCCGGCGGAACAGATGATAGCGCTGCTTGCCGTTGGGATCGGTGATCACAAACTCCACCGGCAAGTGCCCGGTAAAGGCCCTTTGTTTCGGGTCCAGCGCGGCTGTCTGCAGTTGCAGGAGTTCGCCTTGTCGGACCTGCTTGGAGTGCTCGACCGTCAGAGTCGCAATCGGGCGCTCGGCCAGGACGTAGACGGTGCCGGGGAAGTATCGCATGTCGCTCTCGAACCGGATGCCCGTTTCCGCCGGTGTTGTCCTTACGGTCTGTCGCCGCAGGCCGTCATAGAGCACACCCTTCTTTTGTGCGGTCACCATGGTGGTGCCGCCCTGGTAGGTGAACTGCGAGAAGACGCCGTTCTCTTTGCCGGTGGCGGCGTCTTTGGCGTCGTTGAACGCAACCCAGTATTCAAGATCGCCGTCGATGCTGCGGATGAAGTTGAAATCGAAAGGCTTGCTCGTGCTGAAGAACGACTGCAGTTTCGGCTGCACAGCTTGACGGAACTGCTTGGCCAGTGGTCGTGTATCGGTTTCGATTTGCCAGTGGTCGTTCATGTTGCTGCCGCGCATTTCGTAGCCGGGCACAACCACCAGATCGTCGATGGCGGCGGTCGACGCCTGGTCGCCGACGAGCAGGCCGCCCTGCCGACGGAACTGGGTCAGGACCTCCTTGAACCGGGGCGGCAGCGGCTTGGTCATGTTGACCAGGTACAGGCCGCGGTAGCGTTGGTGCAGGTCTTCCGGGTGCTTCAGGCAGTACGCTTCAGTAATCATCGTGGCCTGGTAGCCGGCTTTCTGTGTGATGTAGTGGGCGCCGTTAAGCTGTTTGACGGATTGCCCGCCGAGGACCCCCTGGCGGAACGAAGCGATAACGGCAATTTCGTCCTTGCGGTCGAGTTCCATATAGACGTCGCCGAAACGCGTGGCCAGGTCGGCGATGGCCGCGAGGGCCTCGCTGCGTTCTTTCTGTTCGCCCCAGGAGCCGGCCATGGCATTGCCGTTGTGCATGTTGTAGACGCCGATACCGACGGGGTTCCGGGACAGCGCCTGCAGAAACAGCTTGTAGCCGGTCGGGATCCAGCTTTGAGAGATTAAATCGATCATCTCACGGGTGCGGGCCCGCGGGCGATCCAGCCGCATGGCGATGTAATCGGACTCGGTGATGTTGTGAAAGGCCAAGGTGCCGAAGTCGCCGTGCTGATCGTTGTTGACCCAGTCGGAATCCTTATAGAGCATGGGCGCGTGCATGCCGCCCTTGATGCCCCAGCCCCAACTGCTGCCGCCGGTCAAGGTGGCGTCCGGCACAATCGCCCGAAGCGCTTCGCGGTGATTGCGGTAGGCGCGCGGGTAGAGGTCGTTGATCCAGCGGTACCATTCAACGCGCTTGCCGTCGTCGCCCTTGACGCGGTCCTTGAACTCCATGCCGACGCCGAAA
Source organism: uncultured Lentisphaerales bacterium (assembly GCA_964384625.1). Lineage (GTDB taxonomy): Bacteria > Verrucomicrobiota > Lentisphaeria > JABSQK01 > JABSQK01 > CAYLNH01. Next base: position 26,090 of record CAYLNH010000056.1, read on the forward strand.
CCGATGGCGCCGTCCATCTGCGAGCCGATGCGGGCAAATTCTTTTTCGGTGGCGGCATTATCGACCTCGATGTCCCCGACTTTGGCTTTAAACACCTCCTGCAGTTTTTTCAGACGGTCGCCGTGGATGATATCGAAATTGGCAACGCCGGCGGTGGCCCAGACCTTGCCCATGGTGGCGGGCGTCATGCCGTCGCCACTGCAATAGACCAGACCGGTAAAGTTCGGGAACCGCCGCCATTCCTGGACCAGGTGCTGCGTAGTCTGATAGGTGTTGTAGGCGTGATCAAGCCAGTAGTTGCCGACATTGAAATAGAGGATCAGGTGGACGCCGGAGATCGGTTTCTGTTCGATGCCGTGCCGCAGCATGAACTCGGCGGCGGTCTGATGCGAGTGGGGTACCTCGAGCATTTCCGGCGGCGTATTGGCGCCCCGGTAATCCTTGAAACGGTCGCCGTCGGTCGGGATTTCTTTGCGCATGTACCAGCCGAGGCCGGTGGCGCGCGGGTTGGTCAGGTTGCAGCCGTGGCTGTCGGCGCCGCCGTGCGTGAGTTGGTTGAAGCCGCAGGCGGCCAGGGTCTCGAGTTTGTCCAGCGGGTAGCTGCCGCCGCTCCATTTGCCGTGACCGATGATCTTCATGTTGGTCTTGGGGATCGCCCGGGTTATGACCAGTCGGAACGGGTTGGATTTCGTCTTGCCGGCGTGCGCCTGCAGTTGGTATTCGCCGGGGCGGAGCAGGGCGGTGTCCAATTCCAGTTCGGCCGAAGCCGTCTTGCCGGCGACGTCCAGGGGCAGGCGGCCCAGGTCCAGGACCTCCTTGCCGTCGCGTAACTGTACGGCAACATCGCCCGCGGCGGCCGGGCCGAAGGCGCGGACCGAAAATTGGACGCGTTCGCCTTCCATGAACGTTTGGCGACAGCGGTCGGTAAACAGATAGAGTTCGGCCCCCTTGATGGTTACCCGCTCCGCCGGTTGCGGCGAACGCAGCTGCTTCAGGCCGATGGCGAAGTTTTCCTCGCGGACGATATAGCCGGCCTGCAATTGCGGTTCGCCGAGAAGCTGCACGCCGGTGTCGCTGACTGCGAATGAGAATGTCCCCTGGTTGGCTACGGCAACGCGATAGCCCCTGGTCGAGGCCGGCAGATAGATGCGGAGGATCTTCGGCTGTTTCTTGTACAGCACGCGCTGGTGCACGATGTGTTTGCCGCTGAAGATTGTTACCTTTGTTCCGTCCCGGCTGCCGGCCGGATAGATATTCAGGTCGACAGCGTGACACAGCAGATTGTAGGATGACGGCCCGGTCTTGACGAAGCTCGGGTGCTTCTGGATCTCACCGTTGTGCACAGTGAACCGGATTTCGCCGGGATGCAGGAGGTGCTTGCCGTCCGCCAGTCCGGCGGCGATCAGTGTGCGGACGCCGGTGCCGCCTTCGACCTTGGTCCGGGCGTCGCTCTTGACCGCTGATTTCGCCGGGCCGTCGGTGCCGAGGTCGGCTTCCAGTTCGGCCATGCCGGCAACATCGTCGTCGTCATCGCCGAGCAGTGATTTTTTCTCGCCGTACTGGCTGTAGGCCCGGGGTTGGTTGTCGATATAGACTTTGCCGGGGATGTCATAGTGGACGACCTGATCGAGACTCTTCTCTTTCACAGTCTTCCGCAGGAACTCGAGCGGCGCCTGGTATCTGGCGTCGACCAGGTAGATCCAGGTCTCGCCGCCGACGGCAGCCCCCACCAGGGCTGCCCAGAGCGCGATTGCCGTTGTGATTCTCCGGTTCATACTGGCCTCTTTATTGGGATTCTGGTGTTTCTCTCCCGGCTTCGGCGTGCTCCCCAGCCCTATTCGATCCTATATACCCGGTGCTTCCGGGCCTTAATTGTCCGGGTCCTGTCCGCCTTCTCCCGGAGGATGTCGTGAACCGTGCGTTCTCCCTGTAGCGGCAGTTCGAAGTCGCGAAAGGCCCACAGGGCCTGCTGCCTGCCGTCGCGATACAGGACCCCTTTGCCGTCATCAAGGATGGTGCGCTGGTTCATGGTGTCGACGACCCGGTTGTAAGCCTGCCAGACCTGATAGTGCCATTTCCGCGGTTTCTGTTTCCGCGCCTTGCCGTCGTGGGAGAAGGTCAGACGATCGCGGCGGATGTCCCAGCGCAGCATCCACATGACGCGGTAGGCGAGTCCCTGGAAGAAGACGTCGTCGGGATCGGCGCCGGCGGCTTCGACGGCTTCCGGGTCAAAGCCGGCGATATGGTCCTGCCACATGAACAGGTTGTCGAGACGTTTCTCCAGGCCGGGACCATGGCGATGCAGGCCGAAGACACCGCTGTCTTCGTTGCAGTAGACGTAACCGGCCTGCTGCATCTTCGCCATCAGTTCCAGGTGCGCCAGGTACTGCGAAAGAATGTGGCCTTCCGGCCGTTTCGCCGGTCGTTGGTTGCCCAGCTGGTCGGTCTGGTCGGCGGTCACGCCGCCGCGGGAACTGCCGCTGTTGAAGCGATAATGAAACTTGTCGCTGGACAGGTTGAAAGAGCTGTCCAGAAAGATGCCTTCCAGCCCGATGCGGTCATGGGCGTCCTGCCAGGCGTTCATCCAGTAGTCCTGTACGACCGGATCGCGCAGGTTCATGCAGGCGAATACCGGGGTGTAGTGGTCGGCCTCGTGGGCGCCGAAGGTGTTCTTGATGAACGGCTCTTCCGCCTGAGCCAGCGCCTCCATGATCGAGCCGCGCAGCGGCAGGAAGTCAAGGCGCTTCTTGCGGCCGTTGCGCTTGGCGGCCATCAGCGTTGTGGTGGCCACCGACGTGTTGCCCCACATCTCCACTTTGGCGCCGGCCTTCTTCGCCGCGTCACAGAAGCGTTTCAGCTTCTTCTCGCCGACGGATTCCGCCACCTTGTAGTCGACGGTGCAGCACATGTTGCTGATGCCGTAGACGTTCATGTTGTTTTCAAAATGGTTGGCCAGGCCGATGGTCTTCATGCCGGCATCGAGCAGTTTGGGCAGGCCGAGCCGGCGGTAGCGGTCCAGATCCGCGTCCTCCCATTCCTCGATCTGGCCATAGGTATTCACGCGTTCGCGCCGGAAGCCGATCTCGCGATGCAGTGTGTCGCTGACCAGTTCCGTCATGGCGCCGTGGAGATTGGCGTTTTGCGTCGGCGTGCGTTTGCCGGGTGCGAAGAGTACTTCGACGGGAGCTGTCTTCAGGGCGTAGCCAAGATCATCACAGTGCTCGTGGAAGTGGGCGATTTCGTTGCTGCCGCGTTGTTTTTCCAGCAACGTTCGGACATGGGCGACTTTGTTCGGCCAGGTCAGCAGGACCCCCTTGCTGCCGGTGGTCATGGTGAATCCCTGGCAGTCCGTCTGCAGCGGCAGGAACTGGAAGATGTTCGGGTTGTCGCAGCCCGGGTGATACCATTCGGTGGAGTAGTACTCGTCCGTCGACCGCGCCTTGTAGATGCTCGGGGCGAAGGTGCTGCGAAACCAGACCTCGTTGCCGATCGCTCGGGCGCCCGGTTCCCAGGTGCCGCGATCGAGGATCATGTAGATCGGGACATCCGAGCTTTGGTAACGGTACTGATAGGAAAAGCCGGTGAACCGTTCGTTGCCGATCCGGCGCGATTTCGGTTTCAGGATCAGAACCAGTTCGGTGTTCTTCAGCGGCTTGGGCCGGGCCGCCCAGTCGGCGGTGTTGTAGGCGCGCCGACACTCGTGCAGTTGCCATTCCATCGGGCCGCCGGCTCTGGCTTTGGCGCTGAAGGTCAGCTTGACGCGGCGCTTGGTCTGCTGTGTCGCGATCAGCCGGTAGTCGCAGAGTTCCACGCCGTAGGGGTTGCGGATTTCGATGAACAGCGGTCGGCGGCCGCGGCGCAGTTTGGTTTCACCGCAGCGGACCTCGCCGATACCGGCAAACGCTTTGCCGTCGAACAGCAGGTCCAGTTCGATCCCGTTTTTCAGGGTTAACGTTGTAGGCATGTGGTATTTCTGTTTTTAGGTTTGGAGGAAGGAGCGAGGCAAGAATGCCTCGCCGCGGTAACCGGAATGTTGACGGCGGGGCTCATCGCGCCACTTCGTTGTGCTTGCCCGGCAGGATCAGGGTCGGCTTCACTTTTCGGTGTTGCGGTTCTTCAGGCAGCTTGCCGGCAACGCGGTCGGCCAGCAGCGCGTACAACTCACGGCCCAACTCGGTATTGTTCTTGTCGATGGTGGCGAATGGTTCGAACGCGTAATATGCCAACTCCGGCGCGTCGGCATAGTAGTTGTCGTAGCCCACCAGTTTGACGTCGGTGTTGGGATCGATACCAAGGTGTTTGCAGCCGGCCGCCAACGTCGGCAGGTTGCCGTCGGACAGGGCCATAATGGCGTCGACGTTCTGTTTGCCGTCGAAATACGGCATCAGGATGCCGGCATGCTGACGGGCATTGAAGTCGAAGGTGCCCTGGTCTTTGACGTAGACCCCTTTGTGATTGGCTTCGAGCAGGGGCAGGGGGGAGAGCCCGGCTTCCTCCAGCGCGCGTACGTAGCCGCGTTCGCGGCCGCGTTGCCACCAGGATCGGTCCGGATTGTCCGCCTCCGACGCCCAATACCGCAGGATACGGCGGCAGCCGGCGCGGATCAGTTCGCGAGTCAGCAGGTAGGCGCCTTCTTCGTGGTCGGAGACAACGGTGTCGATGGCGGCAACGGACTCGCCGTCGCGATGAGCCACCAGCGGGATATCGGTGCGCTTGAACGCCTGGGCCAGTTGCCGAATCTCGTGGTCGGAAAAACGTTCCTGGAAGAGGATGGCGCCGCAGGGACGCTGCGACAGCAGGCGGTGGATACGTTTGCCTTTCACCTTGTCGCTGTTCAGCGACAGGACGTGCAGACCCGCATCCTGGACGGCGTCGACCACCCCGGAAAACGTGAAGTGCGACCAGCCCGGAGCACCGAGACCGCGGGTAACGTGATGGCTCGAGCCAAGCAGGGCAATGGTCTCGGAGAACAAATCGCCGTTGGGCTCCAGTTCCGCCGCGACAATCCGGCGTTTCCCGCGAAACTCCACCAGCCCGTCGTCCTCCAGCTGCTGCAGCACCTTGCGGACCGTCGTGCGCGAGACGCCGAACTGCTGGCGCAGTGCCTCCTCCGACTGTAGGAAGTTGCCGGGCGGCAGTCGGCCGTCGTGGATCCATTGCCGCAGATGCCGGTCAACCCGGGCACTCGGGCTGTTATTCAGAAACGGATCCGGCCTGGTTCTTTTCTGGTTCATGCCAAAATGTCCATAGTCAGTATATTTGTAGACAGAAAAAATACCGAAAGGTTCCCTCAGGATCAGCAGAAAGATGTGATTGCGGACGGTGCTGATTAAGCCGGGGATGACGAATGAGGAGTGCGAGAAGCAGAGCAACCTGGTTATTGACCATGTTGATTCCGGTTCCGTCACATAGCGCGGGCCTCTGTCCCGCGACTTCTCCGGCCCGGTCGCAGGAGGAACGCGGTGCAGAGGCCCGCGCTACGTCTCGGAGTGCACGCGACTGCCGGCAGGCGATTGGTCGCCATTCTGAATTCCATTTGTATTTGGGGAGGGGATTGACTAAGGGTCCGCGCGGAAATAACTTCACATTTTGAGAGACTTTCAAGAGTCGC